>JBLINQ010000045.1:0-31859 GCA_047639315.1 Planctomycetota bacterium
TGGCCTGTCGTACCATTGCAGACGGCTGCATAGCTTGGGTCATCAACTTGACCGCCCATGAAACCGGATTCGAGTTTGGTCACACCGTCGACTTGTTGCAGTACGGCTTCAATGCACCAATAGCAGCCTGCACCGAATGTCGCGAGTTCGTCTTCTGATGTCTGAGGGCTCATGGCCTTGGCCTCCATGGCGAGTTTCTCTGTTGTTATCTCGGAGCCACAGCTAAGCAAGAAGAAGCTGAGGAAGAGTAAAGAGATGGCTGAATATCGGTTCATGACTTTTTCAATCCTGACGCTAACTGATGTTGCGGTATGATAGCTGACAATTTGGGTATCACCATAATGCTTAGGAATGTCGCCCCCATGCCCCTTCGCGGGTGTCTATTTTGATTCTCTATTGTTCGTCACAAGATGGAACAGGGTAGCACCCATTCCTATTCACATCTTTCGAGCATTTCTGGCCAATACGCGAGTTGCGGAACGTCCTCGCGGGGGGCTTGACCCTCAAGGCCCGAAATCCAGGGTGTTGGCGCTTCAGGATCAAGTCCGCGCCGATCTGGTTGTGTCAAGCTTGGCGTCCTGGGGGCCTTTTGCCACATTTCTCCCGTCGATATCGCCCCTAAATCTATTGATATCAAATTCTTAGCCTGTTCCGGCCAGGTCCTGCCCCAATGTTTCATGGAGTCTTTACAAGATTTACAAATATCGTCGGCACATTGTCTTTACTTAAGTCGGCCATCGCTCAGAGATGTCGACTCGATTGCGGTTAGAAACAAGAATTTGACAGTCAGCGCAACGCTGACAAGGAGTCGATTGATGAAGAATCTGTTTGTTGCGGCCCTGTGCTTGATCTTGGTTAGTTGCGGTCAGTCTTCCGACAAGCTGTCTGTGAAGATTGATGGTTCAAGTACCGTCTTCCCAATCACAGAAGCCGTCGCAGTTGAATTTCAACGGCAGCGGGATGATGTGCGTGTCACGATTGGTATTTCAGGCACAGGCGGTGGCTTCAAGAAGTTCACAGTCGGTGAGACAGACATCAACGATGCCTCCCGCCTAATCAAAGACAAAGAAGCCAATAAGGCCAAAGAAAACGACATCAACTTTATTGAATTGCCAGTCGCATATGACGGTCTTAGTGTCGTGATCAATAAAGACAACGACTTTGTCGACCACCTAACAGTGGCTGAACTCAACATGATCTGGAAAGTCGGCAGCAAGGTCACCATGTGGAGTGACATTCGCGCTGAATGGCCGGACAAGGAAATCAAGTTGTTCGGCCCAGGTGTTGATTCCGGTACCTTTGACTACTTCACTGAAGTCATTAACCACAAGTCTGGTGCCTGCCGTCCAGATTTCACAATGAGCGAAGACGACAATGTTTTGGTGCGTGGTATCGCAGGCAATGTCAACGCGCTCGGTTTCTTCGGCTATGCCTACTACATCGAGAACAAAAACAAGCTGAAAGTTGTCCCTATAGACAATGGCAAGGGCCCAGTCGGACCGACCATGGAGTCGATCAACAGTGGCACTTACGCTCCTTTGTCACGACCAATTTTCATCTATGTCAGCTCGAAAGCTGCTGAACGCAAAGAGGTCATTGATTTCGTCGCGTTCTACATGGACAACGCACCACGCTTGGTTAAGGCCGTTGGTTATGTGCCATTGCCAAGCAAGATGTATGACGAAAACCGTCGTCGGATGAGCGAGAAAGTTTTCGGTCGCCCGAATTCAGGAGGCTAATTCTTGAGTGACGCCGCTCTTACGCTGGCTCAAAAGAAACCACGAATATTCGAGAGTGGCATTCGCAAGGTTCTCTTTGCGTGTGCCTTTCTCTCAATATTAACGACAATTACGATTGTCGTTTCTTTGGTTTGGGAATCAGCGCCTTTTTTCTTCGAAGTGTCGCCAGTGGACTTCCTCCTTGGAACGACCTGGCATCCCCTGATCGTCCCGCGCGAGTACGGTGTTTTGCCGTTGGTCGTCGGAACTTTACAGATTGTCGTTGGGTCGGCGCTCGTGGCCATCCCGATTGGTGTTTGTTGCGCTATCTACTTGAGCGAATACGCTACGCCACGAACGCGAAACATCGTTAAGCCGGTCCTGGAAGTCTTGGCAGGTATTCCGACGATCGTGTACGGCTACTTTGCTCTCACTGCCATCACGCCGGCACTCAAGTCCATCTATAGTGGGACTGAAACCTACAACGCTGCCAGCGCTTCGATCGTCGTGGGCATCATGATCTTGCCAATGATTGCGTCGCTTTGCGATGACGCACTACGAGCTGTTCCTGACTCACTTCGACAGGGAGCGATGGCATTGGGGGCGACTCGATTTGAGGCCGTTACTCGTGTGATCTTCCCTGCAGCCCTTTCCGGAATTACAGCATCATTCGTCCTCGCATTCTCGCGCGCAGTTGGTGAGACCATGGCTGTTTCCATCGCCGCTGGGGCGACACCGTCCATGAGCTTCTTACCGACAGAGTCGATTCAAACGATGACCGCCTTCATCGTGCAGGTTTCCATGGGCGATACTCCACGGGGAACACCGGAATACCACGCGATCTTTGCCGTTGGCATGTTGCTTTTCTTGATCACTCTGGGCATCAACCTGATTGCCCATCGTTTCTTGAAGAAGTTTCAGGAGGTGTACGAATGAGCTGGCATCAATCACACCCCAGCAATCTTGTTGCTCGCCGCCGGAAGGCGTTCTTTTTTCGATCCTTGTGCACTGCGTTCACTTGGTCTTGTTTCATTCTCTTGGCTTTCCTCCTATTCCATGTGGGGCACAAGGGAATCGGGCTGGTCAACTGGGATTTCTTGACGAACTCTCCGTCATGGCGCGCCTCTGAAAGCGGAATTTGGCCAGCTCTGGCTGGCTCATTCTACTTGATGGGGCTTACCGCATTGATTTCGATTCCGGTAGGAGTTGGTGCTGCTCTCTACTTGCAGGAGTTCGCTGTTCATTCTCGGTTTAGCAAGACGATCGACGTCAACATTTCCAACTTGGCTGGCGTTCCTTCAATTGTCTACGGCATTCTGGGGGCGACCGTTTTTGTTCGGTTCTTGGCACTCAAGCAGAGCGTCTTGGCTGGTGCGCTGACCATGACTTTGTTGATCTTGCCGGTCATCATCATCGCTTCAAGAGAGGCAATCAAGTCGGTTCCCCAGTCGATCCGACACGCGGCGTTGGCCTTGGGTGCAACGAAATGGCAGACCGTCGTTCATCATGTGGTCCCAGCGGCCACCCCCGGAATCTTGACCGGAGTGATCTTGGCCCTTTCACGGGCGATCGGTGAGACTGCGCCACTTATCACCATTGGCGCTGTGGCCTATATCAGTGACGCGCCAGCGGGGATCATGGACTCGTTTACAGTGATGCCACTTCAGATCTACAGCTGGACGACAAAGGCTCAGGCCGAATTTCAGGATCTGGCGGCAGCAGGAATTGTCACTTTGTTGACGTTCCTTGTTGTCATGAATGCTGTGGCCGTATGGATTCGCCACCGCTCTGAGAGGAATCAACAATGTTGAAAGAAGCGAAAGAAGAAATCGTGACAACTGGAACGACAAAGGTAGAAGGCCAAGTGACAGACGCTAAATCCTATGACTCGCTTCTCGGGGCAGAAAACGCCACCATTCGATATGGTGACAACATTGCTGTGCGAGATGTCACTCTGAATTTTGCTACCAACCAAATCACTGCGATTATTGGTCCGTCGGGTTGCGGCAAGAGTACATTCCTACGTGCTTTCAATCGCATGAATGACTTCATTGATTCAGCATCGCTTGACGGGCTGATTCAGTATCGAGGGCTCGACCTCTACGGCAAAAATGTTGACCCCGTAGAAGTGCGATTGAAGATTGGGATGGTCTTCCAGAAGCCGAATCCGTTTCCAAAATCGATCTACAAGAACATTGCCTGGGCCCCTAAGATCAACGGTTTCGATGGTGACCTCGATGCCCTGGTCGAAGACTCATTGAAGAAGGCGGCGCTCTGGGAAGAAGTTAAAGATCGTCTGGATAAGTCAGCGCTTGGGCTTTCTGGTGGTCAACAGCAACGCCTGTGTATCGCACGTACTCTCGCGATGGAGTCTGAGGTTATCCTCATGGACGAACCTTGCTCTGCTCTTGACCCCGTTTCGACCGGGCGCATTGAAGATCTGATGATTGAGCTCAAGAAAGATCATACTTTCGTCATCGTGACTCATAATATGCAGCAAGCTTCGCGAGCGTCAGACTGGACGGCATTCATGGAGGCAGGTGACCTCGTGGAGTTTGGTGAGACAGAGAAGATCTTCCGAAGCCCGGAACATCAACGGACGGAAGACTACGTCACAGGACGATTTGGCTAAGCCAAAGCGGCTCGCCTAATGAACCAAACTTAGATAAATTCGAACACCTGAATCGCTCGGCCAATGAGGGATCAGAGGAGGAAGACATGTCAGGACATTTACAACGAGATCTCGATTCTCTCAAAAAACACGTTCGTCATATGGGAAGCGTGGTGGAAACCGCGATCGATCAGTCAATCACATCGCTTGAAAAACGTGATGCAGAACTCGCCAACGTTGTGCGCACAGGCGACGACGAAATCGATCGCCTCGAAGTCGAGTTGGAAGAGGAGTGCCTCAAGGTGCTGGCCTTGCACCAGCCGGTTGCAACTGACTTACGTTTTGTCGTATCGGTGATGAAGGTGAACAACGACTTAGAGCGGATGGGCGATCACGCCAAGAGCATCTCATCTCGGGCTCGTTACTTGTCGACTCATGACCCCATTGAAGCACCCTTCGATTTCAGTCGAATGCTCATTGCAGTCCGGGAAATGGTGCACTCAAGTTTGAATTCGTTGATCGATCTGGATGTTGATGTGGCTCGGGCCGTCTTGGTTCGTGATGACGAAGTGGACGAAGTTCATGCCAGCATGTTTCGGGCAGTTGAAGACATTGTGGGAAAGCAGCCGGATACGCTTCGGCGCGCCATCCATCTGTTGTCTGCCTCTCGTTCACTCGAGCGCATCGCAGACTTAGCAACGAACATTGCTGAAGATGTGATCTTCCTCGTGAGCGGTGATGTCGTCAGGCATCAAGATGATTATTTCTCTGATCGAGAAGACTCAAACTCATAAGCGATTGCCACTGCATTGGCCTATCAAGCGAAAGCGGCACTCTCCCGAGGGCCGCTTTTGCTGTGCCGAGATCTCTATGGTTGGCGCCACACAGGGCCTTAAGGTGCTCGATTCCCGATCTCGCGGAATCAAGGCAGTCGCCAAGCTCGGAATAGGTGTTGCATCGTGGTCACGTGGTAGCGATGATGGACCATGAAAGTGCTTTTTCTCTCGTCCTCCTATGACGTGAGGCACTTTGGCCGATTCATGGACGAAATTGCAAGATGAGTGAGAAACAAGCCAACAACCCGCTTCATGGGATCACACTTGAGATGATCGTCACCCAATTGGTCGAGCATTATGGCTGGGAAGATCTTGGCAGCGGCATTGAGATTCGCTGCTTTACCCACGATCCATCCATCAAGTCGAGTCTCAAGTTCCTTCGCCGGACTCCATGGGCACGGGAGCAGGTCGAAGAACTTTACTTAGAGACGATTGTTCGGTTCGAAGACTAACGCGCTCCTGCGCGAAGAGCCTCCCAGAATTGATGCCAGGCTTTGCTTTGCGCAGCGCTGGTGAAATCGGGTGACACGCCGTCGCGTGCTGGGGCCAGTCGTGGGTCGACGAACCACAGCTTCCATTCACGCTGGAGTGGCAATGGAATATGGCCCCCCGGGGTTGGTTGAATCCCTGTTATCGAGCGGTTGGCAATCTTGAGGGCTAAGTCCCATAGTTCACTTCTCTGCTCTTGTTTTGTCTCTTGGTCGAGTGCCAAGAAAACAAGTGCGGCCACCGCGTCTCGTTCTATCGATCGATGATTTCCACCTTCTGGGCGGCCTGGTCGCGAGCCGGGCTCTCGATTTGGCCTTTGCCGGATCGCGTCGTCCCAGGCACGAGCTGCTGCCATGCTCTTCTTGGCCCAAGTCAGGATGCGCGCGCGATTCGCCGAACCTCCCGGAGTTGGTAAGTCGATTGGGCGTTGCGAGGTGGACAGGGCGATGAGCCGTTTGACATGATTCGACATCCTCTGGAAAGACCGCGCCTTTGCATTCTCGTTGATGAATTTTTGCGCTTCTTCAAGCCTTCCTTGGTCGAGTAGTGCTTGAGCCAAGGAGCGCTTCAGCCCGTCATGACGAATTCCCTTCTCAATACCCTTACGAGCCGCGCTTTCTGCGGTGTCAAAATCGCCGGCGGCCAAGGCCGATAGGGATAGCCTTGGCCAGATATCCGGGTCCTCTGGGCGCATAGCAGCGATCTCACGGAGGAACTGATATTCCGTTGCGATGGGTAAACCCAAATAGATGTGACTGAGCATGTTTTCGACGTCGCTCTTGGTCGTGGTGCTCGACTCGAAGATCACACTTACGGCGTCCTTTGTTTCTCCCAGGCGCAAGAGAATATTGACCAAGTTCCTTCGCGCGACGAGGCTTGCGGGTTGCAGAGAGACAGAGAGCCATGCGTGCCGTTCGGCCCGTCTCAACTCTCCCGTTGTAATGGACCGACGGCGACGTTCTGGCCCTGGGGCAAGATCTATCGCCTTTCTTGACAAATGGTAGTTGATCCAAAAATCGTCGGGGTGAGAAACAAACCCTAACCAGAGGATACGTTCTGACTCGCGCATTTCGGCTTCATGGGCAAGGCTATTGGCAAGTAACAAAATGCTCTGTGCGTTGCGCGTTTCGATGCCTTTGTCGCGAGCGATGGTGAGCAATGCGCCGCGGTCCTTGTCTAAAGCAAAGAAGCGCAATTTGCGTCGCCAAGTGTCACGATCTAAAAGTTGAGCAGCACTGATCAAAGAACGCCAAAGTGGCGTATCGCGCCGCGCAGGTCTTGCGCGTCCACCTTGAGCGTCTCGCTCTCGGGCCGCCCAGTCATCGAAGGCGGCGACAACTTTATTGCGTAGGTCTTGTGGAATCCGGTCCAGTGCGAAGTAAGCGGAGTCGGCTGAATTCTTGTGTATGTCGACTCCGAATACCAAGAAGGCTTCGGCATAGCGCTTGCGCGCCTCCTCGGAATCATCAACGGGCAAAAGCCGAATGTCATCAAGAGATTTCGCCAATCGACTGTTCTTCTTATTTGCGACCTCTGCTTCCAATTTTCGATTCTTGACGCGCAAGAGTCGGTCGCTTTGGAAATCGAAGTCCATTTTGAGACGTCGGGGCGTGTCGTCATGATCGGCGATCTTTTTGGCACGTGCCAAAGCCTCATCCATAACACTCCAAGAACCATCGCGAGAGCGTTCGCTTGCCGTTGCCATCAATGTCTGGAATTCTGCACGGAGATCAGCCATCTTCTGGCGACGTTCGTCGAGTCGATCCCACCACAGGGTTGCACCAGCGATCACCACAAAGACGATGAGCGCCCCCAACACGACTGTGAGTCGCCGCGCTTTTTGCTCTTGGATCAAACGGTGTTCGGCAGCCTTTACTTCGACCTGGGCATCGTGACGGCTTGCTTCCAGAACGTCGATATGACTGGCGACAGCGTCAGCCACGACAAATGCGTTGCGCGGTCGGAGTCCCTTTTGAGGCTGTAGGCACCAGGTTGCCAGCTGTTTCATTTCATCGGGACCCGCTAAGCATTGGAGTCGCTCAAATGCCGATTGCATATCGCCAATGGCCGCGATACTCGCAGTGACGGTCTTGCTGTCTGCTCCGTGTGGTCCCTTACCGGTGAGAATCTCGCAGAGGATCGCTCCTAAAGCAAAGACGTCACAACGTTCGTCGATCTCGTCGATTTCGCCGCGGGCCTGCTCGGGTGCCATGTAGCTCGGCGTGCCCAAGACAGAACCACTCAGCGATGCCGAACTGCCACTTGACTGGGAGCTACGGACACTACGTACGGTGTGAGAGGGTGGGGCATCCGCCGCATTAGAGCTTTGTGCTTTGGCCGAACCCATGATCTTTGCAAAGCCCCAATCGAGCACTTGGACTTCACCAAAAGCGCCAATCATGATGTTGCTGGGTTTGAGGTCGCGATGAATCACACCTCGGGCATGGGCGAACGAGACCATTTGACAAAGAGAACTGAAGATATTGATGAAGTGTCCCAAGTTTTCACATGGGTCTTCGCGCTTTCTGAGAATGTGAGCGAACGTTTCTCCCTCCACTAACTTCATGCAGAAGAAAGGGCGGTCTTGATTATCGAGTCCGGTCTCGTAGACGGGCACCACACCAGGGTGTTGGAGTTGCCCTGCGATTTGCGCTTCCTCTAAGAAACGGGCAATCGTATCACCTTCTTGCAGGCGGTCTTTTCGAATGATCTTGATGGCGACATCGCGTTCGAGTCTTTCGTCTCGAGCTCGGTAGACGATGCCCATGCCGCCTCGGGCAATCTCACCAAGCAAGCGGAAGCGACCGCACCATTCTCCAGCTTGATCGTCTTTAGATGAGACGTCGTCGTCGGCTGCGAAGACTTCGCCAAATCCGAGGTCCCATGCCGATTCTAATTCGTCAAGGTCATCAAAGGACTCTGGGTTGTCATCTTGTTCGGCCATGAGGGTGATTATCGCAGTAGTTCAAGCAGCTTGAGGCATTCTTGTTCGATTGTCGCTTGTGAGTCGGGGTTATGAAAGAGCACCTCTTCCCTCAGGGCACTTTTGAACTCAGCGCGTGCCTTGCGGTATTCAACGTGAACGACTTCGACGTCCATTTCGAGTTCGGCAGCGATTTCACGAACGGGACGGTTCGACCCAAAGCGTAGCTTGAGGATCTTGACACGGCGCAGGCTTTCGGGCCCTTCGGTCTCTGCCTTGGCGCGATGTCGTTCGCCGGCACGGGTGAGCATGGCTTTGGCCCATGCCTTGTCAAAGGCGGTGGCAATGCTCTCATCGTTGGCTTGGACGATATTGAGGACGGAATCGCCGCGGCTTTTCTCCGCGGTTGTATCTCGTCTTTCTTCGTACCGCCTCGCGATGTTGCGGACGACGGCAAACAGGAAGCTACGGAAGCGACCGCTGCCATCTGCTTTGACTCGCGCCAAAGGGCCTTCCGGTCTCAGGCATTCGAGAAAGACGTCCTGAACGGCGTCGTCGTACCACTTGAGCATGGGGCCCTGGCGCCAGCGTGCACTGAGATAGGCACGGACAATTGACAGGTACTGCTGAGCAAACTCGGATCGAGCTGTCTCGTCACCTTTGGCTGCTCTGGCAACCATCGTCCAACATGTCGCATCGCTTTGGGGCACAAATGACTCCATTTACTAGGTTTGAACGAGCATAGCGGTTTCACTCGAATAAAATTCAGATTTTCTCTCTGAGAACTTCAAGGGCGCGGATTCAGTGTTCAGAAGGATGGGAATTCGTGACGCATGTGTCCGGTTCTTGTCCTCTCATTGGCGGTATTGCCCCTCAATGAGGCTAAATCCTCCTCAAGGAATTCATGGGGCAGGGAAATGATCAAAATCGCTGGAGCGGGTACCAATTCGCAGTAAGCCAACGTTTTGAATTTCGGCAGGCACGGCGGAAATTCGGGGCGAGGGCAGACCTGGGACATTCGGGTCAATCGACTTGTTCATTCATGAACGGTCGGTTGGCCCGATTTTTTGTCACACGCACAGTTGATCAGGGCCCAGAGAAGTTGCCCCATTTCGGTGTCGACATAGTCGTTGTGCGGGGCGACCTTCTTGCCATGGAGACCTCCCCGGCCCCCTTTGACAATCTTCTCAGCATTAATCATCAAGATTCTCTTCTCGCCCGGTGGAAAGACAACGTCACTCGTCGGCAAGGAATTCAGATTTTTCGTCTCTGGCCAATCAATAATGCGGAAAGTCTTGGGCTCGTCCAAAGCAACGTTGAGGCCATAGTCACCACCTACGTTTGGGAAGGTGGTCAACAGGCGGGCGGCAGCATTGGCAAGGTCAAAGGAAGAGGAAGTGAGGACGATCTTTGCGCGCATGGCGGCGAAGTCTGAATACGGATGGCCTTCGTCTGGGTCACTTTCCAAGAAACGGTTGGCTGAGAAGGCGCCCTGCAGACAAATCAGCAAGTCAAGTTTTCGCTGGCTCTGATTGGCGGCCAAATTGCGACCAGAGAAATAGGCCCGCGAGAGCATGCGTGCCCCCATGCTATGGCCGATGGCGACGACTGGGAGCGGGTTCGTGTCAGTCAGTAAAATATTGTGGAGCAGATAGGCTGCGATCGTGGAGCCAATGGCATCAGCATCCTGAGACTTATCGAAGTAGCTGAAGACGTGTCCTAAGAGATCCAGAGGTTGGATTAATCCTTGGAGCCAAGCAGATGGCCAGGTCAATCCTACGACCAAGGGCCGAAACTCGCCTTGCGAATGCTCCTTCATGTTCTTGATCAGCAGGTTGTAGATGTGAACCGCCTCAACTTGATCGACGTGCCATCCTAATGCCAATAAGACTACATGAGTGTGTTTGCCGTCTCGTACTTGTACGTCGAAGCGCCGGCGAAACAGTTCAAGTGCGGTGAAACTCTCGTCATAACGGAACCGAGTCTTTCCGATGACCCCGGAACCGTCTCGATCATGAGCATTGAATAGATCGACAGAGACGTAGCGGTCCGTGTCAATAACCTGCGGCCGAAAGGCCTCGTAGACCTGCGTGACGATCGGGATCTTTTTGTCGTTTGCGTATTTCTTGAAGATCTTGTTGCGCAAGAGAACCGAGTCTTGCTCAGCAATTCGTTGTTCATCGAAATCGGTGCGCGCGTAACCCGGCTTCTTCCTGAGTTCCTTGATCTCCGCGTCGATCCAAGGAAGCCGTTCTGAGCGATAATGGACCGGATCGTGCTGACCTATTTTGGGGCCATCAATGGCTTTTCGGCGCGCCTGCTCGATGCCGATGATCCAACCGTCGTGGCGCAATCCTTGGTTCAGGGCCAACTGACGATACGGTCGGTCCGAAATTGCGCAGGCATTGCACAGAGTCAGAAGGAAGAGAGCAATCACCAAGCGTAGCATAGTCATGCTTGGTGTGTATGTGGCGGCGCGCAAATGATCAGCCCTTAATTATCTTGTTCATTAACTGATTGACGACGCCGGGGTTCGCACGTCCTTTTGTCGCTTTCATCACGTAGCCAACGATAGCGCCGACTGCTTTGCCCTTGCCATTCTTGATGTCTTCGACTGCTTTTGGGTTGGCCTCGATGGCTGCTTTGACGATGGCTTCCAATTCGCCTTCGTCAGAAACTTGAATGAGTCCCATCGATTCCGCCTTTGACTTCGGGTCTTCCCCGGTCTCGACAATGGCATGGAAGAGCTTCCGTGCACTCTTGTTGTTGAGAGTGCCGTCTTGCGTGAGGCCGATGAGATCTGACAGGCCTTGGGGCGTGAGAGCCAGATCGTTGATGGAGCAATGTTTCTCGTTGAGCACCGAGAAAAGTTCGCTGCCAATCCAGTTTGATGCTTGTTTCGGATCGCCACAGAGTTTCGCGACGACCTCAAACCAATCAGCGACTTCGCGATCTTGCACCAAAATTCCTGCGTCATATTCGGGTAGAGACAATTCAGTCATGAATCGCTGTTTTTTGGCTGCAGGCATTTCTGGAAGCTCGCGGCGAACTTCATCGATCCATTTTTCAGTGATGTGAAACGGTGGGAGATCTGGATCTGGGAAGTAGCGATAATCGGCGCTGTCTTCCTTCTTCCTCATCAACCGCGTTTCACCGGCAACATCATCCCAGAGGCGCGTCTCTTCTTTATCGATCGTGGCGCCACTCTCGTAGATAGCGAGTTGCCGTTTTTGTTCGAATTCAATCGATCGGCGAACCATCTTGAATGAATTCAGGTTCTTCAGCTCGATCTTGGTGCCAAATTCCTTGCGGCCTTTCGGCTTGAGGCTGACATTGACATCGCAACGAAGGCTGCCTTTTTCCATGTCGCAGTCGCTGATGCCAGCGTAACGAAGGCGCAGCTTCAGTTCGGTTAGGTAGGCGTAAGCCATTTCACCTGAGGTGATATCTGGCTTGGTGACAATCTCCAGCAATGGAATGCTGCAACGATTGAGGTCGACCAACGTGCCTGAACTTCCTTCACCGTGGCTGTTCTTGCCAGCATCTTCTTCCAGGTGGGCGCGCTCGATCCCCACGCTACCTTCGACATCAGTCATCGACAGATCAAGTTTACCATTGCCGCAGATGGGATAATCAAATTGCGAGATTTGATAACCCTTCGGCAGGTCTGGGTAGAAGTAGTTCTTTCGGTCGAACTTGGTGAAGGTCGCAATCTCACAATCAAGGATCAGCCCAGCGCGAATGCCGAGGTTGAACGCTTGACGATTGGCGACAGGCAAAGCACCTGGGAGCCCTAAGCAAGTTGGGCAAACCGCCGTGTTCGGCGGTGCGCCATAAGTGTTGGGGCAAGAACAGAAGATTTTTGTTTTCGTCAGAAGTTGAACGTGGGTCTCAAGTCCAATGACGGTATCGAAATCGCTCAAACTCATGACAGCGGGCTCTCCTTGGTGAATCCCGTAAGTGCTTCGTGGGCCGATGCGACACGGAACATCAAATCTTCTCGAAAGGGTGGTGCGATGATCTGCATGCCGACAGGAAGTTTTTGCCCTTCGTCCTCGACGAAGCCCGCTGGCGTGCTCATGCCTGGCAGTCCGGCCAAGTTGAGAGATGCAGTCAATATGTCCGCTAAATACATGGTGATCGGGTCATCCGTCTTTTCGCCCAGTTTGAACGGGGGAGTTGGCGCTGTCGGACCAACGATGACATCGCATTCTTTGAAAGCATTTTCGAAGTCTTGACGGAGCAAGGTGCGTACCCGCTGAGCTTTTTCGTAGTAGGCATCGTAGTACCCAGAGGACAGGCAATAGGTGCCCAGCATGATCCGTCGCTTGACTTCGTCGCCGAAGCCATCTAATCGAGATTTCATGAACATCGACAAGATGTCGCCGTCGCCTTCGTTACGCACGCCGTAGCCGACGCCATCGTAACGCGCCAAATTACTGGAGGCTTCCGAGGTTGCCACGATGTAATAAACCGGAATGGAGTACTTGGTGTGGGGAAGGGAAACCTCAACGATTTCGGCACCAGCTTCTCGCATGGTCTCAACGGCTTCACGGATACGCTCGCGCACATTGGCGTCAATTCGTTCGTCCATGAATTCTCCGGGCACGCCAATCTTAAGGCCCTTCAGCCCTTTGCCTAATTCGGCCTCGTAGTCCTGTACTTCTCGGTTTGCTGCCGTGGAGTCCATTTCGCAATGGCCGGCCATGACTCGTGTCACCCGTGCGGTGTCCGCCGCCGTGTTTGCGAATGGGCCGATTTGATCCAAAGACGAACCAAACGCCACTAATCCGTAGCGTGAGACTCGGCCGTAGGTCGGCTTTACTCCCATGACTCCGCAGAAGGATGCCGGTTGACGAATGGAGCCACCGGTATCACTCCCAAGAGCGACTGGGCAGAGTCGAGCCGCAACCGCAGCTGAACTGCCACCACTGGAGCCACCAGGGATTCGCTCTTGACCCCAAGGGTTCTTTGTTGGGCCAAAGGCCGAATTCTCAGTTGAACTCCCCATGGCGAATTCATCCAAGTTTGTCTTGCCAAGAATGACGGCACCGGCGGCGCGAAGTCTCTTGATGACGGTGGCGTCGAATGGGGCTACGAAGTTCTCAAGGAACTTGCTGCCACACGTGGTGTGCATCCCATTGACGTCGATGTTGTCCTTGATTGCAATCGGAACACCAGCGAGCACACCCGGATCGTTTCCAGCTGCGATCGAAGCATCGATGGCAGCAGCTTCGTCGGCCCCACGTTCGTTCATTTCCAAGAAGCAATTCAGTTCGCCATTGTGAGCGCTGATGCGATCACAGAAGTGCTTGTGAACTTCGACCGCGCTCAGGCGGCCAGCACGAATCTCCTCGGCAAGGTCGATCGCACTCATTTCATGTATAGGAGTCATTGTCGTCTCAAACTGTCTTTGGAACCCGGATTTGTTCGCCGTCATGGTCAGCGGCGTTCTTCAGCGCTGTCGCACGATCCATACACTCGCCAACGACATCTTCTCGGAAGACGTCGTCACCAGCAGACGCATGCATCATTGGCGGAACGTCCGTGACGTCCAGAGCGTCCAAGGAGCTGACAAAATCGAGCATCTTTTCTAATTGCTTTGCGAAACTCTCGACCTTCGTTGGATCCATTTCGATCCTGGCAAGGGCGGCAATTCGCTTGACTTCATCGGGACCTACCATGAAATTCTCTCTTCTCTGCAAACATGGGGATTGTGTCGATCTCGGGCCGTTCGGATCTTCGCCTCGGCCGCCTGATTATAGTTAAGGGACGGCCACTCACCACAGCCTAGGAGGGAATCTTCCAAATCGTCTCTGAGGCCCAGTATCAGCGAGTGTGGGGCGAAAGAACCATCTCGACCGTGATTCTTGGTCTAACTCGCTGGATTTGGCGTCTATGCCTCATGGATGGGGTCGCAGGCAACGTCTCAGGGCTTCTGGGTCGAACTCTTTGCCATGGTCCCTCTGTCGTGGTCCCATGGTGGTGATCACCACAACCATGACGACACGTGGTATTAGGCCGTTTTTGAAGACCTTTGGAGTCACGATGCTTGTCCATTTGGCAGCTTCTGACCTATCGGAGCAGAGAGAGCAAACTCGATGAGCGACGCAGATTACGACTTCTTGGGGCTTGCTCTGGCTACTGTAGGCCTATTCTTCATTTGCTGTGCCGTCCAACACAAAAAGCCACGTCATATCCTCGAAGAGGCTTTCGGCATCTACCGCGGCCGGCTGCGAGAATTGAAAACATCGGTTTTCAAACGCAACCAAGTCGTCATGGGTTACCTCTGTGTGGTTGTTGCCATTGTCCTCAATATCTATGGCAGCAGTAAGCCTGGTACATCTGGCATTGTTGACCAACTCGGAACGGTCGGGCAGATCTTCGGGCTGATTGCATTGATTGCGACCTTATGTGGCGTACTCAACTACTTCTCACGGTTGTGGAGTAAGGCCTCCTTCAAACGACTCGTCTATGAAGTTGTCACCGAGTACCAGTGGCCGTTCGAGGAGAACATGGTTCTCACCAAGGAAATCGGGAAACTGCTGCAGATCCCCCAGAACGACGACGACACAGTAGAAACCTATGTCGCTCGGATTAGAACGCATCTCAAGATTCCCCTGCCGATGAACAACTCGAAAGACAAGCTCGTTGGTCTTCGGCGACCCAAGACACAAGTGTAGTAACCCGCCTTTCTTCTGATTGCTTCACCCCTGATCTCAGTTCATCGAGGCAGCATGCCATTCTTTAGGAACATCCGTCGATATTCCCGCCAATTTGTGGACGCTTGCGGTGACTTGATCCTGCCACGCTTTTGCGCTGTTTGCGGGCCGTGTGTCGCGGCGGGTAGTTTTCCGCATCTGTGTTCTACATGTGTGAACGATCTCATCCTGATTGATGGAGACAGGCAGTGTCGCGTTTGTGCGTCCGTGTTGACTGGTTTTGGGCGGTCGAGGAGCCGATGCTTGGGATGTTTTCACAAGCGTGTCCCATGGAGTCGCCTCGTTGTTCTCGGTTCCTACGACGGGCTCCTGGCTGAGCTGATTCGGCGACTAAAGTTTGAAGGTGAACGTTGTCTTGGGGCAACACTCGGCGAATTGATGGCTGCCCAGACTCAGGCCCTATCTTGGGATCAAGGTCAGGTTGATGCCGTCGTTGTCATCCCACTCACTCGCTCTCGCGAAACAATGCGAGGCTTTAATCAGGCGGCCCTCATCGGGTTTTGGGTTGCCGAATTTCTGGATGTTCCCTTGCGAGAGTCTTGGTTGAAGCGAAGTGATGATGGGCCAAGTCAAGTTGGCCACGGCGCGACATCCAGGCGCAAGTTAAGTGCCTCTGGCTTTGTAACGGCGCCCAACCTATTCGGTAAACGCGTCTTGCTCGTCGATGACGTAGTGACCACCCAAGGGACTATTCGAGCGGCATCCATAGCATTGAAAAAGGGCGGCGCCCTCGATGTCAAAGTTCTCTGCTGTGCAAGAACAAAGCTATCGCGCTGAGTTAGGGCTTCTATTTTGGCGCACAAAAAAGTCATCCCAACTCTTGGCCGAATTGGGAGACTCACATTTCTATTTGGGGTCAAGTGGCGAGGGCGAATTAGGGGCCGAGGACGTTAACGTCCAGGCTATAATTTACCGTTTCGGTGGACACCGAAATGACGTCCAAAAGGCGACAAAGGAATGGCGTATAGATCCGCGCAGCGAACTTCGCTGCGTTGACATAACGCTTCGGATTGTTGGCGATCTCAGTCGGGCCTAACGCTTCTAAGTAATAGGCCTCCACTGGGTCGCCAAAAGTCACCTGGAAGAGAGTGTGCGCACCGGCGTCAATGGGGTAGGAGATGAGGGTGCCAAACTGCCCCAAGATCCCGGTATTTTCAATGATGGTGTCTTCGATATTGGGAACCAATTCTGATCCGAGCGCAAACTGACTGATGGATCCGCCCACTGGGTAGAGGGCGACTTTGTCTGGAGCTGAGTATGGAGTCAATGTCACATAGTGAGCGGTTCCCCATTCGGGAATAACGGTCGAATAGCCAGCCCAAGGATTTGGCGTCCATGGAGACTGGGGGAATGTGACCAAAGGTAGGACCGTATTGATGAGTGTGTTGTAGGTTGTCGCCGCATTGATGACGCTCGCCGCGATATTGCTTCGGACCACATCCCAGTCAGAGGTCCACCATTCTTCGAGACTTGGCAATTGTTCGGGGAAACCAAAATCATCGTAAACCCCACCGATGGTCTTCTCCTTGTACTTCTTCTGGAAACCGACGAAGTAGGTGTAGAGCATGTGGGTGTAGATAGGCTCAGTATCAGTGACACGAGCAATACGATCCCAGCTATGAAGGGTGCTCATCATCTGAACAACTTGGGGGTAACGCTCAAGAACAAATTCATCGACCACGGCATCGATGTAGGGAGCCAAAGCGTCGTACCAAATATCCTGAATGTCGGTGCTGAGCCCACGCAAGTCCGCTGAAGACACACGGTCTTGGGCATCGAGCAACTCGCGGCCTCGGCGTTGCCTCCAAGTTTCAGGAGTCGTTTCTTGATGGACCATATAGTCGGGGTAGTCGTCAAGGTTCATCGTTGTATTCGGTCTAACCAAGTCGGCAGCCGAATTGCATTGGAGCCATTTCTCGTCCACGTAGGTCGATTTTTTTGACTCGCTGAGTTGCTCCCAAGGCAAGTCACTGACGGGGTGAATTCCACGCCAATGGTTCCCGCCGGTATTGCCGTCTTGAACATTGGCCCAAGTTGTTCCCGGTGTTGGATCCTTGCGAATGGGGACGCGCCCCGAGTAAAGGTATCCCAAGTCGCCGGTTGAATCGGCCATCAAGTAATTGCCACCGCCGAGGTTCATGTCTAACACGGGTTTTGCTTCTTCAACCGAACGAGCTTGGCCCATGCGAATCAAAAACTCCCATGCGGACTTGTCTGAGTCGATCGCAATCCGTGCGTACCAGATGGTTCGCCCAGCGGCTATGGTCGGTGTCAAACCTAAAGTGGTCTCGCGCACGATCGGTGTGTTGAGATTCCCGGCATAGGAGATGATGACTGGCTTAGGGACGACCGAGTTGGAAATGAAGTCAAAGACATCGATGATCTTGGTCTGACGAATGATGGGTACGGGGTCACCATCGATCGAGAAACTCGCTCCTGTGCTGTTGGCCTGGGCGCACCAGACGTCGAAGGAGTCCGGGTTGTTCGATGTAATGGCCCAACCGAAATCAGAGTTGTAGCCGGTGCCAATGCAAGGAAGTGCAGGGAGGCTCAAGCCGCACATTTGGTACGAGCTTCCATGTATCTGGCAGAAATAGGTTCTCAGCACAGGAAGTTTCTGGAACGGCAAATGTGGATCACCCAGGAGCATCGCCCTTTCGTTCGAACTTGAGGCTCGGCCAATGGCGTAGCTATTGGATGCGGTCTTAATATGGGTTTCAGTCGCATTTGGATCATCGGAGTACGCCAAGTTGTCGTTACTTCCGATGCCTTCTTGCGCGACGAAATAGACACCATAGGTCATGACATCTTCGAAAGTGATCGGACGCGACAACAATCTGATCAGGGTTGGAAGATCGAAGGAATATGGCTCGGTGTTGAGGACGAGAGAATTGACGTTGGCCAGCCAAGTGAGCCTGGAATCGTTGATGCCGAGGGTATAGGCCAAGATCATGTCGCGGATGTCCGCTGGCAATGTTGAAGCTTGGAGGATGCCACGCTGGCGCAAGCGCCACTGCAATGCTTGCATATCCTGTTTGATGTGCAAGAAACGTCCGTCAGTTGTCGGAACTCCTGCGCCAAAAATCGACGAGAGTTTGCCGGCGCCCAAGGCGAAATTGTAGGCCACGCTTGTCGGCAGGTCTTTCATTTGAGTTCTGCCAAACGCGTAGAAGGCCGCTCGATCGGTGCTGGCGAAAATGTGAGGAGCAAATTGCGGGTCGGAATAGACCGTGCTCGGCTCGGGCGGGAGCGTGGCATTGGGAACGCCTTGGGCCCCAAGGTTCATACTCGGAAGCAGAAATACAGCCAACAAAAGGTAAACAAGGTGTCGCATGGAATCGTCCTTTAGGTCACATCCTAATTGGGAGTCATCTCATGTCATTGCCCACCGATCGCATCGGTGATTGCTCGCAAAGAAGGACGATGGCCCTCTTCATCTCATTTGCGAGTCGGCTCGATATTCTGTTGGCTAAGCAGAAGGACCTGTGCCAGCAAAGGCATAGTCGAGGGCAATAACATCAGGACCCGGGTACGTGCCCGGAACTGACTCATCTCAGGGCAAGCGTCTTTCATGTAGGCATGTCACGCAGAAAACTGAGAATGACGATTTTTGTTCGAACTCGGCGCTGAAAACCGGTCCAATGTCGCTTGCTTAACGACTCATACGAAGATCGATCGACTTGATGCGGGTGTCAGGACTCCATGTCATGAATCCTAAGCGGTCTCTTTTGGTAATGGGGCGTATGTCGACAAGATCGAATATCTTGACGTCATCAATATGAACCGAGACTTTGTTGGCAAGTCGTTCAACGCGCAAGGTCCGACTGCCTTTCTTGGGGAGTGGCGGAAGTTTCAGCAAGTCGGAGGCGTAGACCAGGCGATCATAGCGCTCGAGTCTTGCTCGAAGCTTGTCGCCATCCGCCGGATGGATAATGAGGGTCAAGCCGCCCAATCCATCTTTGCCACCGTCGCCGTCAAAGCAGATTCCCAACTTAGGGCTCTTCTTACCGTCTCGCTGCAATTCGATTTTCAGTTGGAAGTCTCGCATTCCTTTGGTCACTTGTTTCTTGAGCCAAAACAAGTTGGAGGGGGAGTCTTTTGGAAATCCCGGACGAACGGTGTACTTACGCCATGCAACGCGGCCGCCTCGATCGGTTCCAACCAGGGCCTTGTCGACAATGCCGAGACGACCAACAGTGCGATCGAACTTTCTTTCGGAGCCACGTGACGCGAAGCGCATTTTGATTGGCTTCTTCCATTTGGTCTCGACCGTTTTCTCCGATTCGGTCGGCGGTTGGTTGTCGGACATCAACAAAGGCAAGGGCGTGCCATCTACTTGAGTGATTGCACAAATGAGGCCGGAAGCACCGTGCCGGTTCTTGATCTTGACGAGAAGTTTGTTGCGGCCTTTTCCGAGCTTGGCCCCGAAGTGAATGGCATCCGGAATCTTAGCGTGAGGACCGCGCCAAGAGCTGCGAGTTGAGCCGTTCATGCCACGGTTGGTATACTGACCGATTAATTTTTCGTTCAGGAACAAGGCGACATCATCGTCTGCTCGAAGATGAACAACGACATCTTGAGGCTTCGATGTTGACACATGGCTCAACGCATAGATGGCGGTATTGTCTTGATAGTTGAACTTGAAATCTAACCATCCGTGAGGCTGGAAGAACACTGGACCAGTCTTTGATGGTTTAAGCCAAGTGCACACGTTCGCTCCGGAGATGTATTTCTTGGAGAAATCCTGTTCCCATTCCGGTGGGTAGACACGAGAGAGTGGATCAGCGCCGCCACTTTCAAAAGGCCCAATGACCCGCCAATCCATGATGACGCCAAGTTCTTCGGCTGCCATCGATTGAACTTCTTCATCGTTGTCTCGGATTCTCGCGACACGATCCATGAGTTCTCGAAAGACCAAATCTCGTGGAAGCGGCGAATTGGGGTACTTGCCGTGTGCTTCGATGTCTTCGAATTCGTCATAGAATCCGGCGTGGTAGGCTTGGGCTTCTTTCTTTAACACATCGCGGTCAGTGTCGATCAGTGGGAAGCGAAAACGAAGAAGGTCATCGAAGACCCAATCGCCAAACACGACCATCATATTGAAGGCGAAGTTACGAACCATGGCTTGTTCGCGACCGTCCTTGGTCTTGATATCACGGTAGTTGCGGAAGAACTCTCGGTATGGCTGCCAATTCCGTTTGCCTTTGTTCTTCTTGGCTGCAGATTGGACGAAATGAGTGAAGAAGCCGGCGCTCGGGGCATAATTCGAAATGCGCCAGAATTCTAAGTCACGATCCAAGTAGTCAGCCTTGAAGGCCTGGGCGTATTCCTTGAAACGGCCCTTGGCTTCGGTCTTCTGACCAATCAGGTCAAAGGCATAGACGGCACCGAAATCGGCCAATCCTTCCCGCCATCCTTTGATGATCGGGGACGTGTCATCAACGCAATGCGTAAACTCGTGATAGAAAAGGCCGGTGTCTAACCGCTGGTTCTCACGCTTCGGGTCAGCGCGTCCAATGTTGATGGTCTTGCCGCCGCCGGTGCCCCCACCAAAATCCCATAGTTCTTTGAAGTAGACGGTGACACGGTCGCCATCGGGATTGGGCAGACGTCCGAATAGGTCGGTGATCAAGACATAGGCGACATCAAACCGCAAGGCGGATTCATCGGTAATACCGGAAAGCAGGCGCTCGGGGCCGATGAGGATGAAGTTTTGGGTGATCCGAGTTGTTGTTCGTCCCCAGCACGGATGATCGACCGCAGCCTTGACCATCGTTCTCTGCTCGCTTGGCATCGACTCGAGCATCGTCGTCTTAACCGCTTCGAGCATCGCGTAAGCACGTCTACGAAGGTCGGCATCATCTTCGAGCCGCAGTTCGCGGAGCAGATGACGGGCAACGGGTAAGTTGTCTTTCTTGACGTAATGCTCGGCGCGCTTCAGGAGTTTCTCGCCAACCAACTTGTCGGTCTCTTTGCGAGCCAGTTGAAGTTGATCGGGGCTGATGGCCTCCAAGATCATGCGTTTTGTGTCTTGCTTTGACTTGTCGCGGCGCTCGGCTTCGTTGATATCACCCATGACGGCGGCATCGCCCGCCTCTTGCAGAGTTCCACCAATCGCATCGAGAATGGCGATGGATGCATGGTAGTACTTGCGATCAAATAGCCGACCGGCACGTTGACGGAGGTATCTGGTTTTCTCATCGGCGATGCGCTTCGCGATGATTTGATCCTCGATCCCGTTCAAAGGACGGGGTGCTAACTTCTTGATCGAAAGCATGGCGTCCAAGAAGCTTTTTTTCCACCTATCAGACTGACTGCGACGCAGGCCGAACTCGAGAACATCCCAAGCAGCCATCGTATTGCCAGACTTGAGCAGACTCAAGCCATTGGTCAACATCGCGGCTGTGTCCTCTTCGCTTTCAGCGCGATCAAGTTTTGGTGTCGGCATGTAGCCAACATTGTCGAAAGGATCGCGCGAAGCAGATGAACCATAGCAGGGAATAAAGCGACGATTCTTTGGGTCGACGAAGCATGCCCAGAAGACGATTGTCTTAGCGTCGCCGAGGTCTGCTTCCATGGGGAATAGCGTCGGCAAAGTATATTGAACGATCTCTCCCGACTTCCATGTTGAGGTGCCTTTGAGCGGTACATGTGTGCGGTTGAGGATATCTACGCCATTGGCGCGCAGTATAACCGCCAGCTTGTAATTCTTCTTAATCTCACCTTTGACTTCGATGGCGAAGTGGAGATCGAAGCGGCCGGTTGCGGCGATGTCCTTGGTTGTCGCCTCAATTTTGACGATCGCAGGAATCTCGCTCGGCAACTTGTCTTGTGCGAAGAGATTCGGAGCGATCAACAAGAGGAGAGGGACGATGACTTTAGGAAACCTGATCATTCTGGAAATCACTCTCATCAAATGCCTGCCTAAGAATGGCGGGGATGCGGTCAAGACGGTAACTACGTGGCATTTCTTGGACACGTGAGTCGAGACTCTTATGCGCAAGAGAGCCTGAGACCAAAAGCACCGCCAGGTTGTCTTGGTCAAGGAGGCAGGTCAGGGCCGATGATAATTCATTGTCTTTTGCATCGCAATCAGCGAATACGGCGACCAAGCTCGCTGATTTCTGGATGAATCCGCGAAGCAGGGATTGATCTGAGCAGCTATCGACTGTGTAACCTTTGTCGGTGAGCAGGCTCATCAGGATGTCACGCATCATCGCGTCGCGATGAAAGACGACGACATTTTCGTGTCCATCAATTGGTACCGTCAATTCCTCGTCGGCAAGGGCATCGTGGGAAACGAATTCGACGGGTACTTCGAGATAGAATGTCATGGACGTAGGTGTTGATCTTGCACTACCTTTGAGATTTGAGTCGACCAAGAGAGAACTCAAGAAGGCGCGAGTTAGTTCTTTCTCGCTACTGAGCAACGCCTCATCAACGGTTTGCTTGGTCGTGAATCGTATTTCACAGGTGACGCCTCCCGCACTGTTGTCACTTGCCATGAGGCAGACGTCATCGAAGGCTCCGCGTTGTTGAAAGGCCAAGGCTGCAAGATCAACGATTCTCTGCTGGCAGTCGGCTAAGGAGATTTCAATGAGTGGTGTCCGCGGGTCAACATCGACATCGATTGGCACGTTCTTTGGGAGGGTGTATCCCAGCACCATGGCAGATCTCTCCATGAGATCGACCGGATGAATGAAGCGCGGTGGGGAAGGTTGTTGCTGTGCGATTTCGAGTAGCTTGCTGAGATCATCTTCGCAGTTGCGACATGCGCTCTGAACATCTAACAAAGATGAATAGGCGTCAGTGCCACTATCCAACGATGCCATCGCAAGTTCGACATGGCCAATCAGAGGAAAGATCAGATTACGAACATCGTGCATGATCCGATTCGTCACGTCGCTGATCGAGCCCACCATTTGTCCATGAGTGGAACGGGTACCGATTCCCATGTCCGACGACATTTCTCTCAGTGCCAAGATTGCTGTGTCTTCTACTTGACCGGGATATCTCGCAATTTCGAAACTCGCAGCGATGGTCTCGTCGGCCAGTGTGTTGAGACTGACAAAACCCGAATGGTTGGAATCGGATTCATCGAGAAGTTGAATGAGCCGATCGGCCTCAACTTTCCCTAAAAGTTGGTCCATGGTGCACTGCTCGATACCGGCGCCCAGGCGTGACTTTGCCGATTCGTTGGCGATGAGGATGAGTCCATCCTTGACGCGGCAAATCAGCATGAACGAGTTGCCGATTTCGAAGATCACATTTGCACAAGGGTCCAGCATGGCGTGATCATACGCCATGACCAACAGATCGTCACCTTTGGCTCATTCTTCTTCTCAACGTATTCAGTGATTTTGGCGGTACGGTCGATCAGCTCAAAATAGTCCGTTTTCGACCCGAAGTAGTGGTGTCAATTCAATTCAACAACAGGTGGTGCCCGATTTCGATAGTATGCGGCGGAATCAAGGTCCTAAGCCTCTTTTTGCGGGGAGTTTGCCTCAATGCCGGCTTTGTCTGTAGTCAATGCGCGTAAGAGTTTTGGTGACACTTGCGCCCTTAATGACGTCTCCCTCGATATCGAATCTTCGGCTTTGACGGTCCTCTTAGGGCCGAACGGGGCCGGGAAGACGACCCTGGTACGTGCCATTGCCGGACGAGTCCGGTTAGATCACGGGCAAGTCACCCTTTTCGGTGAGGCGCTTGAGCCTGGTCGACCGCGCACGGATTTTGGCTTGGTGCCGCAAGAGTTGGGCGTTTTTCCCGACTTGACGGCCAGGGAGAATCTTGATGCTTTCGGTCGCTTCCAAAGATTGGCTGGCGCCGAACTAAAACAACAAATTGATCGCGCCCTGGATTGGACTGGCTTAGCTGATCGAGCGAACGAGCCGGTACGGGGTTTCTCTGGTGGCATGAAGCGTCGCATCAATATCGCTTGTGGCGTCGTGCATCAGCCCCGCCTGGTGATCCTCGACGAGCCGACTGTTGGCGTCGATCCCCAAAGTCGAGAGCGCATCTATGAGATGCTCGCTGAGCTCCAAGAGAATGGGACGACCATTTTGATGACGACTCACCTCTTAGAAGAGGCAGAACGTCGTTGTGACCATGTTGCGATCATCGATCATGGCCGCTTAGTGGCCTCCGGTACGCTGCCTGAGTTGCTTAGCAAGAACGGCGAACGAAGCACTCTCGTGACATTCAAGCTTGATCGAAGGCACGAAGAGCCGGTCCAAGGATTCACCTATGACAAAAGCGGACGTCAGGCTTCCGTCTCTGTTGACGACGTCGCCAAAGAACTCCCTGAGTGGCTGGCGAAGTTGAATCAATTGAGCTCGAGTGTTGAGGGCATTGCAATTCGAAACCAGGGGTTACAAGAGTTGTTTCTTGAACTCACAGGCACGGAGCTCCGCGAATGATTGGAACCGTCATAAAAATTGGGTGGGTGAGTCTCTGGAGAAATCGCGTTGAGCTTCTCTTGACATTCATTGTGCCGATCGCCTTTTTCAGTATTTTTGCCATCATTTTTGGTGGCCAAGGAGGGGGAGGCCCTACGCCTCGTTTCAGTGTCGTTTTTGTTGACCTCGATGAGACGCCAACTTCGAAGAAGTTCGTTGAAACAATGGCAGCTGAGAGTGCCTTTCGGGTCAAAGGAGGGGCCGAGGGGCAAGAGGCATGGACGTTGGAGCAGGCAGAAGAGACGGTGAAGAAGGGCAAGATCGACTTGGCTGTTGTTTTAGAGAAGGGTTTCGCCAGTCGCGTTCCAGCCTTTACCAACAAAGATGTCGCAGCCCGCATCATTTCAGATGGATCTAACCCCATGGCTCCCCAGGTTGCTTTTGGTCTGATGCAGAAATGTGTCATGTCTGGGCTTCAGGACCGGATGCTCGTCGGTGGTGCCGAGCAAATGAGCCAAGCGATTGGGCCCTTGACCGGAAAACAGAAAACCAAATTAGAGGCTCTTCAGAAGCTCCTACAGGATGACCAGGCGAAAGCCAAAACCGAAGGCCCTGCCCAAGGGGGTAGCTCCAGCAGTGGCTTTGGCGGTAGCCCGATTCAAGTCAAACAAGTTGCTCTTATCTCCGAGAAGAAAAAGAACTCGATGGTGGCCTATTACGCGGCGGCCATCGCTGTCATGTTTCTGCTGTTCTCCTTAACTGGGGCTGGCGGGACGCTCCTCGACGAAGTTGAGAACGGAACATTGGAGAGGACCCTGGTCTCGCAACTCGGCATGGGGCGCCTTCTCATCGGTAAGTGGCTCTTCCTGACTTCCTTGGGCCTTGTCCAAGTTGTCATCATGTTTCTCTGGGGGCATTTTGTCTTTGGGGGCGTCGACCTGTTTAACCACATTCCTGGTTTCTTGGCCATGACGGTCATGACCACCTCGGCGGCGAGTGGCTTCGGTTTGGTCTTGGCTTCTTTGTGCTCAAGCCGTGCTCAACTCTCGGGAATCTCGACCATTGTCATCCTCAGTATGTCGGCGATGGGCGGCAGCATGTTCCCTCGATTCATGATGAGTGAGACGATTCAAAAGGTTGGTAGTTTCACTTTCAATGCCTGGGCTGTTGATGGTTACCAAGCCGTGTTCTGGCGCGATCAAGGTATTGGCGGAATTAAACTGGAATTGGCGGTTCTCCTGGGCATGACTATCGGCTTCGGCATCTTGGCACGAATTCTCGCACGCCGGTGGGAGACTCAATAGCGCCATGAGCTTTGGTCTGCAGGGTCGACGCTTAATCAGGAAGGTCTGACGGCCACCAAAGCTGCCCAGCACGCCAAGGCATGACCGACGGCACTCAATAGAATCCCGATGCCCAATTTGACCTCGAGGCCAACGAGGGGTGGTTGAGGCATCGGTTCTTGAAGGCGTTGAATGAGGAAGAACAACACTATCGCGTTGGCAGCTCCCACCAGCACTCGCAACACCCCTCGACGGCGCGACTGCAACAAGCCTAAACACAAGAACGCGGCCAATGGCGAAGCATAAATGAGCCAAGCAAGGGAACGATCGGGCTCATCTGACCGAAAGATCTGGGCTACCCGAACAACCCACGCTTGTTCGGCATCGTGGGCAAAAAGAGGAAGGCGCCAGCCTTCTACCAGTTGTGTCGGCGGACAGCCCAAGAGGAATTCGTTGAGCCCAGCACAGCGATAATCAAGCCATGGGAGTGCAAATCCCCAGCCGACGGCTACAACCGGAATCAGGATCAAGCTGATGCGGCCGATGCGGTTTTGGCCTTTTCGTTTTTTTCTTCTCTTGGCAGTTGCCATGGTTCTGATGATGATACGAGAGAGTTCAATTTACTAACAGCGGCATTCGATGAATGTTTGTCGCTTCATATTGATCTGATGATCACGACCGGAGAGTCTGTTTCTTGGGACGTCCAATTCTGGCCTACGATTTTAGTGTCCTTGAGAACACGCCATGGACTGGTGTGGAGCGCTACGCTTTGGCGATGCTTCGGCATCTTCCGCAAGCCATGCCTGATGTCGAGCTCGTCGCCATTTGGCGTCGTCCTTCCGACCCAGAATTGACTGAGTTGACCCAAAATTGGACGAACGAGATTGATCATTCGAGCTTACCTCGATCTCTTTGGCGACGTTTTATCTTGCCCCGCCTCGTGCGGCGATCCGGTGCCACAATGCTGGTGGCGCCAGTGGCTCACGTACCGGAAATGAGAGGTATTACCAGCTGTCGGACGATTCACGACTTGCCAAGCCCGGAACTCTTGTCGATAGAGAATTCGTCTTGGATTGACTCCGGCAAGAGTGGTCGATGGAAGCGCTTTGATTTGCCGACCATTTTTCCGAGTGCGGCAACACAGACAAGCTTCGAGAATCTGTTACCAACGGCCAAGGCACCGCGAGCGGTGATCCACCACGGCCTCGATGAACGCTGGCCCCAATTTGAGAGCTGCCCAGACGCACCACCAAGTCTGAGGTTGCTTGTTGTCGGCACCGTCCGAGAAAGACGAATGCCAAAGGTCTTACACGATGCCCTTCTAACGCTGCGCCAAAAAGAGCCCGCAGCAGAACTACGCTGGATCGGGCGAGCGGATCTCGATGTCACGCCCTATCCGTTTATTGATTTCTTGGGCGAGCTGAATGACGACGAAAAAATCAAAGAATTCCAAGATGCAACAATCTTGATTTGTCCGTCGTTGATCGAAGGCTTCGGCTTGCCAATGCTTGAAGGTTTGGCTGCC
This sequence comes from Planctomycetota bacterium, assembly GCA_047639315.1. GTDB lineage: Bacteria > Planctomycetota > DRQF01 > S139-23. The sequence goes on from JBLINQ010000045.1 coordinate 27,506, forward strand.
GGACTAACAGTCGTCGCAGCCGATCACCCAACAAGCCGAGAAATCGGCGCCTCATTCCCGCACTTCTACGACGGTCATTCCTCCAACGATCTGCTTCGTGCCATCAGCGAAGCACGCGCAAGCATCCCAAGCAATCCCGCCAAGCAACCCCAAATCAAATACGCCCGCCAATTCTCCTGGCAAAAATCCGCAAGGCAGCACGCCAATTTCTTCCGCCTCATCCACAACAAACAATAAAGACATCCGAACCGACTGTACCGAACCAGGTCTATCCCCCTCGCTTAACCCCCGCGAATTGCCCGACGGATTGATGGCAAAAGAGGCGTGGACTTGCAACCTGGGGGAGCTGGCGTCCCGCCGGCATCTTCGTCTTCTATCAGGGACTGTACCGAACCAGGTATAGTCCCCTCGCTTTGCCCCCGTCAATTGCCCGACGGATTGATTGCCGTCACATACGATGTATGGTGGAAGCCCAACTGTGCGCTGCTGTGTTTCTGGCTGCCAGAATTCGGCCTTCCGACATGAACCTGACACTGTACAACTACCTTCGGATTAGGAACTACTCCAACAAAACCGTGCAGCTGGTTTGTAAGTGACTCGTGGGGCGCACCTTACTTCAGAGGATTCAGTTCAGCAACTGTCGCAAAGTGACGCAATTAGACGCAATCTGTCGCGGTAGTCGCACTTGGATCCGGTAGTCTACCGGCGCCTCTTTGCGCACAAGAATGCGGCCCCCAGCTTCGGCATTGCCTACCACTCGGGACCGCACGAGCTGTTCGGCAAGGTCACTACCTTGCACAGGAAAAGAGCCTGGGCCTCCATTGTGCTGTGACGAAATCCTGCTTTCACAATCATCTTGTCAAACTCACCATTGGAGGCATTGGAAAAACGGGCGCAGGCCCAAGTTATTGTTGCGCTGCTCCTCGGTGTAAAAGGCAAGAATCTTGCGGATAACCCAATTGAGGTCGCCATCATCGTTATGTTCCTGTTCGCTACTCGAGCATTCAGAGCGGTGTCATTAAAGCTGCCGCCACGGTTCACACGGTTGGAGGAGCAGAAAGCTCTTTCCCTATTTCAAACATGGCCAAGGCCAATTCTTTCGCAGCTCATGAGTTGAGCCACATCGAAGATGAGCAATGACTGATCTTGTGCAATCCGCCAGTTCTTCTTCGCTAATCCAACCTTGTCTATGTTCCCAATGACGCAACCTCAGTCGCCATTTGCTGCGCCGCAAATTCTCGGGACGCAGTCTCATCAAACCCCGATGAATATGCCAACCAAGAAAGGGCAATCCGATTCGTGCAGGCCCATGAATTGTTGCTCGTTCTTTGACTTGAAGGCCCAACATATCGTGGAGAAATCCCGCGACGTTCTCCAGGTGTTCGGTTAACTCATTCTTGTCATCTTCAAACAAGACAAAGTCGTCCATGTAGCGCAGATAACCAGACACACCCAATTGGTCTTTCACAAAGTGATCGAGCCTGTCCATGACGAGATTAGCAAACCATTGGCTGGTCAGGTTGCCAATAGGCAAACCCACATTGCCACCGCCAAACCGAACCAGCCGCTCGCAAAGACTCAACACTCGGCGGTCTTTGACAGTGTTGGCCAGCGTCTCCAAGACCACATCATGACGCATCGAAGGAAAACACCTTCGGATGTCGAGCTTGACAAAGCGCTCATGTCTCCGCAGTAACTGCTGCGCTTTCTTCAAGGCCGCGAGTTGTCCTTTGCCTTTGCGACAGGCGTAGCTGGTGTGGATCATCCGCCGCTCAAAGATTGGTTCCAGAGGAGCGATCAGAGCATGGTGAACGACGCGGTCCCGAAACGGGGCGGCGCTGATTGTTCTGGTCTTTGGGTCATGAATGTCAAAACAGAATGGCGTCCCAGGTGTCCATGTGCCGTTTTCGAGCTCGCGCTGGAGTTGTAAAACTTCGGGCTCAAGGTGGGCCATAAACCTTGCCACACCAGCTGATTGTTTCTTGCCCTTGGCTGCTTTATGGGCCGCCTCCAAGAAGTTGGGGAAGCTCACAACCTGAGGCCACAAGTTGCCGGCCCTTTTCATGACACAGCCCTTGATTTTGCATTCTCACCCCAGCCATGGAGCATTCTGCCAACCTCGTCAATCTGCCGCATGGCAAACTCAAACGACCGAACAGAATTGATCTTACGTTTATGAACCAACCGCAAGAGATAACGAATGCGAGTCAACTGCAAGTTGACCTCTCGAAGTCCGGCGACTCGCTTTTGCGGCTGGTAGCGTAGCTCAACCAGTAATTCCAACACATCTAACACATGATTCTGCAGCCGCTGCGTCAAAGTAAAGCGCACAGACTTGGGCCAGCGAGATGAAGTTTCAAGAAACCAATCGGCCATCTCCTCCCATTTCTGCAGGCACAGGAGTTCTTTGGTGGCGGGTTTCGCTGGTTGTCGTTGGTGGGGCTGATTCATGACGGAATCTCTTCTGTGGGGGCTGCCGTCGTTGTCTGAAGAGCTTGCAATAGCTGTGCGCCAAATCGTTCAATCTTCTTCTTGCCGATGCCTTCCACATGACCCAAAGCGGCCAGAGATTCTGGGCGTTGCGCGACAATGGCAAGAAGCTGCTTGTTGGTGAGGATTACGTAAGGAGGAACGCCTTCTTCCTGGGCAAGATTTGATCGCCAACTTCTTATCGCGTTGAAAACCAGCCGGTCACCTTCGGCTAAACCTGCCGACAATTCATCTGTTGAGGGCACAGCAGATCTACGCTGTTTCTTAAGGGTTTGGTCCACCGCTTCATTTACGATGGGTTCTTGGCAAGTCAACACACATACGATGTGGGGCATTTCGTTGACAGAGAAAAAGTGCTCACGAAAAGTCAGGACCGTTTTGCCTTTGACGAAAGACGTGAGTGGCTCGTCGTCAAAGCCACCAAGGGTAGGGGAGTAGGGCAGGGTGATGATTTTGGGCTTCATGGAGGGCTCCGGTTACGGCGCCAAAATTTGGCGCGGCGCTCCTCCCGATGAGCCCGCCACCCCGCATCCACAACACCCTTTTCGAATTTTTTTGAAGGAACTTACGGCATGCGCACCGAAGCCAAAAGGCTGGCGCTGCGCTTTGCCAGCCCATGGCTTCTAACACTCGATCATTAAGAGGTTTACGTGAGTGGTAAAGTGGTAAAGAAGTTCAGTCGGAAGAAACCTGGGAAAACGGGCGCAGGCCCAAGTTATTGTAGCGCTGCACCACGGTGAAGTTGATCCTGTAAGCTACTCGAGCATTCAGAGCGGTGACAAGAAAGCTGCCGCCACGGGACACACGGTTGGAGGAGCTTGTTTTTGTAGACGTCCATTCCCTGACATTCCCCAAAACGTCAAAGAGACCAAAGGAACTGGCGCTGAATTGCCCAACCGGGGCATGAACGATGTAATCGTCTCGGACTAGGCTCTCTGAAGAGGAGAAGACCCCCTTAGTCTCAAGACCAGCAATGTTGCCCCATGAGGAGATGCCCTTCACTTCATTGGTGCCACCAACAAAGATGGATGATGTGCCAGCACGAGCTGCATATTCCCATTGTTCTTCACTGGGAAGAGCAAGGCCAATACGGACCAACAAAGTCGTGCACATCGTCCAGGAAACTTGTTCTACTGGATTCAGCAAGCTCACTTTCCCTTTATGACCTTTGTAGCTCCAGTCAACGCCATAGTAGCTCGGCGTCGTGCTGACCGCCGGAGATCGCTGCCATTGGCCCTGCGTCATCTCGTACTTAGCGAGAAAAAACGGCTTGCCAATTTCTACCTCTCGCAGCTCTTCATCGGGTCGAGATTGTGGATCAAAGTTCTGCCCCTTTGGGTCGGTCTTCTGTGACCCCATCCAAAACGTCCCCTTCGGGATCAGTACCAAGATGATGCCAGTTTTCCCCGTCATGGTGATCTTGCCATCTTGATCACGCACCGGGATGGGGCCTTCATGGGTTTCCAAATGTAGAAACTCATGAAGCTTGGATTGAGGGTCCATTCCCAAGGGGATGAGGCCAAGTTGAGGCTTCAAGGTAAGGCCATCGTATTTCTCCGATGACATGATGGCGGCAGTCGTCTGATCCCAAAGCCCCTGGAAATCAGCGATGGTTTTTTTGGCGATTGTCTGAGCTTGAGCCAGTCGCTTTTGCACATCGGCGTAAGTGCCTTTCTCTTGGTCACAAAAGACACCGAGATTGCCAACAAGCTCAGCCAGCACATCATGCTTCCATTGCTTCACGCCATCAGAACCAAAGCGCCAAGATGTTTGAACAAGGGTCTTGATCTCAAGATCATCAATCTTTGCTTCAAGCTTGTCGATGACCTCGCCTAACTTCTCTTCTGTTCTTTCATCTTCAGCC
>JBLINQ010000046.1:0-31702 GCA_047639315.1 Planctomycetota bacterium
TGCTTCGACTCTTCTTTCTCAACTTTGACGCGCATCTTGGGCTCAGCACCCTGCCTCAAGTAATACGATTTGATGCCCCGAATCGTGTCCCAGTATAAGTCGTCCACATCCAGACACTTCTCAGCCCGTTCGAGTTCGTAGATGCGGCTTCGGGTCGCGGGTTTCTTAGGCATGAGATAACTGCAGCAATCCTCGTGTGGCAAAATGCTGATGTCATAAGTGCCAGCCTTGATGGCCATCCGTATGATGTCTTCTTTGTCGGTGCCAACGAGGGGCCGAAGCACCAACATATCAGTGGCGTCATCAACAGTTTCCATGTTGCGCAATGTCTGAGAAGCCACTTGCCCAACGCTCTCTCCGGTCACCAAGGCCAAGCATCGACTCTTCTTCGCCATGACCTCCGCGATACGAAGCATATACCTGCGGTAGAGAAGAACGCGGAATGGCGCCGGCGTGTTCTTGACGATTTCTTGCTGAAGTTTGGCAAAAGGGACCATGTGCAGAGTCATCTTGGGCTGAAACCTGACCAGGGCTTGGGCCAATTCGAAAACCTTGTCTTGGCTTTCCTGGCTGGTGTAGGGCGCACTATGAAAGTGGATCGCATGGATATGGCAGCCACGAGACATCATGGCGAAGGCTGCAGCTGGGGAATCGATCCCGCCAGAGAAGAGGGCCATGACTTGGCCGCTGACCCCCTGAGGGAGCCCCCGAAGCCCAGGGCGCTTCTCAATGGAGACAATCACCATGGTGTTGACAACATCAACCTGAACCCAGATGTCGGGGTCGGTAAGATTGACTTTCCATCCGCGCATCTCAACGACAAAGGCTCCTAATTCGCGCTCAGTCTCACCTCGCCCCTTGACCCAATCCTGATCGCCTCGTTTCACCCGAACCCCGAAGGTAAACTCGCCTTCTGGCAAAATTTCTGCAGTCAGCGCCTCCAAGTTCTCCCAACTGGCATCGTCCATAAGCCCTTCACCGTGGTAGGCGAGTCCAAAAACGCGGTCGAGCACTTCAGCCAAATCCTCGGCCCTCATCTCAGTCTCTGGTTCAACGATCATCCGACCATAGAGCCGTTTGACCCGAACGCGACCCAAGGGCGCGGCTAAAGCCCGGATATTGGTGGCGAGGCGCTCTTCAAACATCTTCCGGTTGCCCGACTTTAGAGCCAATTCACCGTAGTGAATGAGGTGGATTTTTTTCATGTCCTTGGTCGATTCTCAGCATTTTCTATGGCCAGCGAACTTCCCCTATTTGGGGCCCAACCCTAACGCTAGCCGATTGCGTCAAAAACATCAGTTAGAATAGTGGGTCGAGGCTGCACGCCGCTGGCCAAAGTGAATACAGAATTGAGCAGAACCACAGATCAGGGACATGAATAGAATCGAGCTGCAAATATCGCCAAGAGGACGGCTTAATGCTCAAAGTGTTGTTTCGGGTGTAAAAGCAGTCAGAATTAGGGATGTAAGACTATTTTTCTGGCGTTTAGCTTCAGAAGTCCGTATGTAGGTTGTTTCTCAAGATGATTCGGGAAAGCCTCGCGCAGAAGGTTTCCTCGCGCCTATACTTCAGGAGAGACTACTGGCGACCTGGGGGTGCTACACTGACTCCGCATGGCAAAGTAAATGCCATGGAAAATGCACCGATTCAGGGCCGTATCACTACCTGAAGACTCGCGACCGAGTTTCGCAAAAAAAGAACATAGCGCTCTATACCTGGCCCAAGATTGGTTCAGGACTGGACAGAGCGGCAAGAAATGATGAATAAACACGAGTGACCCTGATGGGGATCTCGCGAAAGATACAATGGTTAGACTGAGTACATATGACGACAAAGGTAGTGGAATCCAGCCCGGAGACGGTCTCGGAGCCTACCTGCAAGAAGTCGGCAGCCACGAATTATTAAGTCCGCCTGAAGAGCACCTTCTTCTGGGCAACTTGATTATGGCTCGACATCGATGGACCGAGAGTTTCTTAGGCACCGAAGCTGGACTTCAGGCCGTCTGGGATGATCTCGAGAAATGGAAGCGCGAAGACATCAGCGCTCGCTCCATCATCCCGGGTCCACCTAAGGCCAAGCCTGGTGGCAAGGACGTCGAGGCCTTGGCCGAGCGGCTCTACAATCTCTTTGCCTCTCGAATTCGACGAATCAAGCGCCCCTTTGCTGGTGGGCGTAAGGGCGGCGTTTGCCCTTTGGTTCGGGCCCTCTTGTGGGTCGGGCTTCGCCCAGCACCGCTGGAGCGCTACAAACAAGCCGCCATCAAAAAGGGCGGTGTTCGACTCGAAGAGAAGATCCAAGGCTTTCGCAAGGCGTTCATTGCTGAACGCCGTCCCCTCATCGAACGCAACTTGCGTTTGGTTTTGAGTGTGGCGCGCAAGTTTGAAGGCGGCCCAATGGCCTACGTCGAATTGATCCAAGAGGGCAACCTCGGCTTGATTCGTTCGACCGAGTCATTCTCGGCCAGGTTCTCCGTGCGCTTCTCGACCTACGCCTATCTCTGGATTAGGCAGGCGATCCTTCGTGCACTCGAGGAGAAGAGCCGGACAATTCGTTTGCCAGTCAACGTGACGCAAAACCTCCGCAAGGCCCAAAAAGAGGCCATGATGGAGGACTTCGAGAATGGCCCAGGTGAAGCCCGGGCTAGGCTCAACGACATGTTGGCCAATCCGACTGTAAATCGCCCTGTCCTCTCGCTTGAGTCAGGACCGGACGACGAAACACGTCTTGGTGATTTGGTGGGCGACAAGAATGCCGTGGCACCAGAACAAGAGGTCATCGCGGCAGACATTCGCCAGTTGATTCGTGATTCCTTGGTGACCTTGCCAGATCGTCACCAGAAGATCTTGCGTATGCGCTTTGGCATTGGTGCTGATCGCCCATGTACCCTCGGTGAAATCGGCAAAGAAATCGGCGTTTCTGCCGAACGTGTTCGCCAATTGGAGGCGGCAGCCTTCGAACGATTGCGTTCAGGGCCAGATGCGGTTCGCCTTGCCGAGCTCCTCGGAACCGGCTAACCGACGAATGAGTCGCGACATCATGTAGATTCGAAGGCGAGAGACGTGTCTCTCGCCTTTTTTTGTTGATTTGGCCAAGTCCATACAGAGGAATGGCATTGGAATCGGTTATCCTGAGAAACAATGTCAGAAGAAGACCACAAGAAAACGCGACGGATCGACCTGACCAAAACAGGGGATCATGATGCCACCTACACCGCGGCGCCAACGGGCACCGGCGGGACTGAAGGCACAGGCGGGCTTTCGGGAGCCAGCACCGGCACCGAGTTGGTTCAGCCACCCGATCGATTTACGCTCATCGCCGTTCTTGGTGAAGGCACCCAAGGAGAGGTCTGCAAGGCCTTCGACAATCTTCTCGAACGCCACGTAGCCATCAAGTTTCCTCACCGGGTTGGTGACGAAGAAACAGCCCGCGAAATCCTGGTGGAAGCACGCAAGGCTGCCCGCCTCAACCATCCCAATGTCGTGACCATCTACGAAGTGGGCTTCTGGAAAAACCGTCCCTTTATTGCCATGGAACTCGTGGATGGTGTCAGCCTCGCCACGGTCATCAAGGAATGCGGACGCATATCAGTCGAACGTTACTCGCGCTATGCCCGCCAGATACTCAAGGCACTTCAAGCTGCTCATGAATCTGGCATTGTTCATCGCGACCTTAAGCCCCACAACGTCCTTCTCGCCGGAGATGGAACCCTCAAGCTCACGGACTTCGGAATCGCCCACGTGCAGAGTCGCCTGAGTGGCAAAGACTCAGTGGTGAACAATGCGATCTCTGGAACCCCAGCTTACATGGCACCAGAGCAATGGTTGGGTAAGAAACCTGATGCACGCTCCGACATCTATGCCTTCGGGTGCTTGTCCTACAAGTTGCTCGCTGGCAAGAACGTCTTCCCTTCCGAAGATATGATGCAGCATCACTTGGAAACTCCGGCTCCACGTCTTCGAGCACTCGCACCCCATGTGCCCGAGAACTTGGACGCAATCTTGATGCGATGCCTCGCGAAGAAACCTGCAAGCCGATTCCAATCGTCGCAAGAGTTGCTGCACGCAATTGACGCGGCGTCGGAAGACGGCAACTCTCCAGGAACGGCTCAATGGCCAGCCGAGCCGAAGGCAGCAAAGACTGGCAAGGTCGCCATGATCGTCATCGCCTTGCTTCTCATTGTGGTTGGTTGGTTTGGCCTCACCCAAAAGGGCAAGGAACAAGCCACCAACATGGGTGCCGCCCTGGGGCTCATGGACAAGCAACCCAAGGAAGAAGAGAAGCAAGAGCCAGTCGTTAAAGAAATATCCGAATCTGAAGAGAAGCGGGCCCAAGCCGAGCGGGACGGCAAAGCGCTCTTGGTACAAGCGCGTGAGGCCACGACACCGAGAGACAAAATCAGCCTGGCCGAACAAGCCTATGATTTGCTGCCGGCAAACTCTGAAGAGCGAAGAGAAGCCAAAACTATCTTGGAAGCAGCCAAGGAAAAGCAACGTGTGACCACTGAGAAAATGGTGCGCACTGACTTTGAACGATACTTAGCAGAAGCCAAGAAGTTGCGGAGCGAAGGCAAACTCGTCGAGGCTGAAGCGCAGCTCCAAGAGGCCCAGTCTTTGTACGATAGCACAGACTACTTGCGTGGCCGTGGCAACGAGCTGAAGACCATCAAGATGCCACTATTCTCGGACTTGGCCGATGCGTCCGCAGAAAGTGGGCAATTCGATCTCGCTTCATCTTACTTCGATGAAGCCGGACGAATCGCCGACATGCTTAAGAATAAGAATCAGCGTGATCGTTGCCAAATCGAGGCAGAAACCTGCCGCAAATTAAACCGCTTGCAACAGATCGTCGAAACTCAGCCAAGACTTGTTCTCTACGAGTTGCGCGACATGAACGACTTGGCGAAAAGGCTCCCCGCCACGCTCTTGGTCGAGGCTCAAGCTTGGCGAGAAATTGGTGCCCTGAATCGAGCCCGTAAAGCGCTCGTTACATTCCTTACAGAGAACGGCGACTCGCCCCTCGTCAAAGAAGCAAAATTGCTCAAAGATTCTCTCAATCCCTAGGAAGCTAAACGTCATAAAGATCGTTGGAGAACTAAGACAGAGCCGCCATCGGTAGAAGTCTTGGTTCCTTGATCCAGATCGTGCCTGTCTTATAGTAAGCGATCATCCCAAACGCTTCGAATCGTTATCTTTGTTCCATCGTGAGACCGATCAACATGCGTCTATCTATGCTTTCATACTTGCTGCTTCTCGCCACGATTTCTTCTTCGGCGATGGCACAACGCGGGTTTGAGAAAGAGCCTGACTACTTCCCACTGGGTGGCATTCAGGCACAGGCAGAGGTTGAAGAAACCAAGAATGGCAAGGGCATCGTTATTAGGTCAATCGTGTCCAAGGGAATGGCTGACAAGAGCGGACTCCTCGTTGGCGACATCATTACGAAGGTCGGAGGCAAGCCACTCGGCGGCAAGACGATGGACGAAGTCATCGACAAGTTCTGCGCCGCTGTCGAGAAAACCGAAGGCAAGAAGCCGCAAGGCAAATACGGCAGGCTGAAGATCGTCGTTCAACGCTCTGGTAAGACAACGAAAATTGACCTGAAAGTTCGCCCTTTTCCGGCCTTCTCAAAGAACGATCCGAAGAAATGTAAGAAGACACCGAAGATCCTCATTGATGGCCTGAATTTTCTCGCCGATCGGCAACAGGACGAAGGCCACCAACTACATGTCTCGAACGAAAATCACGCTGTCGCAACCGTCGCTTTGGCTGGCTTAGCGTGGATTGGAAGTGGCAAGAAGAAGTACGCGAAAAACATCACCAAGGCAGCCGAATTCATCATGGCCAAGGCAGGCAATGAGCGCGACATGAGTGGCATGCGTTCGGCATCCGCCAGCAAGGCAAATTGGAATCAAACCAACTGGTCGCTCTCCTACGCCACAATCTTCCTCTCCGAATACCTCGCACAGAAAAAGAGACCGGCCGTCAAGCGTCGTCTGCAAGAGATCGTCAATAAGCTTCAGGACAACCAAGAAGCAAGTGGTGGCTGGGCACACGGTCCTGGTGGCAAGAATGCCTTGGACTATCTCGAACTCGAGATCATGAGTAACCTCGCCCTCGGTGGCATGGGTATGGCTCAACGTGTTGGCGTCAAATTGGACGATGCGAAAGTCATCCGCGGCTATCACTACGTCAAGAAATGCACCACAGGCGGTGGCGTCGCTTATTCACCTTTGCCTGGCCAAGCTGGTCATGGTGATCCCGGTCGTACAGCTGGAGCTTTTTGGGCGCTGCGCCAAATCGGCAAAGGCAAGGCCCTACAGGCATCCATGGCCAAGTACTATGCACCTAAGGTCGGCAAGCTTTATGAAGGCCACGCCTGCCCCACAATGCACATCTGGAATGGTGCCATTGCATCAGCTGTGTTGGGCAAGAAAGCCTATAGTAATTACTGGAAAGCATGGCGCCCATTCATCATGGCATCAAGGACGTCGGATGGCGCCTTTGGTTGTCGGCCAACAGACGAGAGCCGCCAATTGAAGCAGCACACCGATCGTACCTGGGGGCCATCGTTCGTGACCGCCCACTACCTTGTTTCGCTGATGGTCGGCCAGGGACGCTACAAGCTTCTCGATACCAGCATGCCCAAGCAGTAGTCATCAGGCCGATGCTCTAAGGGCACGGCTTCCATCCGCTATCCCGAATCCCACGTGCCAACCGGCTCGGAAGAGACGGGCCTTCGTAGACAAAGGCGGTATAGACTTCGACCAAGGACGCGCCGGCGTCAAGCATCTCTTTCGCTTGCTCGGGCGTCGAGATTCCACCGACCGCAATGATCGGGACACTGCCTTTGGTCCGCAGGGCGAACTCCTTCACCATAGCTAAGGCGATGGAATAGAGAGGCGCGCCCGAGAGCCCACCTTTCTCAGCAGTGACAGAACTTGGTGACTGCAGCGACTCTGGACGCTTCGTCGTGGTGTTCGTCAGAACCAAGCCGTCGAGAAGGCCGGCTTCTGCCGCTTCGATCAACGATTGTTTTTCGGACTCTTCCACATCGGGCGATACTTTAACGATCAGCGGTTTCTTCGCCGAGCCGTGGCTTCGAGCCAAGTTGTCCCGCTCCCAAGTCAGCAAGCGTAGTAATTCGAAGAGCGCGTCTTTCTCGTTGAAGGCTTTAAGATTGGGGGTGGCGGGGCAACTGACATTGACGGTGAACCCATCAACATAGGGAAACACGGCAGCGAGTGTCTTGACGTAGTCAGCAGCCATGACTGAGATCTCGCCGTCCAAGTCTGCGTTCTTCACAATGTTCGCCAGGATCGGGACTGGGCGTTTCTTCAAAGTTGAAAGACGGCGAGCAGTTTCTTGTGCCCCGGGGTTCGGCAATCCCATCCGGTTGATGAGTCCTCGATCGCCTTTCAGTCGGAAGATGCGTGGTCGAGGATTTCCCGGGCGGGCCTCAGACGAAATCGCGCCCACTTCGAGGAAACCAAATCCCATGTTTCCGAGAGCAGGAAGAGCTTGGGAATTCTTGTCGAAACCAGCGGCTAAGCCAACCGGGTTCGGAAACTTTAGACCCCAAATTTTTTGTTCCATGCTCGAATCCGAAAATCCGAAGAGGCAGTGAAGAAGCTTGGGGAAGAAGGGGAGCCGGGAGGCCAATTTCAATCCGGCCAGGGCGAAATGGTGGGCTCGCTCCGGATCCATGGCAAAGAAAATTGGCTTGATCAGTAGTTTGTACATCGTGATCGAATTTTGCCAAGCTCCGCCTCTTCAACCAAGTTCCAATGGCCCACAAACAACTGGCACAAATCAGCAGTATGCCCCACAATAGGCCCATGGCACCAGCAGAACGTACATGGGAGGATCTTGGGTTTTCAGAGGAAACTCTGGCTAAAAACACCCAAGCCCTCTACAAATCCCAACCACTCTTGGCTAAGCACTTAGAAACTTGTGGTATCCACGAGCATATGAAGGTTGTTCGAGTCCAGGGGCAAGATCTTGTGCACCGGGGATTGCGGCGCAGCGTTTATCAGGTCCAGGAAACCCGAGCAGAGCTGAACGAGCATGCCCGAGAGGTCAAGTTGTTAGAGGACGGCTCGACCCTGATCATGGGAGTTGGTGTTGGCCAACGGGTCGAACGCTTCCTCCGACATACTGCCCAAGGACGCCATGTCATCCTATTCGAGTCCGACCCCTCGCTCCTTACCTTGGCCTTGTCATTCCTCGATTTCACACCATGGATTGAAGGCGGCTCTCTTGAGTTCCTGCTCGGGGCCGAGCTTTGGGCCACACCGTTGCCGCCAATTGCCAAATTGCTATTTCATCCATTGCTTGCAACGATCGAGTTTTGGCCGCGCAATCACGTGCAGCGCCGCCTCTTGACCCAAACCAAAGAAGGAGGCAGCCCCTGCCTTCAAAGTAAGAGCACCGTCGCCCTCTTTCAGGGCGAGCTCTTGGTCGCCGAGTGTGGCAACACGCTGAGCGAAGCTGGCCATGACATTTTCCAGATCGACTCGCAAGCGTTGACTAAGATCCAGATCGCACGGGAATTAGCACTTGTTGATCCGAGCGCAGTCTTCTCGATCAATTTTGTTCCGGACCTTGGCGCCTTGGCTGGACGCTTGGGCTTTCCTTACTTGGCTTGGGAAATAGATCCATCCGCTTCGACAATCCCTCCGCTCGTCCCTGGTGAGCCTGCAGCTGAGAATACACACCTATTTACTTGGCGACGAGAACGCGTCGGCCTGTTCACCGAGTGCGGGTACCCGCACTCCAGTTTCCTTCCCCTGGCCGCGGACACAGCGATTCGACGCCCAGGCGTGATCGTGGGTGAAGGGCTTCACCCCACCGAGTTGTCATTCGTTGGTTCCTGCATGCGGCGTCAAGGACAAGAGCACCAAAAGACTCTGCAGGCGCTTGCCTTAGCTGACCACACGCGCTCCGAATCTTGGTTGCAATTCATCGCGTCGCTGGAATCACTCGAAGCGGCCGTACAAGATGATCCATGCCGGAAGGACATAGAAGAGCGAATTCGCGAGGCTCTATCCATCAACGGCCTACCCGGAATTGTAGAGTTGCCGGGAGGCGAAGCCGATCTGGTTATTATCGCCGGCGAGGCACTCGCTTCGACCAAGCGCATCTCTGTCGTCACGAATCTGCTCGACTTGGGGATTGCCGTTCACGGTGAGGAAGATTGGCACGATGCCGTCCCAGGACTGCAATTTCATGGTCCACTCGGCCATGGCTTGGCCCTGAGTGCTCATTATGGCAATGCCGGCATCAACATCGATATCAATCGAATCTATCAACCAGACATCGTCACATTGCGCACTTTCGAAGTGGCAGCATGTGGGGGGTTCTTGATCGCCGAAGCTAATGAGGATGTCGCTTCCCTGTTTCGGAAGGACGAGGAAATCGTTCTTTACGAGAGTATCGAGGAGCTACGCGCCAAGGTGCTTCACTTCTTGCAAGCGCCGGACGAGCGCAAGGCCATTGCCAGCGCTTTCCATGCGCGCTTCATGAAAGATCATCGCTTGAGCACAAGGCTGAAGGATATCTTCGGCTCAGTTGGCTTGGAGAATGGGCTAAATGGATAGAGCTTCGTAATGCTCTTTCAAAGCCGGATGACGAAGCGGCGACTCAGCAAGCTCGTGTCCGTAGTGGGCAAGAAGCTTGGAGCGATCTTCGAGCATGGCATTCAGTTGCTTCACGCGACGCTCGTGCTCTCGCCGATAAATCCTGGCATCGGTCGGGCCAAGATCAGATATCGCTGTGGCTTTGTAGGCAGTCTCAAGCATGTCGAGAGCCCGCGATTTCCGTTCGCATTCCACATCAAGATCGAAAAGACGACAGTCAATGCCTGTCGTGTCAGAGCAAATCGGACGGATGTGATTACGTAGCCCAGCTTTTGCCAATTCCATGATTAGCTCTTCAGCATTCTTACAGCTGGACGTCGTCATTACCATCGGTCAATACTCCTTCAAAATCCTTCAACCTACTTTTGTACTTTTCATATCGGACGAATATGAGATCAACCTGATTAATATCTCGCTAAAGTGGCCAAATTGATCAACTAAGGGCATTTCCAAGGGAATGTCTGCCTCTGATCGACTTATGCCAAGGGTTAGTTATGATGCCCCCAAGGAGACGACCCATGACCGGCATCAAAGAATCCGCCAGCACTCTTGAGGAAAGCTACGCCGAAATCCGGCGACGCTTGTCTAAGCGTATTGTTGGCATGGACGAGGTCATCAAGCTCCTTTTTGCCGGGATTTTTTCCGGGGGTCACTGCCTCCTCGTTGGCGTGCCCGGCTTGGCTAAGACGCGTCTCATATCCTCCGTGGCACAGCTCATCGAGCTCGATTTTAGCCGGATCCAGTTCACACCAGACTTAATGCCCAGTGACATCACCGGTGCTGAAGTGATCGTCGAAGACAAAGAATCCGGTGAGCGCAACTTCAGGTTCCTGGAAGGTCCGATCTTTGCCAACATTGTCTTGGCCGATGAGATCAACCGAACTCCTCCGAAGACGCAAGCTGCCTTGATGGAGGCCATGGAAGAACGGCAAGTCAGTGCTTTGGGCAACGTCTTCCCTATGGGCGACCCGTTCTTTGTGCTTGCCACTCAGAACCCCATTGAGCAAGAAGGCACCTATCCGCTTCCAGCTGCCCAACTCGACCGATTCGTGTTTAACATCAATGTCGGCTACCCGGCACACGACGAAGAAACCGAGATCATTCGGATGACAACCCGTCCGCACGATGAAACACTTGAACCTGTCTTGAACAAGCAACAGGTCTTAGACCTCATGCAAGCGGTACGCGCCATGAAAGTACCAGAAGAGATTGCTGACTACGCCAACAAGCTAACTCGGCGAACAAGACCTGATGACCCAAGTGCCCCTGCCGCGATCAAAAAATATGTTTCCTTTGGCGCTGGCCCACGGGCTGCGCAAGCCTTAGTGATGGGCGCCAAAGTCTTTGCCTTGATGCGTGGCGATACTCAGCCACGTCACGCCGACATTCGTGAGCTGATGCATCCGGTCTTTTGTCACCGGGTGTTGGTCAACTTCCTCGGCACTGCCGATGATGCCAGCGTCGAAGGTCTACTCAATCAAGTGATCGAGTCGGTACCGGCGCCAGACTTCGAGCCGCCTTCCAGTAAGAAGAAGGGCTTCTTCTCAACTTTGTTGGCTAAGGTCAAATCCTGACACCCCCCATCAAGCTGCCGCTCGATAAGAAAATTCTGTCGCGCCGAGTCTTGAGCCTGGCCATCCCGCTCCTGATTGGGAATATGTCGCAGATCTTCATCGGCCTCACTGACACCTGGTACTTGGGGAAACTCGAGGGCAATGGACCCTTAGCTTCCATGGCTCAGTCAGGCGTTATCTACCTGATCGTCTTCTTGATCTTCTCGTCCTGTTTCATGGGCATCCAATCGTTGACGGCCCGTCGTTACGGCGAGCAAGACGACGAAGCGTGTGGCATCGTCTTTAACAACGGTCTCGTTCTGCAAATCGCCATTGGCCTTCTCGTTGGCTTACTGGGCGTCACCCTCATGGATGACATCGTCCAATTGGTCTTTGCTGGCAACCCTAAGATCGAAGCGGTCTTGCCTCTGGCATCCGGATATTTGGAGATTCGCGTCGGCGGTTTTGTCGTCGTCAGCCTGCTTTGGGCCTTCCGTGGTTTCTTCTATGGAATCGGCATAACCCGTCCAGACATCTGGGCCGGCGTGGTCATGAATGTGCTCAACATCGCACTCAATCACGCCCTCGTGCTCGGTAACTTTGGTTGTCCAAAACTTGGTGTCGACGGCGCCGCATGGGCCAGCGTCATTGCCACTGCGGTTGTGGCCGTGGGCATGGTCGGGCTCGCCATGCAAAGTCGCTACCGCGTCACCTATGGCCTCTTTCGCCTCCGTGGATTTAGTTTCAAGATCATCAAAGCCATCCTCAAGCTCTCGGCCCCCCGTGCATTGCAAGCCGTCGCATTCGGCGGGTCGATCTACTTCTTCAAGGTGATCAGTGACGAGTGTGGCGAAACTGCCTTGGCGTCATCGATTATTGTGTGGCGCGTTCTTGGCATCATGGTCATGACTGGCTTGGCCTTCGGTGCCGCTGCCGGAACCCTCTTGGGGCAGAGTTTGGGGGCAAAAGACCCCGAGCTGGCCGAGCGTTATGGTTGGGCAGCCGCGCGCATCGGATTTGGCTTCAACGCCTCACTCGGACTATTTGGATTCCTATTCCCCGCGGCCATCATCGGCGTCTTCACCGATGACCCCGAAGTGATCGAATTGGGAACCGCCCCTTTACGCTTGGTGGTTGTCTTCGGATGTCTCGATGCTGTGGGCATCATCTTGGCCCGCGCGCTTTCCGCCGCTGGAGCCACCATGTATGTCATGTACGCTGAGATTGTCGTTTCGATCGGCGCAGTCATCCCCTTCCTATTGCTCGTTCAGAAGTTCCTCCCAGGGAATCTGACCGCGATCTGGAGTGCATGGGTGGTCTACATGGTCGCGTGGTTCTCGCTCATGGCATACAAGTTCAGAACAGGTTCTTGGAAGTCCATCAAGATCTAACCGCCATGCGATGACAACCTCGGTGTTTCATCAGATCTCTACCAAGCTACAAAAAAGCTCTATAGCAATAACGTAGCGCCAAATACTTGACCCGATTCCAAGCGGTGATATATTCTCTTTCCTGAGTCCAAGACCGTCAGGTAGAGGTCTCAGGAAGCAAATAGAACTCGGGGCGTAGCGCAGCCTGGCTAGCGCGCTGCAATGGGGTTGCAGAGGTCGGAGGTTCAAATCCTCTCGTCCCGACTCGCTATAAAACCTAGTACACAAAAGTGTATTAGGTTTTTTTGTCGAAACTGTTCTTGGGCCCTATCGCCTGTACCGTACCCGCCTGTACCGTACCAGGTGTAATCCCCTCGGTTGGAACAGTCCATCGCCCCGCGTTCACCCACAACCGATCTGTCGAACAATGCGGAAGCCATCCCCTCTTCCCGCTATCGTATCGCCTGTACCGTACCAGGTGCAATCCCCTCGGTTGGAACAGTCCATCGCCCCGCGTTCCCCCACAACCGATCTGTCGAACAATGCGGAAGCCATCCCCTCTTCCCGCTATCGAGCAGCCATATTCGAAGATGCGGATCGGCCGACTACCGGGAGATTGGGCGACAAAAATAACCCGGCGCCATAATAATACTCTATGATTCCCTAAACCCTGTCAGGACGGCCCCCGAGCCGTCTGTATTTGTGTAGCTGGCCATGCCAGGAGAGTGTTGTGGAAAGACTAATCGCGACATGTGACGCTGGAAGGGTTTTCCTCGACCTAAAGGCTAACTCGATTCCAAAAGCGCTAAGCGCCATGATCGGGCTGCTCGAGGCCTCAGGAGACTTGCCTTCTGAGGTGGCGCCGACCGTCCTGGAGCGGGTGCTCCAGCGCGAACGCTCGGCGTCGACCTCCATTGGGCACGCCGTAGCCGTGCCCCACGCCTATGTTGAGGGCGTCCCCGAACACATGATCGCGATCGCGCGCCTCGATCACGGCATCAACACTGATGCGCCTGACGGAACGGCCACGCGGCTAATCTTCCTGTTCCTCGGACCTCCCGGGGCGCCGGAGGAACACATCGCCGCGCTCTCCAACGTCGCGAAACTGATGTCCGACGACGAGTTCCGCTATCTCGCGACGCGCGCCAAGGATACTGCCCAGCTGCGGCGTGCGATCGAGGTGCGGTCGCAGAATGAGACGCGCCCCGAGAAGGCAGGGCCCCTTGATGAGGGGCTGGCCTACTCTGGCCGACTCTTCGGCGGGATCATCGCCGATATTAAGCGCCGCGCACCGCACTACGCCTCCGACTTCAAGGACGGGCTCAGAGGAAAGTCGCTGGGGGTCTCGCTCTTCCTGTTCTTCGCGTGTCTCGCACCAGCGATCATCTTCGGCGGTCTCTTGCACGACAAGACCGGCGGCCAAATCGGAGCCGTGGAGATGATCGTCGCCAGCGCAGCCTGCGGCATCATCTATGCGCTCTTCGCCGGTCAGCCGCTGATCATCCTCGGTGGTACTGGGCCGATGCTGATCTTCACCGGCATCCTCTACGACTACTGCAAGGATAACGACGTCGACTTTCTGCATGCGTATGCCTGGGTCGGACTGTGGACCGGACTCATCCTCGTGATCCTGGCGATGACGGACGCCAGCGCTTTGATGCGCTACTTCACTCGCTTCACGGACGAGATTTTCGCCGCATTGATTTCCGTGATCTTCATCTACGAGGCGATCAACAGCCTGGTGAAGATCTTCCAGAGGGCCTGGGCGGGCGATTCGATCGGTCACGACGTCGCCTTCCTATCGCTCCTCCTTGCGCTCGGCACCTACGTGGTCGCGGCCCGATTGAGCGCGATCCGCAAGAGCACGTACCTGGTCCCGATGGCGCGTGAGTTTCTGGCCGACTTCGGCCCCACCATCGCAATCTTGGGGATGGCATACATCGCGTATCTGTGTCGCGACGCCGTCACGCTCGATCCCCTTCCGGCGCCGAATGAGATTACGACCTCATCGGGTCGGCCCTGGCTGATATCGTTCATGGATGCACCGATCAGCCTGATATTCCTGTCGATCATTCCGGCAATCCTGTGCTCGGTGCTGGTCTACCTCGACCAGAACATCACCGCGCGTCTCGTGAACAGCCCCGACAACCACCTCAATAAGGGCAGCGCCTACCATTACGACCTGGCCCTCGTCGGCGTGCTCGTCGGAGTCTGCTCAATCTTCGGTCTGCCCTGGCTGGTCGCGGCAACCGTGCGCTCGCTCAACCACCTTCGTGCGCTTGCGACCGCAGAGGAACGGGTCGACCGCGACGGTGCCGTGCACAGTGACGTGCTCCACGTCGGTGAGAACCGCGTCACGGGCATCGTCATTCACCTACTCGTCGGCGGCGCGCTCTTGGCGCTACCGCTGCTGCATTTTGTGCCCCTGGCCATACTCTACGGGCTGTTCCTGTACATGGGCGTGGTCTCCATCGGCGGCAACCAGTTCTTTACCCGGATCGGACTCCTCTTTACCGATCCCGCGCTCTACCCGCGCAGCCACATGGTCCGCCGTACGCCCCGCCGCACCATGCACCTATTTACCTTGATCCAAGCCATTGGCCTCACAGTTCTGTGGGTGGTGAAGGTGAGCGCGTGGGGGATGCTCTTCCCGCTCTTCCTCGCGTTGTTGGTGCCCTTAAGGCTCATCCTGCCGCGATTCTTCGATCAGCAGCACATCGAGATCCTGGACGCAGAGGAACACCCCGACGAGGAGATGGACACCTGGTCCTGATCGACAAGTACCGAACCAGTTCTAATCAATTGGGTTAAACTGGCTGCGTACCAAAAGACTAAAGTTCGGTACGCAAGACTTATCAAAAGCCCACCACATCAAATGTGGTGGGCTTTTTTCATATCGGGACAAGTACGGAACCACGCTTAGTTCTTCTGGTTAGATTGGCGATTCAGTAGTTGTGCGAACGGGCACAACACCGAAGATGCAAATTGGCCGCTAACCAAGAGATTGGGATCCGTTACAAAAAAGTGGGCCTCAGGGGATAGTCAGGGATCCGAATTGCGAATAATCTTGATGCATGCAAACACGACATGAATCGAAATCGATGTGGCTCACCCTGGCCATACTTGCCCTGCTTTCAATTTCTGCGCTTGCTCAAGAGGTAAGTTCTGAGGCTGAGTGGATCAGTCTCTTTGACGGCAAGACGCTGAATGGTTGGAAACAACGCAATGGCTCGGCAACTTATGCTGTTGCAGATGGAGCCATTGTCGGAACAACGGCGAAGGGCAGCCCGAATTCATTTCTGTGCACCAAACGGTTCTTTGGTGACTATGAGCTCGAGTTTGAGACGAAGCTCCTCGATGACAGATTGAATTCTGGCGTGCAGATTCGGAGTCACAGTTTTCCGAGTTACCGAAAGAACCGCGTTCACGGTTATCAAGTTGAGATCGCGACCAACGGCGAAGCTGGCTTTGTCTACGATGAGGCGCGCCGCGGTTGGCTGAGCCCTGAACGCAAGGATCCCGTCAAAAATGCGGCATTCCAAAACGGTAAGTGGAATCGCTATCGCGTTGTTTGTCGTGGGTCATCGATTACGACATGGATCAACGACATTGCGATTGCCCACGTTGATGATTCGGTTTCAGCCAATGGTTTCATCGGACTGCAGGTTCACTCGGTTCCCGGTGATCCGAAATGGCAAGTTGCTTGGCGTAACATTCGTCTTCGCGAACTCAACGATGGCGGCGGTTGGAGCGAGTTGTTCAACGGCCAAGATTTGAGCGGCTGGAAAGTAAGCGAGAATCCAGCCTCGGCGCGGGTTGAAAATGGCGCGCTTGTCGTGGGCGGGCCACGGGCGCACATCTTTTACGACGGGCCAGTCTACCAACACAGCTTCAAGAACTTTGAGTTTCGCGCGCGGGTGATGACTCAGCCGAAAGCGAACTCAGGGATTTACATCCACACACTCTTTCAAGCTGCCGGTTGGCCGTATCAGGGGTACGAATGCCAAGTCAATAACACGCAAGGTGACTGGCGCCGCACCGGTGGGCTTTACGGCATTCAGGATATCAAGGAAGCTCCCGCCAAGGACAATGAGTGGTTCGACATGCACATCACCGTGCGCGGCAATCATATTCATGTCGAGGTCGATGGAAAGACCACTGCCGACTACACCGAGCCCAAGGGCGTCAAGCGCTCGAAGGACTTTGCCGGCCGGCTGTTGTCACGAGGAACATTCGCTTTTCAATGCCACGATCCAGGCAGCATCGTTCACTACAAATCGATTCGCGTCAAAGTGCTCCCGGAAGAAACCATGCCCCTGAAGAGCGCTCAAGACAATGCCAACACCGTTGTCTGGCAAGGCGAAGAGGGAATCGGCAAAGGGAAGCACATCGTCTTCCTCGCTGGCGACCATGAATACCGCGGCGAAGAAGCACTACCCGCACTGGCAAGAATCTTGGCCAAACGATACGGCTTCAAATGCACCTTCATCGTCACAACCAATCCCGAGACCGGCGAGATTGAGCCCGGCAGCAGTCACATCACGAACTTGGAAACGCTTAAGACCGCCGACCTCGTCGTCATGGCGCTGCGATTCCAACACTTTGCTGACGATCAGATGCAGCACATTGAGGACTATCTGAATTCAGGGCGCCCAGTCCTTGGAGTCCGCACATCGACCCACGGATTCTCTGGTCTCAAAGGAAAGTTCGCTAAGTACAACGAAGGGTACAAAGGCGACGAATCTGGATGGAAATTTGGATTCGGTGAGCGCATTCTCGGTGAGCATTGGGTTGGCCACTTCGGCCGCAACCACAAGCAGAGCTCGAAGGTCGTGCTTGAAGATGGCCAGGAGTCTCACCCCATTCTACGGGGCGTGAAAGATGCGCATGCAGTCAGCGGCGGTTACGTTGGGCACCCAGTTGAAGGCAGCGTGACCCTGGCGCGAGGCCACGTCCTTGACGGCATGAAGCTCGATTCCCCCCCAACCAAGAACGAGAAACAACAGACACGCCACCCGATAGCTTGGGTTCGTCATTACCATCCCGGCCATGCCCAATCTCGAGTCTTCGCCACCACACACGGGGCGTCGGAAGACATTCTGAACGACGGTTATCGTCGGATGCTCGTGAACGCTCATCTTTGGTGTTTGGGATTAGAAGATGCCATCAAGGCCGACAACGCCATTGATTTTGTCGGCCCCTACCACCCTGCGACTTACAGCTTCGGTGGTTATCGGCGGGGCGTGAAACCCGCTGATATTGCGGGCTTTGACTCCCCCATCTACGACCCGAAGAAGAGCACGTCGAAATAGGATTGAGTGCGGGCGGCTTTGCGACTCCGGAAACAGATGCCGCCCCAATCTAGTCTACCTGCGAATCTTGGTCTTCAGAATGTGCTGAGCACGTTCAGAGAGACCAAGAAGAGGAAGCTCACGGTCGAAATCTGCCGGAGCCCCGTATCCCCCAACGTAGCCATTCAAGCGAGTCGCTGAGGTTGAATCAACGAAATCACGAAGATCGGGATAGGCCTCTATGAGGGGTGCCGCGAGGTCGCCATGTCGCCGGAGACGATACTTTTGGTGGTAATCTTCAGCGAGGAAGAACGGCATCGAATCCATGATTTCGGTTTGGACGGGCATGCCAAACCGTTCGGCAACTTGCCGCTTCGTCTCGACTGCAAGTTGCTTCTGGGCTTCGTCATGGCAAAAGATAGCCGACATGTATTGGCGTTTATAGGCTGGCGAGCACGGGGAGTGGCTCTGCCAGAACATCTCGAGAAGATTTGAGTAGCCGATGACACTGGGATCGAAATCGATGGCTATAGACTCGATATGATCACCGATGCTCACATAAGTCGGCTGATCTTTTTGCCCACCGCAGTAGCCTACTCTTGTTCTGAAAACACCTTGAAGACTCCCAAACTGGGCGTCGGGTCCCCAGAATCAGCCCAGGGCGAAAGTAGCTGTTTCGAGTTTTTCGGGGATGCATTGATCAATCGCAGGGACGTTCGAAGATTGATCCGTTGGTGTGTTTGCTTGATTCGCCATCTTGGATTCCTTGGTTCAGCGTTTCTCAGGCTTCATCATGCCTAACTTTTCGACCCAAGCAAATCGTAGTGATTCTCTCGTCGACAGGAGGCTCTTAACTGTTCGCAGGAGAACCTTTGAAGAAACGAGGCAAGAAGAGGGGAACGGCCGTCCCGTTGGGGCAGGTGTCAAGCTCTTAGAGTAATCAGCCCTCCGCCGAGGTCAGATTTTCGAGAATGTGTGCAACAAGATACGGGTCGCATTTGGCCCAAGAATCTGTGTTCGCGGATGAATTCCTGAGCTTTGAGTTCGCCACTTTGTTCCCTAAGCAAGGGCCCGCAGTCAAAGGGATCTACGTCACCACCAGCCAGCACCTCTCGCCTGCTTCTATTGTTGCTAAGATAGCCCCATGAACCTGCCAACTATCCGGCATCTCGAATGTCTCGTCGCATTAGCGAAGCATCTCAACTTTGGCCATGCAGCCGAGGGTTGCTTCATCACGTAGCCAGCTTTCAGCGCTCAGATAAAACAACTCGGACGATTTTGGGAGTTTCCCTGTTCGAAAGAGATCGGCGAAGTGTTTTGGCAACCCCTTCGGGTTTGGCTCTTGCTTCGCGGGCGCGAGAGATCTTGGCAGATTTGCGCGATTTTTCGGAGGCAGCAAGTAGTTTCAAGGGAGTCATGAAGGGACAATCCGGCTCGGCGTGATTCCGACCGTCGCCCCCAATGTTCTCCCGTGTGCCACCAAAGAGATCCATCATCAGTATCCAGAGCTTCGCCAGCAGCTCCATGAAGGCCGCACGTCGGAACTCATTGAGCTTCTTCATCAGGGCTGCTTAGACCTCCTTTTACTCGCGCTCGAATCTGATCTGCGCGACGTTGAGACTTGCCCCCTCTTCTCCGACCCTTTTGTGCTGGCAACGCCAAGCAACCACGCCTTGGCCAAACGCAAGAGTGTGAACGAAAAGGACATCGCCCTGGAGCAAGTACTACTTTTGGATGATGGCCACTGCCTGCGCCATCAAGCATTGTCGATCTGCTGCCATGCTGGCGCTTCTGAGTTCGATGACTTTCGGGCGAGTAGCTATGTCGACCTTCGTGCAAATAGTGGCTGGAGGTGTTGGCGTAACGCTCTTGCCGCCAAATATCGATCGATCTTGAAGTCGACCGCTTGGAGGGGATTTGCGCCATTCCATTTGCTTCGAAAGGCCCGGCACGAACAATTGGTTTGGCGTGGCGCAGAAGTTCGATGCGGAAGGCGGAATTTGAACAGATCGGCGCGGCTATTCAAAAAGGCATGCACTAGGCTTGGCACACTCTTTCGCTTTGCGCCAAAAGCCCACTGCTGGTGCAAAGAGAAAGAAGGCCCGAAGCCGATTTAGCCAACGTTAACAGGCAGAAGTCGGCGTCCAGAGTCTTTCATGGCAGCGATTTCTTCAGGGTCACCAGCAACGATGAGAAGATCGTCAGCCCTGAATGTTTCTTCGCCACGAGGCGGAATCATGATGTCGTGGTCATCGCGTTCAAGGGCGACAAAACAAACGTGGGGGACCATCTGTTGCCCGAACTCCCGCAGACTCTTGCCAATGATCGACGACGATGCTTCGACTTTGATTTCTGCCAAGGCTACGTTCGCATGACCACTTCCAGAAACGGAAAGGAACTCAGCGACTCGCGGATGGGTAATCATCTTGGAGATCGTAACGCCACCAGTTTGGAACGGTGAGATAACCTTGTTGGCGCCGGCTCGGCGTAGCTTACGCACTTCTTTCTCTGATTCAGCACGCGCAATAATCTCAATGTCGTTAGACAATTCGCGCGCCGTCAAGGCAATCACAATGTTGAAGTCTTCCCTGCCAGCGAGAGTCACGATGTGCTTCGCACGTTCGACCCCAGCCTCGATGAGGCACTCGTCTTCTGTGGCCGAACCTTCGACAACGAAATAGCCGTGTTCGAGGGCGCTCTTCGCGCGCTCTTTGTCCATTTCGATGACGACAAAGGTATGATCCTCACGTCTTAGTTCTTCACAGAGGCTCTCCCCCATGCGGCCGAAGCCCACAACGATGACATGATCTTCAGTCTTCTCGACTCGATTGCGCATCCGACGTCTCCAAAGAGATTCACGGTTCAACGTGTATTGAAGGAGGACCGAAAACGCGAACGATGCCGCACCGATCCCAAAAATAAGGAGAAAAGTGGCGAACTTCGCGCCAGCATCCGACATTCCTCCGTCGCCATAGCCAACGGTCGAGACCGTAATCACAGTAAAGTAGAAACACCGCCAGACTGGCCAGGATTCAGTAATCCGAAACCCGATCGTTCCGAACAAAGCTACGGCAATGAGGAGCGCAAACGCCATCATAGCGCGACGACGTTGTATGGCCTCCTCGCAGAAGCGTTTGATATTAGCGGAGTTTCTGCCCATAGGTTTCTCTAAGCGGTCATCGGCACCGACGATTCGATGACTTGAGCAAGAAGAGATCACCCAGCATTCACGAGCAGATAATGCCTATCGGAACGCTCAGCGGCGCTCTTTTGACTATGAGTAGGACTGCAAGAATATCCAGAGCGATTCGTTCGCGAGCCTTGTCAATGTGCAGATACATTCCAGGACCGACTCAGGAAGCGAACGACCGGACGACTTCTTGGACGCCCGGTCTGACTTGCGCTCTTTGAGGAGAACTCTATTTGGAGCCGAGACCAGGTTGCCAGTGGATCGTCATTTGATCGTCGAGGCTTGCCACGCTGCGGCTGAGTGCTTGCATGACCGTGGCGCTGGCACAGAATTCGGCTGGGATGATTAGGACGTTCTTGCGGTTCTTTTCCTTCAATTCGGTCAAGACGCTGTGCAAGCCGTGCTCACCGTCCGGGTAGGCCAGACGCAGGCGATGGAAACGGCTGATCTTGTTGAGTGGCTTGGACTCAAGAAGTTTGATCCAAGCATTCTTTTCGGTCTCGTCAATGTCGCGTGAGATTACGATGACTGTCGTTCCGCCGAACGGTCCGGGGCAACGGGGAAGCGCGAAGGGTTTCATGAATTCTGCGGCCGTCACGTCAGTCGAAATGAGCTTTGAATTTTTCTCTGTCTTGGCAAGTTCCGGGGTTAACACGGCAATCAGTGATTTTTGTGTGGCACTAGCGCGGACTCGGGCCCAATAGTGCGCACGTGGGTTGTTGGCTGGGACCACAAGATGCTGCCTCGGCAAATCACTTGGCAAAATGATTGGGTTAAGTCCGAGTGCTGCACGCAGTGTGTTTTCGTCGTTGGTGGCCGCAACCCAAGGATTGGCGATGATGTCCAGAATCTCGCTCTTGATACCGATGCCTTCGTACGCTTTCAGCTCAGTTTGCCACCACTTCTTGTCGGCTTCGGGCAAGATCATGCGAAGGTGTTTCTTAGGCGCGGGATCGTCACCACGGAGTTCTGGCAGAGGCAATGGGAAGTCTTTGATCTTGACGTAGCGGCGTGGTGAGAAAGCTACGACCTCGGCGTCCATACGATCGCTACCGATCGCACTGGTTGCTGCTACAGTAGCCCCGGTGCCCTCTCCAGCTACGACAAGTCGGCTGGGATCGATAGGGAAGTATCGTGAAAGGTAAGCCCAGGCGCGTTCCACTGTCGTATTGAGACGGCCAATGTCTTCAGAGAAAGTTTCTGGCCAGAACCACCTTCCACCTGGCCCCATGTCAAATTGAACCGCTGGATAGGGCGATTCAATGACCACAATCGCCGCTTCTTTGCCAAGTCGTTTCTTCCATAGATTCATGCCGTCTTGGGCAGAAAGTCCGTCGTCGGTGAACCAAACAAGAAGCGGGACGCGCTGGGCAGGCTTGAGGTTCTTCGGCATGTGGAGCAAGTACTCCATCTCTTTAGCCGTCGTGACTGCCCACTTACCGTCGTTGTAATCGCGGGCGCGCGATTCGGCGTAGACAATGTAGTCAGCGGTTGGCGCACCGGTGAGCTTGGCCGTCGATGGATTGGCCGATGTCCGAATATCGACAGTCAGCATAGTTGCATCTGGCTTCCGCAGTTTGAATTGGCGCGCTGTTCCACTCCAATAGGCAGTATGAAAACCACCGTTCACGTGGAGGACAGAGAAACCTGGATTCGCGTCCAAGGCCATGGCTGCGCTTTCGCCCATCGAGTTGTCCCAGAGAGTCTGGGTCGAGAGCAATCTTTGATCATCTCCGGCCTGCGGACGCATCATGGCGATGTGCCCACGGACTGCGTTGTCTACGCGACGCCAGTATTCTTTGGTGTTTGGTTTGATTTCCTTGGGAACGAGGTGCTGTTTTTGGGGCCCAAGATTACGGAGTGCCTCAAGACCACCGCGGCCAACAACCCGGCGCATAGGCCGAGGAAAATTCGCCGCGACAACGGGCTTCTTAGCTGACTTAGCCAATTCAATCATCGGCCGATAGGCTGTGAGGTAGTTGCTCCAAGGGCGAGAAGTCTTCAGGAAATGAGCCTCATCAATGGCGCCACTCAAGTACGAGTCGAGGGCACTTTGTGCATCGCGCTCAAACATCTCCATGGACAACACAACGTTGCCATCTCGTTGTTTTAGAAGGCGTTCATAGATGGACAGTTCAACTCGGTGAGTGGCCTCGTCGACATGGGTTTCGCCGAGGAAAACGGCGTGCGCCTCAGACAATTCCTTGATGAACTCTGGCCACGCCACCACAGCGCCATCTTTTCCTCTGCGAATGCTGGTTGACGCTTCAATCTTAGGAGCCTGCCAAGAAGTCCCTTCGGACCCGTTCGACTGGGCATGGCCATCGATTCCGGTGACAGTAAGGAGGCAGGTGAGGACGATGCACAGGGAGATTACACGCATGGTTTGTTTCCAGGCAAGAGGCACAACATTCGGATTCTCAGAGAAGGCCCGATAATAACGAATTTTTCAGAGCTTGTAGAAATGACGCTTTAGGAGCCGGAAGATTTCAGATCATCTTTTCTGAATTGATTTGGCGAGACCGAAAATCGAAATCGCCAGCCAAAACCCCTCAATTAGGGCTGCTGATAGGTTGAATTCGGAATAGAGGGAGACCAAGACAAGAGCGGCACCGACCGCATTCACGAGGGAATAGCGCAGCTCCTTGGCGCCAATCTTACCGAGCTGCAAGAGCAAATAGGTGCCGACGATGAGAAAGACACCCAAAGCGCCCACGACATCATGCACTTCCATAGCTTGCTCCTTGATCACACGAGATGCCGAGACGATACCCAATCGCGCGAAATGAAGACAGCCTGACCACGTCTCGTTGGTCAGGCTGTTTGAGTCTCGGGCTGCTGGTAAGGAAGAAGACGAGGCGGGCGCCTTATTTTTTTGGCAGTTCTTTGAGAGCTGCGCTCAGTGCCAACTTCAGGTCTTTGACCATGCTATAGGTCTTCATCATCTTCTTCATAGCTTTGCTCGCTGCAGCTGGGTCATTTGCCCCGGCATCGACGGCCTCTTTCAGTGCTTTATCGAAGGCGCTCCCCAACTTGACGAGCGCGTCTTTCGCTTCTTGACCAACGGTCGGCAATCCCCCGGGGAATTTCTTTTTGTTTTCGGCCAGCGCCACGACCTTGGCGAGCTCTTTCCAAGCGTAGCCAGGTTTCTTCTTCGCTAAGTAGCCCGAGGCTTTCTTCCAGCCTTTGTTGAGAGGCTTGAGTGCTTTCGGTGGTGTCACCGGGCCATTCTTCTTGATGGCGTTCTCAAGCTCTCGGGCGACGCCCTTGGTGGCAGCGGGCCCAGAGCCAAACCCAAGTTGCTGCTTGAATGTCTCGCCGCTCCACCTCTTGACCAAGAAGACTGGGACACTCTTGTCGTTGAATTGATAGGGACCTTCTGGCCCACGTGGTTTGTGCTCGTCGGCAACAGATGTGCAATAAACATTGAGGAAGACGAACTTCTTCTTCAACATCTTGGGGAAATTCTCATACCCTTTTTCACCATTGGCGAGACTGCGCACGGCAGCCTTCAGGTTATCGCAGGGCGCTCATATGCCTTTGTTTTGCCAGCCGTTGTAGATGAACAGCAGCTTGCCTGTTTCGCGGGCTTCCTTAATTGCGGTGTCCCATTTCGTGTGAAAGGGAATGCCCTTGGCCCATTCTTGGTTCTTTTGACCGAAGGAAGATCCGACCAAGATGATTGCGGCGAGAGTTGCCCACAAGAGTTTCTGCATTTCAGGTCTCCTTGACTTGGCCGTCAGCATACCAGCAAGAATCTGGTGATTCTTAGCAAATGGAATCTTTCCCTATTCCACTACATCCAACGCCACGTTGCATTTTTTGCTGATTATTGGAAAATCAGTGTGATCTCCTGCGAATCGAGTGCGTGGCAAATCTTGCCAGCGCATGAAACGTGGACAAATCGAGCTAAGAATCACCCATGGAACCCGTAAGCGGCATTATATTCGGTATCATTTGCGCAATTGTCGCCGATTCTCGTGGGCGTAGCGCTGTGGGGTGGTTCTTTATTGGGTTCTTCTTGCCTTGTATTGGGCTTTTCATCCTCCTCGTTCTGCCAGATCTGAAGGTCATGGAAAGGCGCGACAGCGAGCTCAACCAAGAAAACCGTCGATTGCGCGAGCAGATTCGGCGCGATCGTGCCCTTTCTGATAGCCGTCATTCCGACACGATGCGCCGGATCGACACCCATGACGACCTCCTCCAAGTCGACACATCCACTCCGCCAGCACTGCCGACTAACTTTGCCTATGGCGAAATCGGAGAGCAGATGCAGGAACTCAGCCCGGAGAGCGAGGAGTACGTGCGGGCGGCCTGGTGGTATGCTGACCCGCGTGAGGGCAAACAAATTGGCCCGGTCATCTTCTCAACATTGCAAGGGTTATGGGATGAAGATGTTGTTTGTGGCGAAACATTGGTGTGGTGTGAAATGTTCAAGGACTGGGATCAAGTCGACGATATTTTCGAGCTGCGGGAGCGTTTAGATGCCTGAGCAAACTGGACCTCCACCACTCAATCCGGATCGGGCCAAGAACCCCTCCGCCCCAGATGAAAATGCTTTCCTCTGGTTCGACGGCATCTTGGAAGGCCCCTTGGGTGATCGCGATATGCTGCGCGCTGCAGCGACACGTCTCGACGCCATTGGCGTCGTTGCCGCCAATTTAGAAATTGAAGGTGGGAAGTTCTCGATTCTGCTGGATGACAGCGGCAAGAGGATGAGCCAAGTCTCAGACAGCCAGCGCAGCACACTCATGCAGACGATTCAAGAAATTGTCGATCACGCTGCCGATCCGAACAAAGTCGAATCAACTCTTCGTTGCACTGAAGTGACCTCTTCAACTGTCCACGAAACTCTCTTCGCTCTTCGGGATGGCAGAGTCGAGAAAGTGACGCGTGGCCGTCTCGTCAATGATGACGATATGCGTCGCAGTCCCCGTCCTATTTCCGTCTTGGGTGAGAGCTTTGAAGGCACCAAATCGAAACGCCTCGTCTACGGCTCACTGGTTGTGCTCTTCTGCTTGGCAATGAGCTTCCAGCTCGGGCTGGTCGATCGTTTTCTCGCCCCTAAGGCCGAAGAAATCAAGATTGAGCATCGCCTTTTCGGTGATTACTTGTCGTCAACAATGGAATCCAATTGGGGCGTCTACACTCTGACGATCCAAAGGGGCGACGGCTTCCCACAGACGATGGCGTCGTTTGAGATCAAGACCAAAGCGGCTAAGAGAATGGAAGATGCCGCAACCTTGGGGGCGTTGGCTCGCGGGGAAACTGTTTACGTCCAACTTCTCGGTGACAAAGGTGAGGCCATCTACGAGAAGGGCGTCAGCCTGAAACCGCTTCTGCTGGATTCTGATGCCACTTTGAAGGTATTGATCCCAGGCCTACGAAAAGCCGCAAGCCTGCGCCTTGCATTGACGCCCAAGTCAATGCCAAGATAGCGTGTGCAAACCTCATTTGACATCTTAGGCGACGTTCACGGTCAATTGGATGCCCTCACCGCCATTCTTGACCAGCTTGGATATCAACGCCGAAAAGGTGTCTATTTTGCTCCGACAAATCGCCAACTCATCTCTGTTGGTGATGTCATCAATAAGGGCCCATATCCCTTAGAGTGTCTTGAGTTGATTGCCGACATGGTGAAGGTTCGTCAGGCTCAAATGATCATCGGCAACCATGAGATCAATGCCATCCATTACCAGGCTGGCTTCCGTGCAAGGAATGCCGCAACCACCAAACAGTTTTCTCCGACTTTGGCGCAGATCGAAAAAGACTCGTCTCGCTGGCAGCGCATGGAAGAGTTTATCTTGAGCTTGCCCAATCGCCTCGAGTTAGATTCTGGGAGGCTGCGAGTTGTCCATGCCCATTGGCCCAACGCGTCTTTCCCTCATCAGATCGACTCAACCTTGGTTGAAGACTCAGGTTTGGGTGGACCACTCCACGCTGATCTTCAAGAGATGGTGAAGGGGCCAGAAGCCCCATCGGAACCATACGTTGATCGACAAGGATACGAGCGCACACGCGACCGCATCAGATGGTGGGACACCTATCCGGAAGATGAGCCATTCATTGCCTTCGGGCACTACTGCTTCCCTTGGCCCCACGAGCCAAGTATTCCAAATCAGCCAACGCTATTGGGGCCTGGAAAGAACGCCGCCTGCCTCGATTTCGGCGCCGGCAATGGCGATCGTTTAGTTGCGCTGCGTTATCCTGAAATGGAATTCGTGACCGTTCACGTCTAGCGGATTAGTTGCGAGGAGGCCTCAAAGTGCGAAGCCCCCAGCGACCGGCCTCAATGATCCACTTGCACTTGAGCTTTCCGCCCTCGCTCATCTGAAACGTGGTAGCCTGCTGGAATTCGTCGACCTCGGTAGTCGATGGTCTTTCGATTCGCGGCAACATGATGTCCCACTCGCGCTTCTTGAAGAGCCGAACAAAACTCTTCTTCTTGTCAAACATCGCTGGCGTCAAAAAGGCGTAGACCGCATCGTAGTCGCTGGTATTCCACGCTTCCATGAAGTTGTTGACCACCTCGTCCATGCTCTTCAGATTCAGCTTCACCTGAGGTTTGATTTTGACGACAACCCAAGCCTCATCACGTTCTTCCATACTGACTTCGATGGCGTCTTCGCCCATAGCAAACGAAGCTACGCGGATTGTTACGCCCCCGCGCGCAATGCCAGTCTCGATCTTCGGTAAATCGGTTCCATCCCAGCCATAGCGCCCGCAAAACGTATCAATGTCCGTGGCAATCTCGCCGACGGATGCCGCCGCAAAGGTGGCTTCAAGATCAATACTGTTATTGGAATTCCAAGCCGCGCGAAAATCGGCCATGGCACCCTTCAGGTCCTTGGGACCTTCCTTCGTGGAGTTCGGCGAAGAATCTGCGCCCCCACAATTGATGAGCAAAGATAGCGTGAGAACCAGAAAACAGCCAAAAACGCGATTGCAGGGGATCCTGAACATAGATTGCTCCTATGAAATCTAATGAGCCTGGGTGATAGTAGAGGCCACCTTCCCTGTCAAGCGCCGACGTATTGAGTCAATCCTGATTGGCACCGAAAGACACAGGGTGTACGGTCGTAGGTAGTGAAAATCACCCAACCCCACTTTCTCGGAGTTCTCATGAGTATCGACAGAAGAGATTTCCTGAAGCGCTCAGGCATCGCAGGTGTTTTGGGCCTGGTTGCACCACTCACCGCAGCATCGAAGCAAGACACCAGAAGTTCCGCGCCAAAGAAAATGAAAGTTCTCATTATCGGTGGCACCTCGCTGATTGGCCCTCATGTTGTTGCGACGCTCAAGAAGCGTGGACATGAAATCACACTGTTCAATCGCGGACGCACGAACACCCACCTATTTCCAGAACTGGAAAAGCTGAGGGGTGATCGCAACAAAGACCTAAGTGCACTCAAAGGTCGCAAGTGGGACGTCGTAATCGATAACTGCGGCTACTTCCCGAAACAGATCCGGAAGTCTACCGCGGTTCTTAAGGATTCGGGCTTCTACATGTTTATCTCAAGCGTGTCGGCCTTCGCCAACGCGCACTTGGAAGACACGAACGACAACAGTCCTCTGGGCAAGATCGATAATCCGGAAGAACAAGAGCGGATCACTGGCGCCAACTACGGCCCGCTCAAAGCTTGCTGCGAACGCGAAACAACAAAAGCCTTCCCAGGCCAATCCGTCATTGTTCGACCAGGCCTCATCGTTGGCCCTGGCGATTCGAGTGATCGTTTCACTTATTGGCCAACGCGATCCGCTCGCGGTGGTGAGATGTTAGCGCCAGGCAAGCCCGAATGGGGCACTCAGTTCATCGACGTGCGTGACTTGGCCGATTGGATGGTCCATCTGTGCGAGAAGAAGACCTTAGGGACATTCAGTGCCCTCGGCCCGAACAAGCCTTTGCCTTTCGGTGATCTTCTTGAGTCTTGCAAACGTACCTCGCAGAGTGATGCCAAGTTCCTCTGGATGACACCAGAATTCATGAAGGCCAACAAGATCAGCGCATGGGGTGATATGCCGCTCTACGTGCATCCGAGCGATAACATGAAACGACCAGCGATGATTAGCAACAAAACATCCGTCGCTGCCGGACTCAAGTTTCGGCCCGTCGATGAGACTACGAAGGCAACCCTCGACTACCATCTCTCTCGTGACAAGACGCGCAAATTCCGAGCAGGGATTAGCGCCAAACGCGAAGCCGAAGTCATCAAGATTTGGCACGCGCAACAAAAGAAGGCTAGTTCCGCCAAGTGACCTTGCCCGAATCCGACGAATCCCAGAGCGCCGCACGCCGCGCCGCGCTCTGGTCTTTCGCTGCCTTCTTCTGCCTGATGCTTGGCTACTACATCCTGCGCCCTGTCCGTGAAGGATTTGGCGTTGAAGATGACAAGAGCACTCTCAAGTATCTCTATCTTGGCACCTTCGTCGGCATTCTCATTGCCGTCCCGCTCTATTCCTATCTTGTGTCCAAGACCTCGCGAAAGACCTTTATCCCTTTCGTCTTTCGCTTCTTCTCCATCAACCTCATCCTCTTCTCAACAGCGATTTCTCTCTTAGATGACAATCGTTGGGCTGGCCGAATTTTCTATTGTTGGCTTTCGGTCTATTCGGTTTTCACGGTTTCGATCGTGTGGAGTTACTTAGTCGACCTGTTCACAACTAAACAAACCCAAGCCCTCTTTGGCCCCATTGCAGTTGGCATGTCGGCTGGGGCGATCGTCGGTTCGTTGATCACTGACTTGGGCATTGATCAACTTGGACTGGCCGGACTCTTGCTCATTCCCGTGGCCATTATCGAACTGGTCCTATTCTCGCTCAGAAGGGTTGAGCTCATTGCTTCGAGCCGCGAGTTTGATTCGAATTCAGGAATGAACTCCGAAGCCGACGAGCCAATCAAAGGGAGCATCATCGAGGGTGTCAAGGTTGTTGCCAACTCAA
Source organism: Planctomycetota bacterium (assembly GCA_047639315.1). Lineage (GTDB taxonomy): Bacteria > Planctomycetota > DRQF01 > S139-23. The sequence continues at coordinate 29,979 of JBLINQ010000046.1, forward strand.
AATACCTGGTACACATTTGCTTGCTGCTCTTTTGTGCTGCCGGTGCCACCACGATCTTCTACTTCGCCCAGAACAACTTTGTGCGAGAAGCATTTGCCAATGACATGCATGGCAAAACGAAGTTTTTCGCTCGCATGAATTTGGCGACCCAAATCGTGACCATTGCCTTGCAGGGGTTGGTCGTCGGACAGCTCGTCAAGAAGGTAGGCATCACGACCGCGCTGTGCGTTCTGCCGTTTGTCGGCTTGATTGGGTTGGTGGTCTTGGGGCTGCACGGTGGCCTGGGAGCGCTCATCCCTTGCTACGTGCTTTTGAAGGGCACCGGGCGCGGCATTGCATCGCCCACCAAACAGATGCTCTTTTCGGTGGTGGATCGGCAGCAGAAATACAAATCAAAGAACTTCATCGATACCGTGGTCGTCCGGGCCAGTGATGTCATTGTGGTTTGGATTCTCACGGCCATGCAAGTTGATCTTGGCATGGAAGTCAGCACCATCGTCATCACCACAATCCCATTGGCGCTAGTCTGGTTGTTCACGGCCTTCAAGCTCGGGCGCTTGCACGACAAGAGGTTATCGACCCAGACAACTCTTGTTGATTAGCCAGTTCGGGCCCTTCGTGTCAATGTAGACGGCCCCAAGATTGTCAGCATAAACTGGACGCCACCTGCCACCATACTGCTCAAGTTCTTTGCCTTGAAAGAGGCCAGGACTGACGACGGCTATTTCGAATTCTAACTTGGCACGAATTCGCTCGCGTTCTTCCGGTGTTTTGAACTGGAGCAGTTCCTTGGCCAAGTCATATCCCCATTCAGAAATACGACCATCATGTGCGCTTAGGTTGCGTGGGGCCAAGCGTGACCCCAGATAACCGCCCCACCCCACAGGGTGAAAGAGCTTCCCCTTTAGTTTGCGCGACTCGATAAAATCGGTCGACCCAACAGGATAAGCCGGCTCATAGATCCCGAACCATGGCGAGGCGCCCAAATCTCGTGAACGCGCGAATGCGCCCCACCTCTTGGTGACTGGCACCCAGAGAATGAGGACTGCTGCCAAGACTGCAAAGGTTTGTCGGCGGCGAACGGAAGGATTCGGAGTTGTTGACAACCAAACCGGAGCCATCAGCATATACGAGAGTCGATAAGAGCGAATCGTCATGAGCAAGGCTAACCCTGGAGCTGCTCTTTTGTTCTGCCATGGCTTGTTGGAGACGAACACTCCAATAACGACCAAGAGGAGAAACCAATCGGATTGAAACTGATCAAAGGGCTGTTGCCACAATGGCCTCCATTCAGGGACGAGGCTGCCGGTGGTCACCGTATGGTAGACCAGCCTAACCAGTTCGATGGGACCGCGTGGAGTGATTAAGAGCGCAATAGACGCACACGCAGCTTGAATGATCCTGGTTCTCGTTTGGCCGCAGAGAGCAGCAACGGTCGCGAACACCGGCATGATGATCGCTCCGGGGTGGAAGTTAATCCAAATCAATGCCAGACCGCCGTAGCGCAGGCCAGCATGCTTCTCCTCACGGCGTTCGAGGAGGCCAATCATCATGATGAAGAAGAGGATCGAAAAGACATCCGGTCTGCCGCGCCATCTTTCCGCGGCTCCGGCGGCAAAAACCGCAACGACGAACATGGTTGATGCGAGGTCGCGACTGCGCTTCCAAGTCATGTTGAAAATCAGCAGATGACAAGCCGCTGCCACCAAAGCGACAACAGCGTT
>JBLINQ010000047.1:0-31648 GCA_047639315.1 Planctomycetota bacterium
AGACGCCTTCCTGCCAAAAGTGATTCCAAAACGACGGATTTGCGCTCGATTCGTCCGGAATCTCAAAGCCTTCCGGTAGGTGATCTTCAATGCCCATCGTTTGTCTCCTAAGTGCTTTTCGCAGAAGCGTGCTTTATGACGTACGGATCCTAATCCGACATGCACGACTCTGCAAAGAATGGAGCACCGACCCAAAAGAAAGCGACCCAGAACTGGTTCGATGAATCGAACGTGGTTCCAGGTCGCTTGTTGATCAGAGATGCTGAGGCGGCCAAGAGGCTCACACGAACATCGTTGGCAGCCTTTCTAAGGAACGAGGATGAAGCGCAAGCCGTTGGAGGAACGGACGGCTGGGGCAACTTCCCAGAATTGGACGTAGGTCTTTAAACCTGCCATGCCAGGGCTTCGCCTGGAGATCGTTGGCAATCTGAGGTTGCCCGCTCTTGGCGCCAGAACGTCCATGACAGTAATCAAGTTCATTGGGCTAACATCGACCAAGAGGTGGTTGCCATAGGCTGCCATATCGGTTGGTGCCAAGCTCGCCAACACGATGGCGCTGGCGTTGGCTGACATACCTGAGCACTCGAGGCGACCAGTCGTGTCGTAGATATTTCCGTGGGATGGTGTCCACATGAGGTTGAGTGGTGGAGTTGCATTCGCTTTCGCTGTGTAGGCCTTGACTGGCTCTTTGCCAGTTTCGTACACGCGAACCTGTGTGTTTGTCTCTGGAACTTGAGCAGCGTTTTCACGCACGCTCACTGTTGCGAGGTCAGCAGCGCCGTCACCATTGATGTCACCGAGGCCTGAAACGCTCAGGCTGCCATTGACACCAAAGCGGTGCGCTGGGAACACTTTCAAAACATTGCCTGTTGATCCGGAGAATACATGAGCTTCGAAGTCATTAGGAAGTGCTTGAAGAGCGGCAAGATCAGGGAATCCATCTCCGTCCATATCGCCGACTGCAGACATCTGAAGGCCAAGCGACATTGTGGTAGAAGAGCTATGAAGGCTACGGATCGTGACGCCGTTGGCGCCAGAAACTATCTTGATACGTCCCATTGTGCCGAGTCGCGGATCGACGCGGAATGGTTCGGCAATGGCCAAATCAGAAACGCCATCGCCGGTGATATCACCAACGCTAGCAAGAGAATGACCAGACTCACTGAAGTCAGTATCGCCAGCCATACTCAGTAGAACGCTACCATTAGCACCTGAAAGAACTTGCACCCGACCACGTGGGTTGCCTGCAGTCTTCACAACATGGCTTGGCTGACCAACGGCAAGATCGTTGATGCCGTCACCATTCACATCACCAGCGTTCGCAAGGCTGGCGCCGGTGTGGCCTTGGCCAGAGATTGACATAAGAACGGAAGCATCGCGGCCAGAGAAGACGCGAACCTTACCGTTTCCAGAGACCGATGGCTCGCCGACGGCAAAGTCGTCGTGCCCGTCACCGTTGACGTCGCCCATTCCAACGCAAGCAGATCCTGCAAGTGCGGAAGGCGATGATCCATTGACTGTATGAAGGAGGGTGCCGTCGCGGCCAGAGAAAAGCATGGCTGCGCCAGCATCTTGGTGTGTGACGTTTGCGCCAATGGCGCCAACAAGGATGTCATCGAAGCCATCACCGTTTGCATCACCAGCACCGCAGACACTGCTACCGAATGAGTCAGCTGGGTTAACAGATTGGAGGAAAAATAACTGGGAGCCGTCGGCCCCAGAGAAAACTTGAACAGCGCCAGTGGCGCTACTATTTGAGTCGAGACTCCGTTGGACAGCCACGGCGTAGTCAGGAATGCCGTCACTATTGACGTCTCCAACTCCACTGATCGATGCGGCTGATACACTATGGAAATCAACTGTTTGTAAGAAGCGTGTCGTCTGAGCGTGCGTTGCAGTCGCAAGCATCAATACAATTAGCAAAGAGAACGATTTCATTTAGAACTACTCACTTTTTTGTTCGGCAAAGTCGCTTTTCAGCGATCACTGTTGAGCCACCGGTTGTTGGCGCTCATATTGGAAGTCACGGTCTCATCGGCAGTTTTGGAGGGTGACGTTACTTTTCAGTTGCTAAATCTAAGCCCCAGTTGTTCTTAATAGGCTTTACGACCACGCTTAGGGCCATGCTATTTTTTTGATCGTGGGAAATGATGCAGTGCTGAAAAGGGCTAAAACGAGTCAGCGCCGAAGCACGTATGGAATCAACCGTTTATTGCAGAATAATGCACGTTGACCCGATGGTGGCGGAAGGGGAACGAGGAGCGGGCAGGAGGAAGGCTGGGTGAGGGGATGCAGAGCCATCCCCTCACGTGTGTTCTGTCAGTCTTGATAATCTGTCTATGACGGGTGTAGTTCGCGCCACTCTGATGCCAAAATGCCGAAGCAGACTTCGTCGGTCCATTCGTTCCAGACGTCATCATACCAGCACGCAAGCTCTAAGCCCTCGTGGCGAAACTTCAAACGCTCAAAGAGCTTCAATGAAGCGTCATTCCGTGGATCGACTTTGGCGACCACGCGGTTCAGCCCGGCCTCAAACATATGATGGAAAAGCATCTTGCAGGCACGGGTCGCAAAACCGCGCCCCTGCCATTTCGAATCGAGGACAATGCCGATTTCCATTTGTCGGCCGGGATCAAATGCACCACTACCCATATCCCCGACTACATGCTTCTGGCCATCTGCATCCTCGAACTCGATGACCAGCTGAAACGGCTCAGTCTGCATGCCTGGTTGCCGACCAACTTGCTCATGAGCCAGCTCGACCACTTCTTCAGGGGTCGTCGGCCGCCAACCCTGATACCGTGAGACATCAGGAAGATTACGACAGCGCTGAACAATAGGAGCGTCCTCTGGCCCCATAGCCCGCACGCACAGATCGCCGTCATGGATCATGAATATGTCAGTCATCGGTCGATCCCTCTTTCATGTTGCTGGGCACCATAGTGTCTCCATCCTCCGGCCTCAACGGCCCAATTATGCAAGCTACGTCTTGAGAGGCATCGAGATCCGTCTCGGACTACTACCGATAGAACGAGCGAGTTTCGAAAGCTTGCAAGCAACGAGAGGATTCCAGGCATAAGTCTCCCGGTCCTGACCTGTGCCGCTTGAACCGGACGTTATTCGCCTGCTGTCGTATTCTCAGGAATTCCGTACGGAGAACAAGAACTGATCTCAAGAACCGAAGTCATCGATTCACTTCTTGATGGGCCAGAGCGGCCGCTCTTGAATTGGTATCGCACTTCCCTTTCTTGATGTATGATCGATTGAGTCGTGCGTAGATCAATTTGTCCACTGGACCCAGCAGGCAACCCAAGAATTGAATGATAAGAGTGCGGCCCAGAGGGCCCAAATCCGATACCGCGAGTATCGGGACGACCGCAATGCCTTGGTACCGGTGGGGCGTGAGTGGTTTCGTGTTCTTGTGTTTGGGGTTTTGTTGCTTCCCCTCGGTTTGGCTCTGTTGACCGTGGCGGTGTTGATGGTGCTTCTCGAGACACCTACTGAGCTTGGCCACTGGGGAGGGATCTTCTTTTTCGGTTTTAGCGGGGCGGTTCCGACTTACTTCGCAGTTCGAGTCATTTTGAATTCGAAGGCGTCAACTCCAGCGCGGGGCTTAGTCATCTTCTATCGCAACTTGTCTGCGGGATATTATCGTAGGGCTCAGCGTCATGTCCTGGTTTCGGACCAGAATGATTTTCCACGGGCTCGTCCTTCTTTGCTAAACGAGGGATTCACTGATTCGAATGACCCTATTCGTTTTGATGAAAAGCTTGGTTTTGAGAGTTATTGGCGGCCTGTATTCCGCGTCGGCGCTTTGACGCGAATGACACCAAGGCTCAAGGAAGTCGAGGTGAAGATGGTAGAAAAGGATGTTGCTATTGTTTCGTTTTCTTTGAAGTTGGCTCGACGTTCCTTCTTGCAGCTTCTAATCCCGTCGATCTCGGGGATCTTTCTCGCAGATGAGTTGAGCTACAGCTTGACGAAAATCCTCGTCCGCGTTGACGCCACTTGGCAGCTATTCAACGGGGAGTGGATGGGGGAAGAGGAGGCTGATCTGCGTTGGCTTCTCACCTAACAGTTCACATCCGTTTCATTTCGCCGCTGCCGTGGGGCGTTGTTGGAACAATCAAGCTTAAGCCAATTCATTAGGTCGAATCGACGGTTTTCGATTTTCACCGATTTAAGCCAACCGACTTCCTTCTTCCATCTGTATCGACTAACTCTCGCACCATGCTCGTCTGCGATCGCGTCAAGCGACCAAGCATGGTGCGCTCGATGACCGATGGTGCGGTACCTTCTCTGGAATCAAATCTTGTCAGAAATGAGCTTGACGAGCTCTTCCACGGTTTTAGCTTCAGCGACAGCGTCTTCGGTAATGTGAATCTTGAAGATCTGCTGAATATCAATGGTCATTTCGGCGACATTCCCCAAATCCCTGCCGAGATCATCAACAAGCTTGGTGTCGAGGTTTATACGCTCTGTCGGAACAGCCATGGTGTTGCCAATAATCGCGGTCAGTTCTTGTTCTATGCTCTTCATAGCTATTTCCTTTGCGGAGTAGAGCTCATTCGAGTGTCTGTGCAATGGGCACGCAACTTTGCCACAAAGAGGGCAAATCTACGCGAATACTCGATTCTCAGAGCCTAAGAGATTCAGAAGGCCTCCACCATAGGCGCTTTGGTGATCATTGGCGAGGTTGTGGCAATAGCTGCTTTGTCAGCACAAACGAATGTCAAATATTTTGTGCGAGCCGAGCTAATCACGGTCAAAACCAGCCCCCGCTAACATTATAACCAATCTTCCGGCGCACACACCTACTGATCTCCCAGCCCATAGAGCGGAAAAGATTCATGAGCATGAATCCACCGTCGAGCCGCGTTTTTGAAACGAAATCTCTGTGTCCGAGTCTTGATGCCAAAGAGCTGGAAGCGATGTGGCCCAATATCTTGGTTTCGCGGGTCTCGTGTAATCTGACGGAAATCAGCCGGCGACAAAAGGAAAGCCCAGGGCCGTAGCCCAGGGCTTTGTGTTTCGCTGGCGGCAACTTGTGATCATTGCCTACCAGCTCTCGTTCCTAAGCGAGGGGCTTAGTCGTTGATGGCACCCTCCGAGACCACTTCTGGCTCGGGGTGAGTGATGTGGTCGACGAGTTCGCCGTCTGTTACTTCGAACTTGATCGTGCAGCCTTCACCGACTGTGCCGGCGACGATGGCGCGCCCAATGCGTGTCTCGAGCTCTCGCTGGATGAATCGCTTCAAGGGGCGAGCGCCGTAGACGGGGTCGAACCCACCCAAAGAGATCTTCTCGACTGCCTCGTCTGAAAGTTCCAAGGCGATCCCTTGTTCGGCTAAGCGAAGTCGGAGCGCTTGAACCAACAGGACGACGATGCTCTTGATCTCCTCGATTTGAAGAGGTTTGAAGAGAACGGTGTCGTCCACTCGGTTGAGGAACTCAGGACGGAAGTGCGAGCGAAGCTCGGCCATCACGGTTGCCCGGGTCGACTCGTCGATCTCGCCTTTGCCGTTGGCTTCGATGCCTTCGAGCAGGCGTGGCGCGCCCACGTTACTGGTCATGATGATGACGGTGTTCTTGAAGTTCACCGTGCGACCATGACTGTCCGTGATGCGTCCATCATCGAGAATCTGTAACAAAATGTTAAAGACGTCAGGATGAGCCTTTTCGATCTCATCGAAGAGCACAACAGCATAAGGCTTGCGCCGAACTGCCTCAGTGAGTTGACCACCATCCTCGAAGCCGACGTATCCTGGAGGTGCGCCGACCAAGCGGGAAACAGCATGTTTCTCCATGTACTCACTCATATCGATGCGAATCATATTCTCTTCGCTATCGAACAAGCTTGCCGCCAAGGTCTTGGCTAACTCCGTCTTACCGACTCCAGTTGGGCCCAAGAAGATGAAGGAACCGATTGGACGGCTCGGATCTTTGATACCAGCTCGTGCTCGAATCACCGCATCGGTCACTAAGGTGACGGCCTCGTCCTGACCAATCACGCGTTCGTGAAGGATCTGGTCGAGATTGAGCAGTTTTTGGCGCTCTCCTTCGACCAAGCGGCTGAGAGGAATGTTCGTCCACTTCGACACAATGTCTGCGATCTCGTCTTCGGTGACACGCTCCTTGAGCAACTGGTGTCCGTCTTTTCGGGTGGCAACCAGTTTCTCTTCCTTAGCGAGCTGTTCTTCCAATGCTGGAAGTTCACCGTGCTTGAGAGCCGCAGCCTTGTTGAGATCGTAGTCACGTTCAGCTTGCTCGATTTCGAACTTCACTTGCTCGAGTCGTTCTCGAATCTTCTGCACGCCACCGATCGAGGCTTTTTCGCTTTCGTATTGGGCCCGCAAGCCATCGGCCGTCTCACGGACATCTTGTAGCTCCGAACGCAGGGCCTTCAGGCGTTGCTTGCTGGCCTTGTCTTTCTCCTTCTTCAGAGCTGCTTCCTCGATTTCGAGTTGCATGACGCGCCTGGTGGCGGCGTCAAGCTCTGCTGGCATCGAGTCGATCTCGGTGCGAATCATGGCACAAGCTTCGTCGACCAGGTCGATAGCCTTGTCAGGCAAGAAACGATCGCTGATGTAGCGGTTTGAGAGGGTAGCCGCGGCAACCAAGGCGTTGTCTTGGATCTTGACACCATGATGCACTTCAAAGCGTTCACGAAGACCACGAAGGATCGAGATCGTATCTTCTACCGTTGGTTGATCGATCAGTACAGTCTGGAAGCGGCGCTCCAAGGCAGGGTCCTTTTCGATGTATTTGCGGTATTCGTCCAATGTCGTGGCACCGATACAGTGAAGCTCACCGCGGGCCAGCATTGGTTTCAGCATGTTGCCCGCGTCGAGGGCACCATCGGTCTTGCCGGCGCCGACGACCGTGTGAAGCTCATCAATGAAGAGGATAATACCGCCTTCGCTTTCCTTCACTTCGTTGAGGACAGCCTTCAAGCGTTCTTCAAATTCGCCCCTGAACTTCGCGCCAGCGACCAAGGAGCCCATATCTAAGGAGAATATGGAGCGGCCTTTCAAGCCGTCTGGGACATCGCCGCGAACGATTCGATGGGCCAAGCCTTCAGCGATGGCTGTCTTGCCAACTCCGGGCTCGCCAATGAGGACTGGGTTGTTTTTGGTCTTGCGACTGAGGATGCGGATGACACGGCGAATCTCGTCGTCGCGCCCGATGACCGGGTCGAGTTTGCCCTCTTCAGCTGCGGCTACGAGGTCGCGACCGTACTTTTCGAGGGCTTCGTAGGATGTTTCTGGTGTTGCACTTTGCACGCGTTGGTTCCCCCTTAACTCCATGAGTGTCTTGTTGAAAGAATCACTGGTGACGTTGTTCTGGTTGAGAAGGGCGGTTGTTCTTGTCTCTTTGGGCTGGGCCAGGATGGCCAACATCAGGTGCTCAACAGAGACATAATCGTCCTTCATTTTCTTGGCGGTCTTCTCTGCCAAGGAGAGGACCTTCGAGAGGCCTTGACTGATGTAGATTTTTCCAGCTTCGCTGGCGCCACCTGAAATTTGGGGGCGCTTGGCGAGTTCGCCGCGAACGGATTCACCGAGAGAGTTAGTCTGCACACCCATCTTGGTGAGGACGCGAGGAATGAAACCTTCGTCTTGTTCCACCAGTTCGATGAGCAAGTGCTCGATGTCTACTTCTTGATGCCCCAAATCGGTGGCACGGCTTTGCGCTTGTTGCAGCGCCAATTGGGATTTCTCGGTCAGGTTGTTCGGATTCATAAGTTGTACTCCTTTCGTTGCCTGAAGGAATGGAACGCACAAAGCGGGCCAAACAGCGATTTGTGAGGCCGATGTCATGATTTTATTGACGGCTATAAGCTCTTTAGATCTGGATAGTTGTGACTGTATATCCTGCTGTAGAGATTCGTCATGAGGGGCGAGGGGGTTTGGTCTTGGTGAGCACCTTCTTCTGACAATGTGTCAACCAAACTGTCAGGTCGGCGGTCCGCCAGGAGTTGGGTACGAAGACTCGGATGCCGCAGATTTTCCAATCCGTGACAACTGGGTCAGAAGCCCCTATATAGGGGCATGCGCAATTCAAAATACCTTTTCCTCGTCCTGTTGCTTCCTTGCTTCTTGTCAGCAGCTCTCTTTGCCCAGGGGACTCAGAAGGATTACGAGCGTGCCAAGAAGATCAGTCGGACTTACAACCAAGCATTCGACTCTCGGCTCGATCAAGTTCATTGGTTCCCGGATGGCAAGGGGTTTTGGTATGGGACAACTGCTCTTGATCGAAGGTTCGATTATCACAAGGTTGATCTTGCGACCGGTAAGAGTTCCCCGCTCTTTGAACGGGGGCGTTTAGCGCGAGCCATTGCTGCAGCTGAGAAGAATAAGCCGAGCCCTTCAATCGTTGTTCTGAACGCGGTACTCACACCATCCGGAGTGCGTGTTCGACTGCTGGGCGATCATCATCTTTGGGATGTTCGTTTACCTCAATACAGCGCCATCAAGAAAAGTCTCGGCGCCGAACCGAGATGGAAACTCAAGAGATCGCCAAACGCCAAGCGGTCAGGCCGAGGGTCTGCCCCTACCAATCTTCTCTTTTGGAATGACACCAAGGACGAAGTCGAGATTTTCTGGGCGAATGATCAAAGCAAATTGAAGAAGTATGCCGAAGTCAAACCCGGCGAGTTCTTTAACACCTCGACTTTTGCCGGACATGCCTGGGCCGCGGCTGATAAGAAAGGGACTGTCATAGGGCGCTGGGTCGCAACCAAGTCGCCGCGCTGGATTGGGATCAGCCAAGACAAGGCGAAGTCGAAGAAACCAAGGAAGAGCGACAAGAGCAAAGTCGACAAGTCAAAAGAGAAGGATGCGAAGGTCGTCTTCAAGAACCACGATCTCTATCTGGAAGACTCAAAAACTGGCAAGCTCAAGCAGCTCTCAGGTCAAGGTAGCGAATCGAACTACTTCGGTGGACGAGTGCATTGGTCACCAAATCGGCGCCATGCCTTGGTCTTCCGGACTAAGCCAGTCAAGCGCCGTCGAGTTTCCTTTGTCGAATCGGCGCCCAAAGACCAGCTTGAGCCCAAGCTGCATACTTTCGACTACACGAAACCCGGTGACGATCTCACTCAGAGTTTTCCTTGGCTTATCGATGTTGCCAAGAAGTCAGTGAAAGAACTCGATCGACAGCTCTTCGAGAATCCCTTTCGCATGAACCGGGTGAGGTGGCAGGCAAACTCGAGTGCTGTGACATTCTTCTACAATGAACGTGGTCACGGAACTGTTCGAGTCATTTCCGTTGACGCCAAATTTGGCAAGGTCAAGGCGGTTGTGAATGAAGAGACGAAGTCCTTCGTCGACTATGCCGGCAAGTTCTTCTTGCGCTTTGTTAATCGTGACAAAGACATTGTTTGGATGTCTGAACGATCGGGATGGAATCATCTTTACCTGATGAGTGCTCGTTCCGGCAAAGTGCGGAACGCGATCACTGCGGGCGAATGGGTGGTGCGATCTGTCGAACGTATCGACGAAGATGCTCAGCAGATTTACTTTTGGGCGGGCGGAATAAACCAGGGTGAAGATCCTTATCATCTGCATTACTGCCGAGTCGACCTGAATGGCAAGAACCTGACCGTGCTGACTGAGGGAGATGGGACTCACAAAATCTCGGTGTCGCCCGATGGCCAATATTTGGTTGATACTTGGTCGCGAGTTGATCTGCCTCCACACCGCGCTGTGCGGCGGATGAAGGACGGCTCTAAGGTTTGCGATCTTGGCGCTTGCGACACCTTGGGCCTCGACCAAGTGGGGTGGCAACGACCAGAGAGGTTTGTGGCGAAAGGCCGAGACGGCAAGACTGACATCTGGGGAATACTCTTTCGCCCCTCCAATTTTGATCCCAAGAAGAAGTACCCCGTCATTGAGGCGATTTACGCCGGCCCTCACTCGGCCCACGTCCCAAAAGAGTTTCGTGCCTTTCACGGCCCGCAGAAAATGGCGGAGTTGGGTTTTCTGGTGGTGAAGATTGATGGCATGGGCACCTCGCATAGAAGCAAGGCCTTCCATGATATGTGCTGGAAGAACATTGGCGATGCTGGTTTTCCTGATCGCATCGCATGGATCAAAGCGCTGGCCAAGAAAGAGCCGGCCATGGATCTTACGCGAGTCGGCATCTATGGCGGTTCTGCCGGTGGGCAGAATGCCATGCGCGCCCTGATCGCCCATCATGACTTCTATCATGTTGCTGTGGCCGATTGTGGGTGCCATGACAACCGTATGGACAAAATCTGGTGGAACGAACTTTGGATGAGCTATCCCATTGGCCCTCACTACGCTGAGAGCTCCAACGTCACTCAGGCTCATCGGATGAAGGGCAAGCTCCTCCTCCTCGTAGGCGAAGTTGATCGCAACGTGGATCCAGCGTCAACGATGCAGGTCGTCGACGCTCTGATCAAGGCCGACAAAGATTTCGACATGTTGGTCATACCAGGGGCAGGGCATGGCGCAGCGGGAACGCCGTATGGGGCCCGGCGGCAACAAGATTACTTCGTGCGTCATCTACTCGGGGTCGAGCCTCGGCTTTAGCAGAAGAGGGAAGTCACATATGCCGACTCATAGAAAGAACCTGGGGCTGATTCTCATCGCCTTGGTCCTCTATGTCTTCGCCGACGTTGCAATCGATTCTGAGAATAACGAGACAACCGAAGTTGATCATTCTGCGCCCTCGATCCAGGTGGCAGATGAGAATGGCGCTATCATTCCCGGTGTTCCGATCGCGCTCGTTTCTCGATTCGGTGGTATGCAGCGAATTCTTTGGCACGGTCGAGCTGGGGAGTCCAGTTTGGCGGCACCCATCGCGATGGCTTATGATGAGAATTATTGTGATCAATATCGCTGGGCTTTGGGCTTTCCGGTCATGGGAGCTGATTTTGTTGACCACGAGCCGAGACAACCGACTTTTTCTCCCATCACTTTGAAGATGCCCAAGACGGGAAACATTGTCATTGACCTCATCGCGCATGACGGCAAGCCATTTTCAGGCGAGCTTGATGTGCACTGCGTTGGCGGACTCCCAGGCCGTGTGCGAGATCGAGAAATCATCAGCATGGTCGTGCCCTACAAAACGAAAGTCGAGGGGGCGCAGCTTGTGATCCCCTACGTTGGTTTGGGCTTAGAATTGCGTGTTGATCTTTCGGATCCACGAGGGCACCGGCCCCAAACATCAATCTTTGTTGACGGTCCGACGAAACCATCAGAGTCGGTTCGGAGCCGGGTCAAGATTGCAAAACAACAAATTGTCGTGAGAGGGCGACTCGAATTCGAATCTCCCGTAGACCTTGGCGGGCGTACGTTCGAAGCGACGATCGAAGGAGTGAACTACCAATCAGATTACTCCGGACTTCACATTCAGGACAATGTCCCGATAATCCTCAAAGTGGCGCTTGAAGACGACGGGTCCTTTGAGCTTGTTTGGCCAGACTCTGGCAATCCGACCGGCAAGCGGAAACTCATTATTGCTGAAGACATCAATTCTGAGCGTGCCCCATCGGGATTTACCGCCGAGCTCCTTATCAGCAAGACTGGTCTTGGCCGAGTGCTTGATGTCGGGGCCGTGAAGGTGAAAACAGGCACATTCAAATTTGAAGGTCGCGTTGTCGACGATTCGGGACGCGGCATCAAGAATGTGCGGGTGCACGCGGCTGGATTCAAAAGAGCAGTGGGCTCTTGGGGCCGATTGCGTCGCGGCCCTTGGGCCGGATTCGGAATAACTGATGAAGACGGCTGGTTTCAGATCTATTCCACCTCGGATGCCATCGAATACAGAATAAAAGCTGCTCCCTTAGGAGGGATTTTCACCTTAGAGCACAAAGTTACTTTAGGGGATGACCCACCCAGAATCGTGATTCCGAGTCGAAGTTCGGTGAAGGGAAATATTAAGCTCGTTGACCCCATGGATGCGTGGCTGATTGGTCTTGCAACTAGACGCGTCGACGAGAAAGCCAAGGCTGATCAGAAACGCGGCCGGCAGAGGAGCGGCGTCTACACGAGAACGACTCCGCTGACGGCAAAATATGGGGGTATCAAACGCGATGGCTCGTTTGAGATTTCCATGCTAAATCCCGGGGCTCATGTTCTTGAGGTCATGTATGCCGGGAAGGTCGTGCAAACCGTCGGGCGATTTGAAATTGCACGCGGTGAGAAACTCACTCCGCAAGCGCTGAGAGATATTGAGCTCGTCAACAGGCCTCGGTTAGTCAGAGTGCAGGTTAACGATGAGGAGGGTAAACCGCTATCGGGACGGCGTGTTTACACGACGTGGCGTAGGGAGGGACCTCGTCGCAACAGGCCGAGTTCGCGCCCTGAGATGTTGGACGAACAGGGGACATTCATCGCGACATATCTTTGGCCGGATGAAACAACAATCCCCATCGTTGTGGCGGGCTATTCATGCGCCGACGTGCCGATTGAGAGCAACGACATTTCTGTCAACTTGATTCCCGGTCCGATCATCGAAGTGGAACTCACAGACTTTGCCGATCTCGCGCCAAATGGTGAGATCCTGTCAGCGACATTGAAACAGCTCCCAGATGATCGCCGCGCCCATCGCTCCGATTCTAAGCAGCGAGCCTTTCCAATTTCCTGGTATCGACAACGTCTAAGAGGTGGCAAGACAACTTTCAGAGTCCATACAACTGGACGCCATTTCCTCGACATTAGACGGATTCCAAACGCCTACTCACCTCCACAAGAAAATAGCTCGGTCCACGGTTGCGCCGTCGACATTGAAGAGAGCGACCAGGAAATCATCCTCGACTCTAAGGATCGATAGCTCAGATTCTGACTCAGTGCTTCCCCAAAACCTAATCCGAGGACGTGAGCCGCGCTTCGACCAAAGCAGCGCCGCCGATCGCGATGAAATGGCCGCACAATCGTGTTTGATGGAAACGACTTCGTCCTTATCGGCACTGTCCCAAATTGAGATTCCGAGAATTGGACTCGCCAAAAACTGATTGAAGCATAGGATTGACAACACTACGATCGCTGCCGTTTTGAAATATCAACAACTGAGGTAATCCACTGTGAGAGCCATGCCAAGCCGTGCATACATCGCGACGCTATTATTCCTTTCGTGTCTTGTTCTAAGTCTTCCTGCGCAAGAATTCGGCCGCCGAATACCAAGCGGAATCGTCGATTCTGGGCTCATTCATAAAGTCGTGATTTCACGATCGGATGCAGTGACACTTGATTCTCTCGATGCCATTGGGGCGATAGTAGATCGGATTGAGTATGCAAGTTACACCCTCGCTTTTGTGGCGGAGACCGCTTGGAGCAGCCGAGAAGCGATGGTCAACTCTGGCATCGTCATTCGTGATGACTTCGACTTGATGGTGTTTAACGGCTACATGATTCATGGCGCAAGGCCGCTCGAATTCGCCAACGCGATTCCTTTGGATGAGGCTTATGGTAATCCGGCGGCCGCCGACCTCGCTTCTAACGCAGGTCTCTATGTTGTCCAGTTTCGCGGCCCAGTTAAGGACGAGTGGATCAAAGAGCTGACCGCAATTGGCGCCAGCATTGTTCAATTTGCGCCAAGTAATGGTTACGTCGTGCGCTTGGCACCGAACGATGTTCCGCTCCTGATAGCACTGAAGGCATCAATGAAAGATCTTCAGTATGCCGGTGCTTATCATCCTGGCTACAAGATGCGACCCGCTATTCGCCAAGTGGCCCGATCTGGTTCTGAGCGGCTCATCAATGTCACCGTCCAAATAGTAAGGAGCGCAAGTCTTAATCAATCGCGCGAATTCGTCGAATCTCTCATGAGTCAAGTTGAAGAAGCGCATGTTGTTGGGCCCTACCTCAACGTCAAGGGTTCGATGGTGGCGTCACGCTTTCATGTCTTGGCCCGTCACCCCGATGTCTTCGCCATCGAACCAAACGGCAAGCGAACACGGAGCGACGAGCGCCAAGGCCAGATCATTGCCGGTAACTACTCGGGATCGCAACCGAGCGGACCTGGCTATCTCAGTTGGCTGGCTTCCAAAGGGTTCGATTCTTCACAGTTTTCTTCTTTCGCTGTGAATGTTGTCGACGATGCTATGTCTCTCTTGGGGCATGCAGACTTGCCTAATAGTCGCGTTGTCTTTGGCAACAACCCCACCAACCAAACTGGTTCGGAGGGTGGACACGGTTTCCTCAACGCCAACATCGTTGCTGGATTCAACAATGGGACCGGCTCTGCATTCGAGGATGCCTTGGGCTACAATTATGGTCTCGGCATCGCCCCTTGGGCGCGAGTGGGTTCCACTGCCATCTTTGGCGGCACAAGTTCCTCACCAACCTCTTGGGAGAATACTGCCTATTCCCAGGGTGCTCGTATCAGTACCAATTCATGGAATTTTCAGTCCGGTCAATTCGGCAACCCGATTCCAACCTATGATGCCAACGCCCAAGAATACGACTTCATTGTTCGTGACGCGCGATCCGGCGTGGCGGGAAATCAACAATACATGGTGTTGTTTTCTGCTTCCAATAGTGGTCCTCAAGCGAACACTGTTTCAACACCAACGACAGCTAAGAACATTCTTTCGGTTGGTGCGTCAGAGAACTACCGCCCAACAGGAACGGACGGTTGCGGCATCTCGAACTCGGGGGCCGATAATTTCAATGACATCATTTCCTTCTCTAGTCGTGGTCCGGTCGATGATGGGCGTTGGAAACCAGAAATCGTCGCCCCTGGCACTCACATTCAAGCGGGGATTCCCCAGTCAAATTACGCCGGTACTAGTGTTTGCGAGCCCTTCTTTCCTTCTGGGCAGACACTTTACAGCTGGTCCAGTGGTACCAGCCATTCTGCTCCAGGCGTCGCAGGTGGTGCGGCTTTGGTTCGGCAGTGGTTCTTGAACAACAGTATGTCGGCACCAAGCCCGGCCATGACAAAAGCCGTTATCATCGGCGGGGCCGAATACTTAACCGGCGTGTCTGCCAATGACACCTTGCCGAGTAACAGCCAGGGCATGGGACTCATGAATCTTGGCCGTTCTTTTGATGCTGGCTCGAAAATTCTTGTCGATCAGAATGTCGTTTTGCCGGGGAGTGGCGCTTCTCACCAGGTGACCGGTTCGGTAGCCAATTCGGCAAACCCGTTTCGCGTGACTTTGGCCTGGACCGATGCGCCCGGAACCTCGACCTCTGCACCTTGGGTGAACAACCTTGATTTGCAAGTGACTGTGGGTGGAAACACATACCGTGGCAACGTCTTTAGTGGTGCCCATTCCAGTACGGGTGGCAGCGCCGATTTTCGCAACAACGTCGAATCAGTCTTCCTGCCAGCCGGTGTATCCGGCCCATTCACCATTACCATTACCGGTACATCAATCGGTGGCGATGGGATTCCAGGAAACGCCGATAGTACGGATCAAGATTTCGCCCTGTATGTCCACAACGGAACAGAGGTCTCGATCCCACCAACAGCGGCATTTGTTGCTTCACCTACCTCTGGGTCGGCTCCGTTGACTGTAAACTTCAGTGATCAATCGACAGGAACAATCTCGACCTGGTCTTGGAATTTTGGTGACGGCAACACCTCAACTTCCCCCAACCCAACTCACAATTATACGACCGTGGGTTCATTTGATGTCAGTTTGACCTTGACCGGGCCAAGTGGTTCTGACGTTCACACAAAGCTTGGCTATGTGACCACCTCAGCACCGCTTCCACCGGCCGCACCAAGCGCTTTGAATGCGAATCCCACGTCATCGAGTGCGATCGACATTGGGTGGTCCGACAATTCTGGCGACGAAGATGGCTTCAATATCGAACGGTCGGCAGATGGCGTAAATTTCTCCAGCCATGATTCGACCGGTGCTAACACCAGCTCCTACAGTGATGTGGGATTGGCTGAGAATACAACCTATTGGTATCGAGTAGAGGCCTTCAATGCCTCCGGTTCATCGGGCTATTCGAATAGCGCGAACGCGACGACACTCATGGCCGGGGCAATTGACTACTTGACGACCTCTGAGATTGGCGGTCAGGGCACGGTGACAGGCTCGTACTTAGACACGCATGTCGATGACAATGTGACTCAGTCGATTCAGGAGCGTCTCTCTGGTGGAAAACCTGCCAGACGGCACAGTTATCTGAATCACACTTGGACATTCAATGTCGCGCCAGCTGGCAGCCTCACTTTTATGGTGAGAGCTTGGCATTCTGTGTCCAATGATTCAGACGACTTTGCCTTTGAGTGGTCGTCCGACAATGTCAGTTTCTCTTCTATGGTGGTAGCTACGGCCACTTCGGACGCGGCCATCCAATTGAGCTTCTCTTTGCCTAACAACCTGAGTGGCACGGTCTACGTGCGTGTCATCGACACGAATCAATCACAAGGCAACCAGGGACTGGATTTCGTCTTTATTGACGAGATGCTCATTCGGTCGGCCGGCGTTGGTGTGTTTCCACCAAGTGCACCTGATGGGCTTGGGGCGTCGGTTCAATCGCCAACGAGTGTATCAATTGGCTGGAATGACAACTCTACCGATGAAGATGGCTTCGAACTCGAACGATCGACTGACGGAGTCAATTTCGCGTCTTTGGTGGTGACTGCTGCCAACGTGAATTCCCATCTTGATTCCGGCCTCACTTCAGGGCAGATATACTTCTATCGGGTGAGGGCTTTCAACAGCAACGGTAACTCGTCATTCTCGGGAACTGCGAGCGCAACTCCCGGAGGAGGTGGCGGCGGCGCTATCGACGATGTTGCTCAAAGTGAAACGTCAATCGATGGGGCGATTCAATCTGGATCTTTTGCAACCACGGCAACTGCCAATGGCCTTAGTGAATCGATCCACGAAGACCGCACCGGCGGCCCACCTTCGAGCCGCGTGACACTGTTGGAGCACAACTGGAACTTCCAAGTGACTGGCGGCAGTTCTGTTGCTTTCCACCTGAAAGCGTTCAAGTCAAGTTCGTCCGATAACGATGATTTCGAATTCCTCTATTCGATAGATGGCGGGTCGAATTTTGTTTCAATGCTAGTGGTTTCGAATACGACCGATGTGGGAACCGTCACCTTTGCAATGCCATCGAATACGAGCGGGTCTGTCATTGTGAAAGTCATTGATACAGATAGGAATACTGGCAGCAGTAGTCGTGACATCATCTCCGTGGATCACATGTTCTTCCGATCCCAATGAGTTGATTGTCAGTTAGGTGTGAGTCTTTGCGATTCGGCCGAGTTCAAAAAAACGGCGTTCCCATTTTATGGGAACGCCGTTCTATTTGAGCCGTGTGCGATCTCTATGAAGCGGCCTGCACGTTGGCTGATTTCTTCTTGGGCATAGGAACTGCAATGGCGCCAGGCCCAGTGAGAGAAAGAGCCAGAGAAGCAATGGCGAGTGTGAGCGCATACTCCATACCACCGCTTTGAATGTTAAATCCAGTATGAGTTCCGGCTGCGACGAACATGGTGATCGCTAAGGGGATTCCTACGAGACGGACGGCAAACCCGATGATGAGCAGGATTCCTCCAAAGAACTCCGTTGCTCCGGCAAGGGTAGCGCTCAGCATTGGGAATGGGATGTTGATGCTCTCCATCCACCCGGCAGTGGCTTCTAAGCCATAACCACCGAAGAGGCCAAACAATTTCTGGCCGCCGTGGAAGACGAATACGACACCGATCATTGCGCGAAGTAGAAAAAGGCCCCAGTCGTTTCTTGTCATTTTTTGCGTGGTCATGATTTAATCTCCGTTTTAGTTATTTGTTTAAACAAGTAATTGTTCAAGGTTATTCCCCTTCGTCAAAAAAAGGGGAGTGCTATTTCAGGTTTAGAATTTCGTCCATGCCGGCATTCATGGCGGCGAGTGACTTTGAGGTCATGGACTCAAACTGTGCGCGATGGATTTCCATCACCGGTTCATCGAGGTCACTACACAGGTGTGTCCCTTTGGAGGTGGCACGAATAAGGACAACACGACGATCTTCGACGCCCCGTGTGCGCGAGACAAGCCCAGACTTCACCATGCGATCGACAAGCCGTGTGAGGTCCGGAACACGTGTCAACAACCGGTCGACAACGTATTGGCATGATGCGCCTTCTTTGGGGCCACCGATGAGGATGCGCAGGATGTTGTACTGCTGAGAGCTCACGCCGGCGCTTTTGAAGAGCTCAGTAAACTTCTGAGTCAAACGGTCATGTGCCCGAACGATGTTGAGGTAGAGGTCACGAGACAGGAGTTCTTTGCGCGTCTTTGTCATGGCACAGTATCCGTTATGACAATACTTGTTTCAACAGATAAATGAGACATGCCTTATTCGTGATGCTCTGATCAGCGCTCAAGCAGTGCTCTCGGAACGACTTAGCCTCAAAGCGAGATCTGAAAATTTCGGCCCAGTAGGCAAGGAAGGGGCTGTTTTCCTGCGATCCCAGCTGATTCGCGTCAGTTGACAACCGCTGATCGGGACACATTGAGTCCAATTTATAGCCTCACGCCCTCAAGGTTAACTTGGCGTCTTAGTAACAGGAGAAAGTCCATGAAATGGCAAGGTCGTCGTCGCAGTTCAAATGTTGAAGATCGTCGTGGGCAACCGGCATCGGGTGGTCGCAGTGGCGGGGGAATGGGCGGTATGGGAGGCATCTTGATGATGCTCTTCTCGCGCGGCGGCGGTAAGTCGAAGCTGATCATGGTGGTTCTGGCCGTCGTAGCCATGGCCGTCTTCAAAGTGAGCCCTCAAAGTATTCTCGGTCTCTTGGGAAGTGGCGGGCAGACTCAAGCGGCTTCTCTCGCTTCTGCTACCAACGATGAGATGTACGCCTATCTCTCGACGATGAAGGCCGACAACGAAGACATTTGGCCGAAGATCTTCAGGTAGAACAATAAGTCATACCGCCCAGTCAAGCTCGTTATCTACAGCGATAGCACGAATATGCCAGGCGGCGTTGCTGATGCGCGCTCGGGGCCGTTCTATATGCCTGCCAATGAGATGAGCTATATCGACCCATCATTTTTCAACGAGATGAAGAAGCGGTTTGGAGCCCCAGGTGACTTTGCGCAGGCCTATGTCCTGGCCCACGAGGTTGGGCATCATGCTCAGCATCTTCTCGGTTATGCAAACCGCGTGCATGGCCAGCGCGGTCGAGTCTCTAAGATAGAATACAATCAACTCTCGGTACGCCTCGAACTCCAGGCAGACTTTCTTGCAGGCATGTTTGCGCGCTTAGCTGACGAGCAATTCAACTTCTTGGAGAAGGGCGACATTCAGGAGGCAATGAACTGCGCCCGCAAGATTGGCGACGATCATCTGCAAAAAAGCGCTGGTCGCAGAGTCACGCCAGATTCCTTCACCCATGGCACGTCCGAGCAACGGGCGCGTTGGTTCGTGGAGGGGGATGCAGAAAGTCCTCCCGAAATTTCGCTTTGGAATCTGCGAAGACGGCTACGGCAGTGCGATTAGTTGCCCCAA
Source organism: Planctomycetota bacterium (assembly GCA_047639315.1). Lineage (GTDB taxonomy): Bacteria > Planctomycetota > DRQF01 > S139-23. The sequence goes on from JBLINQ010000047.1 coordinate 19,435, forward strand.
TTTCTATTCTCCGATTGCCTTCGACAAGAAATCTAATTTCCTGGCAGCAGACAGCCCGGTAGGGGAATTCAGTTTCTTCCTGGAGCAAGCGTATCACCATAAAATCGCCCATGACGGGCGCACCACGGTTTCACTGAGTCGAGACGGTGGGCGGCTTGCCCCAATTTCCTGTTGCCCCATGGTGGCCCGAGGCCGCATCTTCTTTTGGTTGCATTCTGAGGATTCAATCCGCATTGACAATCTTGTCACCGAGGGATACGTGGATTTGAGCTCACTGGGTGCTATTCGCGCCAAACGTGTCGATGATTTCCTGCGAAATCTTGAGCCCCTCGAAACGAACCCGCAGCTTTATCAGCAGCGGCCTAGTTTTTTGTGGCCTACTTGCGTTGGGGAAGCGTCTTGCCTAGTGTGCGAAGTATGCCAACCACAGCCCTCGACATTCTGCAGCGAACTTTCGGCTATCCGGAGTTTCGTGGCCAGCAGGCCGACATCATCGAGCATACGACCGGTGGTGGCGATGCTTTGGTGTTGATGCCAACTGGTGGTGGAAAGTCACTTTGCTACCAGATACCGGCACTCCTACGCCCTGGGGCGGGGATTGTGGTCTCGCCCTTGATTGCTTTGATGCAGGATCAGGTCGATGCCCTACGCCAAGTTGGCTTAAGAGCCGAGTTTCTCAATTCCTCGTTAGACTATTCGGATGTCCAAAGGGTTGAAAGGCTGCTACGAACAGGCGAACTGGACCTTCTCTACGTGGCACCGGAGCGCTTGCTGCAAGAGCGCACCTTAGATCTGCTTGATCGAGTCAACAACGACGGGCGCATTGCCCTCTTTGCCATTGATGAGGCTCATTGTGTCTCTCAGTGGGGCCATGATTTTAGGCCTGAGTATTTGCAGCTCGATGTGCTGGCCGATCGTTACCCGAACGTGCCACGCCTTGCCTGCACCGCAACCGCAGATGGACAAACCCAAGACGAGATCATCAAGAAATTGCGGCTTGATAGTGGGCGCCATTTTATTGGCGGATTCGATCGCCCAAACATCTGCTACCGCGTCGTCGCGAAGAACAATCCCAGGCAACAGCTGTTGAGCTTCCTGGAGGCTGAGCATCCTGGTGATGCAGGCATCGTCTATTGCTTATCACGACGGAAGACCGAAGAAACGGCCAAATTCCTCGGCGAACATGGCATCAAAGCGATTCCCTATCATGCTGGTTTAGATCAAGCGGTGCGGCGTAAGAATCAAGAACGTTTTTTGCAGGAAGATGGGCTCATCGTCTGTGCCACGATTGCCTTTGGCATGGGCATCGATAAGCCTGACGTACGTTTTGTTGCCCATCTTGATTTGCCGAATTCGATGGAAGGTTATTATCAGGAGACGGGGCGAGCCGGCCGTGATGGCTTGGCTGCCAATGCTTGGCTCTGCTATGGCCTGCAAGACGTCGTTCTTCTACGCAAGATTGCTGGCGATTCTGATGCCAGTGAAACGCACCGTCGCCTCAAAAATCAGCGGCTCGACTCGATGTTGGGTTATTGCGAAATTACTGGCTGTCGTCGCAAAGTTCTGTTGGCCTATTTTGGCGACGAGCTCGAAGAGGCGTGTGGCAATTGTGACACCTGCCTAACACCTCCGGAGACTTTTGACGGGCTGGAGGTCGCTCAGAAGGCTCTTTCTTGCGTGGCTCGGACTGGCCAGAGATTTGGTGCTCAGCACGTCATCGATGTCTTGCGTGGGTCAGAAAGCGAGCGCGTGCTGAAATTCGATCATGATGAATTGAGCACCTATGGCATTGGCAAGGAGCTCAATCCCTTCGGCTGGCGCAGCGTCTTTCGGCAACTTGTGGCGCTTGGCTATTTAGTTGTCGATACCGAGTATGGCGCCCTGCAACTCACCGAAGCTGCTCGGCCTATCTTGAAGAGTGAAGTCGAGTTGAGGTTGCGCCGTGACACCCTTGAGAAGAAGGTGAAGAAGAGCCGGCGCCGAGGGCCATCAAATGCTCTGGCTGCCGAAATTGGTGGACGCGAAGCTGACCAGAAAACATCGAATTTATTCGAGCGCTTACGGGAGGTTCGCAGCGAGTTGGCTGCCGAATTAGGCGTTCCCCCCTATGTCGTCTTTCATGACAAGACTCTCGCCGCGATGGCTCTGTACCGGCCAACAACAGATGAAGAGTTCCTTCAGCTGAGTGGTGTTGGTGAGAAGAAATTGGAGCGCTTCGGAGAGGCCTTCTTAGACGTCCTGAGCGAAGAGTTGGGTGGGGAGACTTGGGCCTAAGGAATGTACTCTTGGCAGCCCTTGCAGATCGAAATCTCGTCGATGAGGCCTTCTTCGTGGAGGTGGCGGTAGTGTTCAGCCTTCTCACCGGTCCACAGTTCTTCGACGGTATTCTCGTTGGCGTTGCCAACGTTCATCTCACAGTTGTAGTCGTAGCAGCATAAGGTCGTACTGCCATCGTGGTAGACCTGCATGGTCTTGTAGATCATGCGGCAAGGTGGTTTCTGGCCACCAGCTCCTTCGATTAACTCGAGTTCTTTTAAGCCAACGGGCTGATCAACGCTCTTGTTTTCGACGCTGTTGTTCCAAGTCTGATAACTTGAGAATGCCACCTCATCATGTTCTTCGAGCCATGGCTCCCACATGTTTTGGAAGTTCTCGACGTCGTCGATAGTCTCTTCCATTTTGATCATGCGCAAGATGATGTAGGGCAACTCGGAGCCGCGTTCTTTGCGCAGCCTGAACAGCTCTTTGACGTTCTCGACGACCTTGTCGTAGTCGGCGTTGACGCGAATCTTCTCGAACACTTCCTTGTTGGTGCCATCGAGGCTGATGTTCAAGAAAGGAACTTGGGCGTCAATGAGTGCGTGGATGTTTTGTGTGTTGAGGTAAGTGCCGTTCGACACCACCATAGTCAAATCAACACCGACATCATGGGCATAATCGAGCATCTTGCCGAATTGTGGATGGATGAAGCTCTCGCCAAAACCTTGGGGCAAGAACAGGACACGATCGTGTTTCGCCGTTTCATCGGCGATCTTCGTGTAGAGTTCCCAGCTCATGTTGTCGTGACCGCGATCAGCGGTTTCACGCGGGCACATGGGGCAACGGAGGTTGCAATGGTTCGTCACTTCAACGCCGAGTGAGAAGGGGTAATCGCCGGCGATGCGGTCCTTCTTGGCTTCCGTGAGAATTGTATCCAAATAGCCCATTGGGCCTCCGCAAATGTATAAACACGTAAAACGACTACCTGAGTACTAACTGGGTAATTACCTACGCCAGAACAAGCAGCAGTTGTTCTTAACTCTCTCGACCTATTTACTTAGCATTCTGAACGCTTCCGACAATCTTAACCCGATTTGAGGGTCAAAAAGAACTACAGCCGATTATGAAGATAGACAAACGGTCTACGACGACATAGACAACTTTGGCTCGTACTTGCCGTTCAATCTGCATTTTGCCAAGTTCTTTGGGTCTTCTTGCTAAATCGCTGGCTTTGACGCACGGTCGCTTTGGTCCTTCTGAATCGAATCGAGAAAAATCGTTTCCATGACGGATATTCCGGACATTTCGTTGATTGTTCTCTCCTGGAACACGCTTGAGCTCACTCGCGCCTGCTTGCGCGAGCTTGATACGTGCCAAGCCGCGTCCCATTTGAAATATGAAATTGTCGTCATTGATAATCATTCCGAAGATGGTTCTGCGGACATGATTGCCAATGAATTCCCGCATGTTCAGTTGACGCGGAATCAAGAAAACGTGGGCTATGCACGGGGCGTGAATCAGGGTTTAGGTCTTGCCAGTGGGCGTCTCTTGACGCTCCTGGGAAGTGATACGGAGGTCCGTCCAGGTACCCTTGAGCACATGGAGAGATTCCTGGCCGAACACCCCAGGGTTGGGGTCGTGGCTCCGAGACTTGTAAGCGCCGATGGCAGTCCGCAGCGGGCGTGCATGCGATTTCCCGATCTGAAAGTTGCTTTGGCTTATGACACGGCCATCGAGGGCACTGAAATCGGCGACAAGATTTTGGATCGATACAAGTATATGGACTGGGATCACCTGGAGGATGCTTCCGTTGATCAACCACCAGGCACTTGCCTGATGGTGAGGCGCCAGGTCTTTGAGACGGTTGGGCCCATGGACAGAATGCTCTGGTTGTTTTTCAACGACGTTGATTGGTGCCTGCGCATTCGCCGAGCTGGATGGGATATCTGGTATCTCCACGAGGGCACCGAGGTGCTTCATCACATTGGCCAGAGCACGAGCCGTTTTCCGACTTTTCCCTTCGAGTGGCACAAGAACCGATTGCACTTCTATCGCAAGCACTATCACTCGATGGGTGTCTTTTTTATCAAGCTTGCGATGGTTTACATCGCCGGCCGCGAGGTGCTGAGAATTCGCCGCAACCTGGAAGATACGCGGGAATTCATGCGGCACGCTTCTCAGGTGCTTCGCGCCTTGGGCGGCGTCATGTTGATGTGAGAACCTGACCTTAGGTTAGTTTCGGCGTTGAAAGCTCGCTAAGGACACGCCATCCGGCTGTCCCTCCATGGGTGTCAGGGTGTAGCGAGCCAAAAGGCCCTTGATCGCTTTCTCATCTACATCGAAGAGGCAGATCCTGGTGGGCTTTTCGTAAAGCGCCACCCGCACCAGCCTGGCTAAGTCAGCCTCATCGCGGATGAGAATGGAACGATGACCCGTCCGATGTCCGCAGTACTCGAAATACCTCACGACATCTTTTCGCTCGCCATCAATGGCCAACCAAGATGAAGAGGGCATCTTGGACGCGACCCAATCAAGAGCGATGCGGTCGGTTCTACCGTCGGGTGTATTCAAGGTTCGAAAGACTTCGGTTCCGATCACGAGGGCGGTTACCAAGCAGCACGTCATCGCTAGATTCTTGGTCCATTTCTTGGACTTACGGGGAATCCCCAACCACAAGCAGAGGGGCACAGAATAGCCCGCAATCACGCTTGAAACCGGTCCTAAGGTAAGACCAAAGGCATCAGTGATGAACGTCACGCCAAGGGCACAACCGACCAGAAGAAACCCGTCAGGCTCTTCAATCGCAAGGAAAGCGACGGCGAGCAAGAGCGCAATGAGAGAGGCTCCCAGCCATTGGGGAAGTCCCCAGTACGCCAAGTCGGGGCCGAAGCGAAACCAGGCTTCCATCGAGTCGGAAGGACCCTCCGCTAAGCCCATGCCAAATTGAGCGGCGACCACCAAGGCGATCGATAGGAAGGCCAGGGCTCTGAGCGGCAGCCCAAAAAGTCGTTGAAGGAGGTGAACCCCTGCGGCAACTGCAAAGAAAACGAAGCCAGAGCCGCCAATCAACACGCTTTCGGTAAGGGCTAAGCCCATAGCGCCGGCCGCGGCCAGCGCCAAGAAGGTCGAGCCTCCACTTCGGCGAACGGTAGCCAAAAGCAGGAGCAATCCACCCAATCCACTCAACAGCCCCAAAAGCCGGGAAGGGCGCTCCATGAGGCCACAGAAGTCGGCCCACATGGATTGCAAGACGATGGGGATCGGGGGCGTCGATGATGGTTCGATGACTTGATTAAGAAACTTTGCCTCTTCCGGGCGCAAATGCTCACCGATTCCAGCGAAAACCATAAATCCGACGATGACTGTGAAGAGGAGCACCAAAGGTGTCTCTAGTCTCGTGGCTTTCTCGTCTGGTTTTGAGTGTTCTGGCTTAGCTTCCGTCATTGCACATCTTCGCCTTGAGCCCGTCCCATGATAGTTTCCCTGTGTCAGTCAATCCTGGGAAGGCCCAGCCAGGAATCCAAGGCCATTCGACGGTGAATACGATGAAAATCACATTTGTCCACATAGTAGAGCAGATTCAGTTTGAACCGCAAACCGCACTTCTATCTGCTGTTGTACGGGCCATGGGGCACGAACCCTCACGAGTTCCAACGGATTTTGGGACAAAACAGGAAATCCTGACCGGGGCGTTGATGGCGCAAGCTCCCGATCTTTTGGCGGTCCGGGTGACGGGAGAAATGCGGGAGGCAGTTTGTTGGTCCTTGGCAGAGCTGAGGAAATCTTGCCCAGATCTTCCCATTCTCCTTTATGGACCCCTGGCTGAGGACGCCCCTGAAGAGCTTTCCGGGATCTGTGATCCAGCATTTCTCTTGTCTGACGAAACCGAGCAGGCGATGGTTTCTTTCCTCTCCCAGGGTGCTCTCCCTAAGTCATTGGAAGACTATGATCCGCCCTCTGGCGTTGGCGTTGCCGCAAGCGGTGAGCTGCGCTGGGGCCCAGCACTCGGATTTGGCGATGCAAGCCAAGCTCCACCACCAGACTTTCAGCTCTTCGGCGGTCCATCGTTCTTCGGCCGCGGCACTGGATGCTCCTTTTTTGGGGATGTCGGCACCGCGCTCTTGGAGGCCTCAATTGGCTCGCCATCGGGAATGCCCGCCAATGCCGGAATGAGAATTTTCAATTATCCGACCAACAAAGGTCCACGGAGCCGTCCGATTGCAGCCGTCATGGCCATGATTGACGATCTGCCACCAGACCTGTCTCACATTGAGTTTGCCGACCGAGAATTCGGTTGGATGCCCGAAGTTGAGGAGCTGCTGGCGGGTTTGGCCGAACGAGCCAATGATCGTTATTTCAGCATTCGGCAACTGCCGAGAACGTGTTCTCATGATTTCTTGCGTGAGGCACCTAAGTGGGGCATCAAGAGAGTTGTCTTTGAGTATGACGCGGCCGATGCAGCGGCTCATGCGCGGTTGGCAGGAAGTCAAGATCCAGAACTCCTGGCCGCATCGATTCGTCTCGCCAAGAGCGTGGGGCTGTCCGTCGGCCTTTTGGTCAGCGTTGGACTTCCAGGAGAATCGCGGGCTGAGATCGATCGCAAGCTGAAATTCATCCGCAGCCAAGAGATCGACAAATTGAGATTTATTCCTTTCGAACCACGAATTGGACATCCTTGGCGTCAGAAGTGTGCCGAAGAAGGTATGCTCCCCGTAGGTGACGGTGCATGGAATCGCGAAACCTACACGCCGCTGAAACAGTCTGTGATCGACGATGAGAGTTGGCATATGGCTTGGCAAGACTGCTTAGATCTGCAAGCGCGGGTGGCTCTGAATTCCTAAGGAGAAATGAATGCCGTTTGTGCCGCCAACGATGCCGCACCCCTGTCAGTCACCGCCCGAGGGGCCGGTGCTTGTGGTGGCACCTCATCCAGATGATGAACTCGTCGGGCCGGGCGGAGCTCTCTTCAAACACTCAGATCAAGGCGACAGCATCTCCGTTGTCGTGGTTTGTGACGGCACCCTTGGTGATCCTGACCAACGCTTCAAAAAAGAAGGCTATAAGCAGGTTCGCGAAGCAGAAACATCGGGTGTCCTGCGCGATTTCCTCAATTGCGAAGACGTGACTTTCTTTGGTTTTGTTGATGGCGTGACCGAAGGCAACGTTGATGCCATCTACCCCAATTTGCCACCGGACCCTGATGACAAGAGGCGCGTCCTTGTTGATGGTCTCGCGACTCATTTAGAAGCGCAAATTGAACGGGTTCAGCCGCGGGTTCTCTATTATCCATGGAGCGGTGAAGTGCATGCCGACCACTGGGCCTGTGGGGAAGCAGTCGAACGCTTGGTGGCCAATCGCCCCGAGCTCTTTGCCAAGACCGATGTCATGGGATACGAGGTTTGGTCGACGCTGGTGCCAGAGACCATCTTAGAAATTACTGATGTGATTGAACGCAAGCTTGAAGCCATTCGACGCTATGAAACGCAGATGTCCTACGTTGACTTGGCAGAAGTTGTCGCCGGTATGAACCGATATCGAGCCATGCTCTTGCCATTCGATTCGAACAACAGCATTCGCTATGCCGAGGTTTATTCGGGGCGCTACACGGAGAATCCTAAGGCATGAAGATCCTCATGGTGGTTCACAACTTTCCGCCAGCGTTCACCGGTGGCACCGAAAGAGCAGCTGAGCTTCTATCATTAGAATTGGTTGAACGCGGCCACGAAGTGCAGGTCTTTTGTGGGGCGTCTGACGCCGTGCCCGAGGCTCACTGTGAAGACGAGATTCACCATGGTCTTAAGGTTCGTCGGTTTTTCCGCTCTGAAGACTATAAGAGCCCAGTCGACGTTCACGACCCAGATTGCGAATCCGCTTTCGAAGATATCATTCGCGAATTCCAGCCAGACGTCATGCATCTTCATCATTGGGTGCATCTGAGCACCGGATTGGTGTCGATTGCAGCTCGCAACAATGTGCCAAGTGTGATTACGCTTCATGACTATTGGACGACCTGCTCGCTCTTCTTCCGCCTTCCGGATGACGACGATTTCTGCCGCAAAGAAGAGAGCTTAGAGAACTGCCTGCCGTGCTTACGCGAGCGTCGCCCGATGGAAGAGGGCGAATTGATCCACTCTTTAGACATGAGATTCCGCTCTTTGATGAGTGAATTATTATTCAGTTCGGCCATCGTGATCTCGGGGCAAAAGCAACTTGAGAACATCGCTCAACTGGGGCGATATCCGCGTGCGGTTTTTGAGAAGATTCGGCTTGTTCCGATCGGTGTGGTTCCGGCACAATTTGTTGTTGAAAGAGAAGTTGAGCCCGAAAAGAGTGACCTGGTGACCATTGGTCATTGGGGCAATTTGTCAGCGGTCAAAGGGCTCGAAGTGTTGGTCCAAGCGGCGGCAAAATCGAAATATGCAAGACGCCTCAAGATCAAGCTTATTGGCGAACTAAAAGACACCAATTTACTTGCACGCTTGCATGAAGCCGCCGGTGCCGCGAGAATCGAATTACTTGGCCGTTATGCGGCTGAGTCGCTGCCTAAATTAATTGCTGATGTAGACGTTGGGGTATTTCCCTCACTCTGTGAAGAGACTCATTCAATCGTTCTCGATGAAGCGCTCTTGGCTGGCCTTCCCGTGATTGTAAGTGACCGCGGGGCCATGGCTGCGCGTGTTGGACAACGGGGCATTGTTGTTCCTGCCAATGACGTTCAGGCCTTGACCAAAGCGCTCGACGAGATGGCTGATGAATCGAAACGGAGAGAGTATGCTGCCGCACCCTGTGGTGATGTCGTGGACTCCGCGACCTATGCTGCACAAATCGAAGAGATTTATCTCGATCTGAAGCCGCCCGCTCAAGGTGTCGCGGTGCCAGATTTGGGACGCGACCGATTGACATTCCGAAATCGGCGTTTCTTCGAACTGGGACGGTTTGCCTTGGCTGCCGACGCGCAAAAGCGCAACATTGAAGAAGCCATAAGAGGAGACGCAGGAGCACTCGAATCCCTGCGTGAACGAGATCCTCGATTGGCGGCACGCATTGAAGTCCTCTTAGGGACAACGAAAGAAGATAAACATGACGACTGATCCGCGGGTTTCGATCATCATTCGAACTTACAATCGTCCCAAGATGCTCCGTCGAGCCTTGGAATCGGTTGGCCGCCAAACTTACAAGAACATTGAAGCCGTGGTCATTAACGATGCTGGACAAGATGTGCAGTCCATTGTCGATGACTTCAAGAACGACTTTGACATCCTCTATTTGAACTACCCACCGGAAGACAAGCCTGGCCGCTGCAAGGCAGCCAACGAAGGGATTGCTCAGTCGACGGGCGAATGGATTTGTTATTTGGATGATGATGACTTCTATTACCCTGACCACATTGCCGTCCTCATGCACGAGGCCAGAAGAACGGGTGCGTTGGTCCACTACACCGATGCCAATCGCGGCACCGAAGAGCCAAGTAGCGTCCCAGGTGAATACGTCATCACCGCCGTCGGCGAAGGCCCATCAGAAGATTTCTCGCGGGCCGGTTTCTACTGCGGTTGCTACATCCATTTGGTCACTTTCTGTCACCACCGCCGACTCTTTGAGGAGTTAGGTGGTTTCGACGAAAATCTACCAGTCTTAGAAGACCTTGATCTCTTCTTCCGCTACGCCTTCGACAACGAATTTCATCACATCAAGCAGAAGACAGCTCAATTCCAGATTCGTACCGACCAGACAAATGCTGTCACCTCGATGCGCCTTGAGTTTGCCGAAACTCATGAGCTGCTGTGCAAAAAATACTTGCATACTGCTGTGGGCGACATGATGGTCTTGATTCAAGAAGGTCGGGCTCGTTTGCTCGGCACCGCCTCCATCCTCGAAGACTTGATGGTTCGTATCTCAACCTTGGAGCATCGAATCTTAGAGTTGGAGCAACGCGACAGATGACCGCCGCCTATTTCCGTGAGTGGGAGCCGCTATTACCACCGACCGGTATTTCATCCGGTCCCTTGGTCGTGCTTTCGCCCCATCCCGATGATGAGGTGATCGGAGCGGGCGGACTCATTCTTGGCCATCGTTTAGCTGGAGAGCATGTCTCCGTCTTGGTGATGACCGATGGTCGTATGGGAGACCCTGGGGGCGACCAAAGTGACGCCTATGTCGCGCTTCGTGAAAAGGAGTGCCGCGCCGCCGGGGTTGTGCTCGACTCGCAGGAAACTAGCTTTTTGGGGTTTCATGACGGCGGACTGGCCGAGCTATTCCATCAAGACTGCGCCGCCACTGTGGATAAACTCACCCAGAAGCTGGGTGAAACGCCTCACGGGACCTTGGCATTGCCTTCCCCATTTGAATTGCATCCCGATCACAAGGCGACCTTCCTCCTCGGGTTTGAGGCCTGGACAGCTCGTGGTCGGAACGAACGACTGATTCTGTATGAAGTGGGCTCCTTGATGCCGTGTAACCTTCTTCTCGACATCACGGTTGTAGGCGACAAGAAGGATGAAGCCCTCGGTTGCTATGCCAGCCAACTTGTCCATCACGATATCACGGCTAAAGTGAGAGCCTTGGATATCGCGCGTTGCGCCAATATTCCGGACCAAGCGGTGAAACGTTGTGAAGGCTATCTTGAGGTGAAGCCCAAATCCGCCGATGAGTTTCGAAGGTTAGTTGATGAATTGTTGCAAGTGACGGATGGAATGAGACCTGGCATCAGTGATGAATAATCTCCCAACAGACGCACCCCAAGCACCGATCGCCGACCGCGAAGCTGCGGAGAAGGCTCGAAGTCTCTATCTCAATCAAGAGCCACGAGAGGGCCGCGATACCACCGCCGCCGTTATGACCTCCTTTAACAAGATCAAAGATGTGCGTTTGAATCTTGATGCCATCCGCCGTCAGACGATTAAGTTTGACGAGGTCATTGTTGTCGACAACCATTCAAACGATGGCACGCAGGAAATGATCCGTGGCGATTTCCCGGAAGTCCATTTTATTGAGATGCCGAATTCCTCGTATGGGGCCTGCGAGACGTTCAATATCGGTTTTGGCAACGCCACGACTAAATTCGTGGCTATCCTCGATGACGATATCGTCATGCCTGAGGAGTGGGTCGAGAAAATGCTCGCCAAGTTCCGCACCGAACCAGACACCACTGGATTCATCTCGAGCCGGGTGGTCGAACCGGAAATGCCGGACTGGTACAAAGAGCATCCGACCGTCAATACAGAACGCTACATGTCAACGTTTCGTGGCTGTGCCACCATGGCAAGGCGCGACGTCCTGAAGTCTGCGGGCTACTACGATGTACGCTTTTTCATCTACGGAAATGAGCGAGATCTTTCTTGCCGAATACTGAATCTCGGTTTTAGGATTCTGCAGTATCCAACATTGGTCGTGCAGCACGGCACCCCGTTCGGCATGAAGAAGGGGCCTCGGAGTCTCTATTATCATGTCCGCAATCTCTGGCTCTACATGTTCAAGAACGTCGGCTGGGGCGCGATTTTTGGATTTGTCTTTTCGATGGCGACGAAGCCGTTTCGGAAAAAGAAGAACGATGGCGAAATCACTGCTGATGCCGTTGGCTCCATCGGCGGCATGTCTCTTATCAGCGATACTCCAGGCGGCCTTTGGATTTGCATCAAGGCAACTCTAAATGCCATTTGCTTGCTTCCGTATTGCCTCAAGAATCGACGTGTCTGTACTCACGAAGACAGTTCCTTGCCGACTCATTAGACCTTCGCCGATAGAGGGAAAGACGGTCATCAACAGCGATACCAACAAGCAAGAGAACTCACCTCAAGTCGTCGTCATCATTGTGAATTTCAATGGTGGAGACTTGACCCCTTCTTGTTTGGCTTCTCTCAGTGAAAGCGAATTCGCACCGTCGGCCGTGCTCGTCATCGATAACGCCAGTACCGATGGGTCGAAGGAAACTCTGCAGTCAAAGCATGGCAAGAGTATC
>JBLINQ010000048.1:0-31381 GCA_047639315.1 Planctomycetota bacterium
CCGAAACGGATTGAGTTGAACAGGGCCCCCCACGATCGTGGGGGGCTTTTTTTGTCGCCACGCAGAACCCGATTCTGTGGTGGCGGAGAACAGGCCAGCCAGGGTTGAGGCTGCAGAGCTTGTCCATTCGGGTGCAGGGTTGAGGGTAAATCTGCATTAGAGGGTGTTTGAGAGCAGTATTCTCGATGCTTCACCGACACCTCCTCGCAGTTAATTCGGCTCAAGTCTATTGAAGGCAGTGGTTTGTGGCACTTTTACCGAGAGATCTTTTTTGATTCGTCATCTCAGCCGCATAGATGAGGTAGTCGATAAATATGTCAGTCCATTCGACGATTAAGACTCAGAGAGTTTGAGGGCCCCCTAAATGGCCAGTCTGAAAGATTATCTATTAGAACGTTTTCGCCTTTGGCGGGCAGAGTCCCTCTTGGCGAGTGGTCGCTACGTCTCTGCTTCCAGATACCTCGCTCTCACTTCCAGCGGCCAAGGTCGGGATTGGCGTCTGAAAGGACGCTTGTTTGGACGAGTTGGTTTGCCAGTTGCTGCGGTGCAATGCTTCCGCCAAGCCGTACGTGCACCCGGATCGACTTTAGAAGATATTTTGGAGTTGTCCTTCGGCCTCGTCGGTGCCCGTGACTTTGAGCACGCTCAATCGGTTTTGTACTCCTATCTTAATCATGCTCCAGATGACCTTCGCGCTCAGAGGCTCTTAGCTCACATCTATCGGGCCCAAGGTCGTTTCTCGACGGCACTTGATGTCCTGAAGAAATTCAGGCCAAACAAGGTCGCCGCCAAATACGCCAACAAGATGCCGCCAATACCGAAGCTCGCTTGGCGTCCAGCAAAAGCATGGACGGAGGCTTTGGCGGCCGACAATAACCAAGATGCATGCTGGTTAGATCCGGCTCTGATGGCAGCAGATCCGCAGAATCGCGACCGCCTTCTCTGCTATTTTGACGAATTATCCCATGGAAAGGGCGGGAAGAAGGCCTTGGCCCATGGAGTCGCGACGGCGCTGGCTTCGGGTGAGTCTTGGCTCATGCCTTGGGTGCGAGTGAGTTCCGTCTATCTAAAACTCAGCATACCGCCATCGCTACCGTCCTTTATTGCCCGCTATGGCGCGGCTCAAGACAAGCACATCCTTCTGGCTGGATTGACCGCTGGGCGCGCTGAACGCCATCAATCGGCCATTGCTCTGATCTCTTTGGGGTTCACCGAATACCAAGAAGTTCTGGATGAGATGAGACTCGTTCAAACCTCTACTGGCGAACCGGAGTTCGGTGCGCTAAAACTTGAGGGCCATGCCATCATTCAATCTCAAAAGCGAATATGAACCAACTGGTGATCAGCCCCAAGCGATTGACGACCTTTGTAAGGCGCTGGAATCGGGGCAAGAACACCTGACTTTCCTGGGAGTCACAGGTTCTGGTAAAACTTTCTCAATTGCCAATGTGATTCAGAAGATGGGTGTTTCGGCCCTCATCTTGGCTCCCAACAAGACGCTCGCCGGTCAGCTCTACTCGGAATTCAAAGACCTGTTCCCCGACAACGCCGTCGGTTATTTCGTTTCCTACTACGATTATTACCAGCCTGAAGCCTACGTGGTGACGAGCGACACCTACATTGCCAAGGACTCAGCGATCAACGATCAAATCGATCGTTTGCGGCATGCTGCGACCCACAATCTCTTGACTCGGGATGATGTGATCATCGTCGCGAGTGTCTCCTGCATCTACGGCATCGGATCGCCAGATGCCTACGCCGACATGAGTGTCTCGATTGGTACGGACGAAAACCTCGACCGGGACGAACTCCTCAGGCGCCTGATCACCATGCAATATGTGCGCAACGATTTTGCGCCGAAGCGCGGCTCATTCCGCGCGCGCGGCGATGTCGTCGAGATTTTTCCTGCCTACGCAGAAGACCGCGTCATCCGAGTCGAGTTGTTTGGTGACGAAGTCGAGCGCATGTCCGAAGTCGACGTCCTGACTGGTGAAGTGGTGAGTGAACCAAAGAAGGTGATCATTCACCCAGCCAGTCACTACGTCAAACCAAAGGACACGATGAAGGCTGCTCTTGAAGCCATCGACGCAGAGAAAGAGGCTCGCGTCGAGTTCTATCAGAAGAAGGGCTTTCTGGTTGAAGCTCAGCGCATCGAACAGCGCACTAATCTTGACCTCGAGCTTCTCACGGAGCTGGGGCATTGCAGCGGTATTGAGAACTACAGTCGTCATTTGGACGGACGCCAGGCGGGGGATCCGCCGGCAACGTTGCTTGACTACTTCCCCAAAGATTTCATTCTGTTCATTGATGAGAGCCACGTCGCCTTGCCGCAAGTGGGCGGCATGTACAAAGGCGACCGTGCTCGCAAGATGAACCTCGTCGATCATGGTTTTCGTCTGCCTTCAGCACTGGACAATCGTCCGCTCCAAATCGAAGAATTTCGTAAGCGGATTGGACGTGTCGTTTACGTCTCTGCGACACCCGGAGATGTTGAGCAGGAAGCTTCAAATGGTGTGACCGCTGAGCAGATCATCCGCCCGACTGGGCTCCTTGATCCTGATGTCGAGATTGTCCCGGCTACCGGACAAGTCGATCATCTTCTCGGCGAAGTGAGAACCGAAGTTGCTAAGGGTGGGCGCGTTCTCGTCACATCTTTGACCAAAAAAATGGCGGAGAATCTTGCTGAGTACTTTAGAGACTTGGATGTCAATTGTCGCTACTTGCACAGCGACATCGATACTCTGGAGCGCCATGCGATTCTCAGGAGCCTTCGCTTGGGCGAATTCGATGTGCTGGTTGGCATTAACCTCCTGCGTGAGGGCATCGACATCCCTGAGGTCACCTTGGTCGCCATTCTCGATGCCGACAAAGAAGGATTCTTGCGCTCGAAGCGCTCCTTGATCCAAACAATCGGACGCGCTGCGCGAAATGTGGACGGCCGTGTGATCCTCTATGCCGACAGAGAAACCGACTCGATCAAGGCAGCCTTGGATGAGACAAATCGTCGGCGCCAGATTCAAGCAGAGCATAATGAGGCCCATGGAATTACGCCCCAAACGATTAAGAAGAAAATTTCAGACTTACTCCAAACGGTCTTCGATTCCGACTACGTGACGGTCGACTTGGACGCAGCTGGCGGTGGTATTGAATCGAAAAAAGATCGTGCCAAGCTTCCGAAGGTCATTGCTGAGATTCGTGAACGTATGATCGGCATGGCCAACGATCTTAAGTTTGAGGAAGCCGCTGACCTTCGCGATCAGATTCACCGCTTGGAGAAAATCTACTTGGAGACATCTTGAGTGGCAGTGCTCGATTTTCTCCATAGCGAAGTGAAGGACATCCCGACCGACCCGGGCGTCTACTTGTTCCTCAACGAGAAGCACAAGATTCTCTACGTCGGTAAAGCCAATAACCTGCGCAGCCGCGTACGGTCCTATTTTGGCAAGACGAAAGATCACCGCTTGGTGACAGACTTCGTTCATCGCACCGCGCGCTACATGGACTTCCTTGTTACCGACAGCGAAAAAGACGCTTTGCTTCTCGAGAACAGTCTCATCAAGAAGCACGCGCCCAAGTTCAATGTCCGGCTGCGAGATGACAAAACCTACTTCAGCCTGAGGTTAGATCGTAAGGCAAAGTGGCCGTGGTTTACGATTGTGCGGAAACGTAAGGAAGAAGAAGGGGTTCTCTACTTTGGCCCCTACACTTCAGCGACTGCTTGTCGCCAAACTCTCAGTTATCTCAACACGATGTTTCCCCTTCGTACGTGCTCCGATTCTGTTCTCGCTAATCGAAGTCGCCCGTGCATCAGCTATGAGATCAAGAGATGTGCGGCACCCTGCGTCGACTACATCACGCCTGAAGATTACGCCAAGATCGTCGAGGATTCCGTTCAGTTCCTGAAAGGCAAGAACAACGACTTGATTCGAGATCTTGAGCGGCGAATGAAGGAAGCGTCGGCCAAGTTAGACTTTGAGTCGGCAGCTCTCCTGCGCGATCGGATCGATGCGATTCGCACAACCGTTTCTCAGCCCCATGTCACCAATAAGACGCAGGGGGCTTTCGATGTCATCGGGCTGTACCGCGCAGTGGAGGAGACACAGCTGTGTGTTTTGTTCATTCGCGACGGTGTCTTGACTGCGAGTTCGTCTTTTCTGTTTGAGAAGCTGCACGATACCGACGAATTGCTTCGTTCGTTCCTTGGTCAGTTCTATACATCAACGAATCTGCCGCCCGCTGAAGTTGTGTTGCCCGAGGAGTGTGCCGAGTTGCCGCTCATCGCTGAAACTCTGGCCGAGCTACGGGGCGCAGCGGTCAAAATCGTGGTTCCCGAACGCGGTGAGAAACGGCGGCAATTGCTCCTGGCCGACAAGAATGCTGAACTCTCCTATCTTCAGCGGCACCGCGACAACACTGCGACTGAACAGACTCTTTCGTCGTTACGAGGCCAACTCGACTTAGTCCGTATTCCGCGTCGGATCGAGTGTTACGACATCTCTAATCTCATGGGCACGCATGTGGTTGGTTCTGGGGTGGCGTTCATGGACGGTCGCCCCGAAAAAGCGAAGTACCGGCGCTACAAGATCAAGACGGTCGATGGCCAAGATGACTTTGCTTCCATGGCCGAGGTGCTGAAGCGAAGACTCAAGCGCGGGCTCAAAGAATTCGACTTACCAGATCTTGTTGTGATTGACGGGGGTACGGCTCAACTCGATGCGGTGGTGAAGGTCTTCAAGGAACTTGCTGTCGACCAGGTTGACGTGATTTCTTTGGCGAAAGCCAGGTCGGGGGATCGGGCGACTTCTATGGAGAAGACCAAAGAGCGAGTCTTCAAGCCTGGCCTCACAGTGCCAATCATCCTCGATCAGAAATCTCGAGAGCTCAAGATTCTGATGAGGATCCGCGACGAGGCCCATCGCTTTGCAATCACCTATCATCGCCGATTGCGTAATAAAGCGCAGATCACGTCTATTCTTGAACTCGTTCCAGGAGTCGGCAAGCAGAAAGCCAAGGCCATGCTGACTCAGTTTGGTTCGGTCAAGGGCGTTCGAGAAGCAAGTGATGAAGACATCGAGACCGTGAAAGGGATGACGCCCAGTCTTATCTCAATCATGCGCGACTTCTTCGCCACACAGGGCAATCTCGAAGATGATCTTGGCAAACGGGAATCTGATTAACATCAAGGCTAAGAGGGCATCATGAAAGAGAGAGAAGAGAAGCGCAGCATCTTGCTTTGCCATATGCTCGGCTTGTTCGGCTACATTGTTCCAATCATCGGCAACGTTGTTCTTCCTTACGTCCTCTGGAAGAAGAAAAAAGGGGCGTCAGAGTTGGTCGACTTTCATGGCAAGGAAGCCCTGAATTATCAAATTACGGTTTCACTTGGTCTTATCGTGCTGACGGCATTCTCTGTTTCTGTGTTTGGCTTCGGAGTTGCGCTTTTGTCGCTTCTCAACATTGCAAACATCTGCTTCATCATCATGGCGACGATCAAGACGAGCGAGGGTGGCCGGTTTAAGTATCCGGTGAGCTTGCGCCTCATCAAGTAGGAAAGCTCTTGATTGGAAGGGCGATGTTCAGTTCGGACGCCGGACGCTGCTCAGCGTCCTAACCAGCAATGAACATTTGGATGAGGAAAAACAAGCCGACAGCAAAGAGCACCATGCCGAGGATGATCAAGTATCGGAATGAGCCTTCTCGTTGTCCCAGGTCCTGGCGAATCCACAGAAACGAGGTCTTGGTGGCATCGTCGCCGGCGAACTTACTGTAGCTGAGTGCCTTCTTGCTGATCCCCATATCCTTCGAACTTAGATTCGAGGCGTCGGCGGTTGGCTCATCGAGTTGGTCATACTCGTCAAAAACCAAAGTGAAGTGGGTTTCGCCGACCCGAACTTCGTCGCCTTCCGAGAGAACCGCCTTTTCGATCTTGCTGCCATTCAGGAACGTGCCGTTCTTGGAGGAGAGATCTTCGACGAGCCAGCGACGGCCAAGTTTGTAGACGCGGGAATTCTCCCGCGACATACGAGTATCCTCAATTGGAATACCGTTCTTTCCGAGGCGTCCAATCGTTTGGGATTCCATGAGTGGGAATTCTTGCCCGCGCGCCACGCCATTTTTGACTACCAGCCGTGCCATTTTCGTCTCCGTATCGGGTCGGATTGTAGGAGCAGCGGCTAAGATGAGCAAGCAGTGCCCAAAGGGTGGCAGATATTCGCTGGATTTGGCGGTATCGACTATCCTCTGTCGGCGTTATCCTGTAGCCGAACCGGGATTGAACGAGCTTCTCTCAAAAGAGGGGAACTCACAGAAAGGCGAGGCAAGAATTGGCTGACCAAGTGGCAGAAAACGAGTCTGAGCGTCAATCTGGTGGCGACGAAGTCGACGATGCCGTTATCGGCTCGATCTTGAGGAAGCGCTACCGCGGCAACTTTGGCAAGGAAGGCCAAGTCGCTTTAGAGCACTTGGACCTCCGCTTGCCTCGGGGCGAAGCTCTGATGTTGGTCGGCCCCAATGGTGCCGGAAAAAGCACAGCACTGCGGCTCATCGCTGGAATCGAGCGCCCAGACTCTGGGTCGCTGAAGGTTTTTGGGGCCTCGGCTCGAGATATGTCGAATCGACGTCGTGTCGGCTACTTGCCAGATGCCAGTGAGTTGTTTCCCTTTCTTGACGTGGTTGAGACTCTTGAGTTCTTCGGCACTGCGGCCAACTTGAGCCGTGCTGAGATCAAAAAAGAGTCGGACGAACTGGTCGAATTGTTCGGCATGAAGCCGTGGCAAAAGAAGCGGGTGAAGACCTATTCTCTTGGCATGCGGCGGCGCCTGGGTTTGGCCTGTGTCCTCATCGGCAAGCCCGACCTCTTGCTCTTGGATGAACCCACGAGCGGCCTCGATCCTGCGGCAACGCGACTTTTCTTAGACGTTTGTCGGCGCGAGAAATCCAGGGGTGCATCTCTCATCATTTCATCGCATCATTTGCGTCAGGTCGAGAGACTTTGCGATCAAGTGATTGTCCTTAAGAAAGGGCGCGTAGAATTTAGCGGTGCAGTGAGCAAGCTTGCTGCGGAAGTCGGAAGAGTAGACTTAGAATTGTCGAGTTTCGATTTGTCGAATGAAGATTCTCTGCGACAGTTCTTGAGTTCTATTGGTGCCGATGTCGCAGGGATACGAATCTCTGAGCGTGGGCTCGAAGATTTTCTCTTGGGCGAAGACTCATGAATCGTGTGAGTCAGTTTCATGGCTCATGGCGGGCAATCTTTGGTCTCGCCCGCATGACGATGCGCGAGTTGATTCGAACCGGTGCCGCCCCGATCTCCTTCTTTATTTATGTTTTGTTCTTGGCGCTATTCCGTTCGGATGGTCGACTTGAAGTTCATGCAGCATCCTCTCGTTTTATCGATCACGGCTTAGGTGGCGCCGGTGTCGCCACGATGTTTCTTGCTGTGTTCTTTGGCATGCAATTGGCCGGAAGGGGAGAAGGTCAAACACGAGCTTCTTTCTTGTTGCGTCGAACCGTTGGACCTGCCGCCTACTATTGGGGACGCCTCTTAGGGATGTCCTCGATGCTGGTGCTTTTTGGTCTGTTGTCAGGCGCGCTTCTGGTCATGCATCATGCGGCGCGATTTGGTTCTTCGGAGAGCGCGTTCAAGTTGGAAAGCCGCATTGAAAGCGATGACTTCACCTCCAGCCGAGAATCCAAGTTCATGCGCAAGAAGGGCGATTCTGTGGCCGTCCCGTTCTCGATCGATCCTTCCAGCTTGCGCAGTGAGTCGGGGCGTGGAGTGCTTGTTGGGCGATTTTCGCCAACTGTCGTCTTGATGCAGGAGATGGCGAAAGCCGGGTCGAATTGCGTCGTCAAGCTGCGAATCAAGGATGCTGCCTCAGACTGGGAAGCTGGGCGGACTATCCGTATCCATCAAGGTCGGGCCCAAAAATTTGAGTTTCGGTTGCCAAAGAAGAATCCACCCACGCAGGTGATCTTGACCGTCGAGAATCGAAGCTCGAGTTACTTGCTAAAGTTCAGGCAAGACGATCTCCAGCTCATCACCAGGAGCCGTTCATTTTTTGGTGGTCTGATGCGCGCTGCGTTATCGCTTTCACTCTTGGCATCAATCATGGCAACATTCTCTTTGTTCTTTCGCGAACACATGGCACTCGGGCCAAGTCTCGTCGCTGGGTTCGGCCTGGTCGTGTTGTCAGTGTCGGTCGAGCTGCTTGAGTTTGGTGTCTTAGGAAAGGCCTCAAGTTCGATGCGCGAATCAGTCTTGGCTTTCGTCACAACAGTGTTGCCCGACGCGGGGCAATACGACGTAATTCAACGTTTAGCGCGCGGACGTGATATTGGTTGGGACGTGCCCCGTAATCTTCTCCTTCGACTTGCCAGCGGCTCGCTCTTGATGGGACTCGTGACCGGTTGGGCTGATAGCAGGGGAGACTCTAAATGAAGTCTACGATTCAGAGAATCGTCGCCCTTGCTGTTCTCATCCTCGTGTTCTCGCTTTCGAAGGCTCACCTCAGTAGTCAAGAGCAAGTGACAGGAGACCTCAGGACATTAGATGCCCCGAACTCGATGTTCGGCTATCTCGCCTTTGGATCTTTCAAGCCGCTTTTCCTTCAGTACCTTTGGTCAAAGGCTGATCGCTTGCAAAAGGAAGGGCGCTTTTGGGAGTTGATTGACATCCAAGAGCGAATCGTGCGCTTGCAACCGGACGACGTGATGATCAAACGTCGTCAAGCTCACCTGATCGCATATGGTATCGCTCAATCTGAACCGAACGATGCTCAGAGGTGGAAGTACTACCGCCGTGTCATTCGTCGTCTCAACGCCGCGATCGAGTCACATCCTGAGAGCTTCGAATTACGAGAGCTTCGCTATCACGTCTATTTCGATCTGATTGCCAACGACAAGCATGGCTCCAGGCAACTCCTGAAGAGCACTGGTAAGAGTGGGTTGATGGCAGCACTTGCGGATTCCATCGAAATGGTCGAAGTCTTTCCGCAGGTGACGATCGCCTATGACATCAGGCGCCGGGCGACAGAGGAGGCGTGCGAGTGGTTGCTCAATCGCGGACGATTTGCTGAATGTGCTGATTTGCTGGACGAGCTCGTGATCATGGTCGGTCAATTCGAGGCTCAATTCCCTCAAAACCAAGCTCGCGATGAGTGGCAGGAGAATTATCAGGCTTGGGCCCTGATTCTGCGCCGATTTGCCCAAACAGCGACCTGGCACGCACAAGAAAGCACAACGATTGCCAAGCCAGACGAATTACTGGCCATCCTTAAGGAAGTGGGGGATCGGCTAGAATCAGGGAAGGGTCTTCAGTTTGACCCCGAGTTTGAAACTCTGGATGCTAATGTTGTGAACGTTATCCATCTGCGCGCCATGGGTTTATGTCAAGTTCTCGTGCTCGCCAAAAAGCACCCGGACTCCTTGAGATACATCCGTCAGATCAATAGAATCTCGTACCTTGCAGAAGGGCGGATCGGACCTCAACTGCCTTATTACTCCAAAGTTTACGTCACTCTCTTTGAGGCTTTCGTAAGCACAGACCTGGAGTTCGTTGCCGCACTTCAAGCAGGGGAAGAAGGGGATTTGTTGCCCACTCGTTGGCGAAATGAACTGCAAAGACTTGATCAGTTGATTCGCGAGCGCTCTGGCCGAACAGACTCCTTCAAAGATCGCCTAAAAAAAGCACGGCGCTGAACGCCTTCGCAGGATCGTTCGATGTGTCCGTGCATTATTCATGCTTGAATTGAACACTTAAGAAAGAGCCGGATCATGCTGGACAACTTGATCTATCTTGCCGTTGGTGCCCCCTTCTTTGCGTTGGTCTTTGTTCTCCTCAGAATGAAGTCCATCTATAGCAAGTCCGAGGGCACGGACCGCATGAAAGAAATCGCAAAGGCCATTCAAGACGGTGCTGTCGCCTTCTTGAAGACAGAGTACAAAGTGCTCGCTATTTTCGTCGTCGTGCTCGCTGCCGTTTTGGCTGGCGCTCTTGGCGACATCGGACCTCGAACTGCCATCTCCTTCGTTTGTGGTGCACTCCTTTCCGCCGGAGCCGGCTGGTTGGGGATGCGCGTTGCCACGAAGAGTGCTGTGCGTACCACGGAAGCCGCCAAGACCAGCCTTTCCGCTGCTCTTGATGTTGCCTTCTCCAGTGGCGCAGTCATGGGTATGGCCGTTGTCGGTCTTGGCCTTCTTGGTCTGACTGCTCTCTACATCGGCTTTGGAGGCGACAAGCTCGCTATTGACGCTGTCTTTGGGTTCTCACTTGGTGCTTCGACCATCGCGCTCTTTGCGCGTGTTGGTGGTGGTATCTTCACCAAAGCTGCTGACGTCGGTGCGGACCTCGTTGGTAAGGTCGAAGCTGGCATCCCAGAAGATGATCCTCGTAACCCAGCGACAATCGCTGACAACGTTGGCGACAACGTTGGTGATGTTGCTGGTATGGGCGCTGACCTCTTCGAATCGTATGTCGGTTCAATCATCGCGGCTATCGCTTTGGGCTACACAGCTAAGGTCGTTGGCGGCATAGATGTCACCGAGAACATGACCAAGGGCCTCACGGTCTTCCCATTAGCATTGTCTGGCGCTGGCATCCTTTGCTCAATCATCGGAACCTTCTTCGTCAAGACAAACGACGACAAGAAGATTCATAACGCACTCTTCCGCGGTTTGATCGTTGCGACAATTCTGGCCATTATCGTCAGTTACGCTTTGATCACTGCGCTCGAATTGCCAATTGAGCTGTTCTACACCGTTGTTGTTGGACTTGCTTCCGGTGTCATCATCGGCAAGATCACCGAGTACTACACTTCCGGTGAGCACAAGCCTGTTCAATCGATCATTGATCAAACAAAGACTGGTGCAGCTACAACCTTGATTCAAGGTTTGGCCGTCGGCATGCAATCATGTGCATGGCCCGTCGTCACCATTGCCGTTTCCATCTACTTCTCATACGAGTGGGCAGGTGTTTACGGCATCGCTATCGCTGCTGTCGGTATGCTCTCTACACTTGGCATAAGCCTCGGTGTCGACGCTTACGGTCCAGTTGCTGATAACGCTGGCGGTTTGGCTGAAATGAGTAACTGCGATCCAATCGTTCGCGAACGCACCGACGCCTTGGACTCTGTTGGTAATACAACAGCGGCCATCGGTAAGGGCTTCGCTATCGGTTCTGCAGCACTGACAGCCTTGGCACTCTTCAGCACTTTCGGTGAAGCAATCATTGCTGGTGTGAACAAACTTAGTGCCGAGGCGATTGCCAATCTCGATTCCGCCGTGTTCGTTAAGAACGCTGCTGGTGTTGTTGAAGGCCTTCGATTCGACCTACTTAACCCACAAGTTCTTATTGGCCTTTTGCTCGGTGGCATCCTGCCATTCTTGTTCAGCGCCATGACTATGAAGGCTGTTGGCCGTGCTGCTGGCGCGATGATCGATGAGGTCCGTCGCCAGTTCAAAACCATTCCTGGAATCATGGAAGGCACAGGCACACCTGACTACGCCGCATGCGTCACCATTTCGACTAAGGCTGCTATCGCTGAGATGGTTGTTCCTGGTTTGATGGCTGTCTTGGCGCCTTTGGCGTGTGGCTGCTTGCTCGGCCCTGCCGCTCTTGCTGGTCTTCTCGCTGGTGCCCTGGTTTGCGGTATCATGATGGCAATCATGATGGCCAACGCTGGTGGTGCTTGGGATAACGCCAAGAAAGAAGTCGAACGCGGAGCCGCTGGTGGTAAAGGATCGGATTCACATGCAGCTGCTGTCGTTGGCGACACAGTTGGTGACCCATTCAAAGACACATCAGGACCTGCGATTAACATCCTCATTAAGTTGATGTGCATCGTGTCCTTGGTCTTCGTCCCACTCTTCGTGAAGTTCTTGAGCTGATCGAATTAGAATTTCGAGTGAGCCCCAGGATTTCGATCCTGGGGTTCACTTCTTTACATAAGCCCTTATTCCGAAACCTCTAACGTTTGTTGTTTGAGTCAAGGGGTAGCGTCAAAACGCCAATTCCCCGTCTTGGTTTTGGTCTAAATTTGAACCGATCGCATTGGATGTCGATCATAGAAGAATAGAAACGCCCTAATTGGTGTGACGTTTCTGACCAGGAGCTTGAATGACTCAAGAAGAAACGGGCCTCACGGACGCCCAAGAAAGTTCGACTAAGTTTGTCCCCAGTTTTTCCAGTCCGGCGACTCTTGCTCACGAAGTGGGCGATCTCATCCTTGAGAAAAAGGGCACCGAACTCACCGTCATCAACGTAGAGAAAGTCACCTCGATTGCCGACTACCTCGTGATCACGACGGCCCAAAGCAGCCGTCAGGTTACGTCCATGGCGAAAGAGATTCGTGAGTTTGTCAAAGCGGGCGGTGGTAACTTCATCAGCGCTGAAGGTGCAGATGAAGGCTGGTGGGCCCTCATTGACCTCGGCGATGTCATCGTTCACATCATGCAATACGACGCGCGTCGTTACTATGATTTGGACATGCTATGGGCTGATGGCCGCGTAGTTCGCCAAGCCGCGATGCCTGAAGCAGGCGAAGAGGTCGGCGAAAGCGAAGACGACGGTCAACTCGCAGGCTAAACGCCGCACGATATTCAAAGCCTCATGACCCCAATTCGTTGGGGGCATGAGGCTTTTTTTATTTCTGCGGTTGCTCATTCTTCTGGCCAACGCGAATTCGAGAATAGTCTTCGGCAGACGATTCAGTATGATTCTCAGCTGACTCCTTCAGGATTGTCGAAGTGAATCGAGGTGTTCATGACCACAGAGAATTCGGCTTCCATTCGATCTGCAGAAATCGTTCTTCCTTGTGATGACTTGGATGAGACTTTGTCGTTCTATGTCGACGATTTGAAGTTCTCAGTCGATACAATCATTCCCGCCGATGCGCCGCGCATTGCGGTCATATCCGGACACGGGCTCACTCTACGTCTTGAGATCGGATCAACGGTTCATCCGCCTGCTCTGCGGTTAGCTTGTGAGAATCCGGATTCGCTTTTTGCCGGTGCCCAAAAGATCGTTGCCCCGAACGGCGTGGCAATCGAAATTGTCGGCAGTGAAGAAGCGCTCATCATTCCACAACAACTTCAGCAAGTTGTCGTGACCAAATCGGCAAGTGACGCGACTTGGGTGACGGGGCGGGTGGGCATGCGCTACCGCGACCTTATTCCAAGTGAACTTGGTGGCAGGTATGGCGCGTCCCATATCCATGTCATCGATGCTGGTCCGCTTAAGGACTATGTCCATTACCACGTTGTTCGCTTCCAGATGATCTACTGCTACAAGGGGTGGGCCCGCTTGGTCTATGAAGATCAAGGACCTTCCTTCGTCTTCAATGCCGGTGATTGCGTTTTGCAACCGCCTGAGATTCGTCATCGCGTACTTGAATCGTCTGGTGATTTGCACGTCATTGAACTGAGCTGCCCAGCTGGGCACACAACTCATTCAGACAAGACGATGGACCTGCCCAACAAAACGGTGAACACGGAACGTGAATTCACCGGGCAAGTCTTTACGCACCATGCCGCGTCCGCCGGATCTTGGGGCCTGAGTCAATTGGAAGGATTCGAGGCTCGTGACTTACTCATCGAGAAGGGCACAAAAGGGCTCGCTAAGTCTGTCGTCCTAAGACCCCATAGCGGCGCGGTTCATTTCGAAGCCTCCCACGATTGCGATTTCTTCTTCATGTTCATCCTTGAAGGCGCATTGACATTGCAGGTCAAAGGCCGAGAAGAGGAAAATCTCAAAGTCGGTGACAGCTTTGTTATTCCACCGCATCTCCTCTTCACATTGTCTGCTATAGATCCCAAGACTGAGTTGCTGCACGTCTCACTTCCTAAGGCCTAAGGTGTTTTTTTCGTGATTTTGGGGCGAAGATCATGCCTCCCGCAGGGCATTGCCATTGGCCCATTCAGTGGGAATGTAACCCGGAGCCCGACGGCCACCCCCCCCATCTCCCCATCCTTTAGAGTCCGCAAAAAAATCTCCTGAGTACTCTTTCTTTGTCGATGCACGAGTCAGCGCCCTGATAAGGAAAATGCGCCATAAATAATTCTGTGCCAATAAAATAGGACCGCCGGCGTGTCCTGCATGGATGTCAACTGATTGAACGCAGGGGCCCATAAGCGGTTCTGATCGTGAGGGAAAGAGCCTTAGAGCCGTGTCTAATAGTTCCCGAATCGACTCCTCATTTGGTTTCACGGCACTCTGATCAGCAATTTGTTTTGGTTCATCGCCAAGGCGATTTCGCTGCCCAAGAATCAATCTTTTTTTGTTTTGAGTTGGCAGAAAGCCGCAGGGAGGCGTTAGAACATAGTAGGGACTCACTTCGGTGAGACTCTGGTTTTGGGAATGAGTCTTTGGCTTGATCCTTGAATCGCTTTGCCGGGCGCCGGATCGGTTGTTCTGTTTCACTTATGTGGAAGAGAATGGCAGGCACGACCCCAGCTAAAGCAAAGACACTCTGATTCAGGAGTTTACTCCTGGCCCCGAGCGTTTGTTGGTGGGATGCACATGCATCCATTTTGACTCGGTCGCATAGGCGATCATTTTTTGAGAGAACTCATGTCTGAGAATAAACTTTACGTCGGCAATCTGCCGTTCAGCGCTACAGAGAACGAACTCGAATCCGCATTTGGCGAATTCGGTAGCGTTCAATCAGTCAAACTCATCACCGACCGTGACACCGGTCGTCCACGTGGCTTCGGCTTCGTTGAGATGGGATCTGATTCAGAAGCCCAAGCCGCCATCGATGGGATGAACGGCAAGGATATGGGCGGACGCGCCATGACAGTCAACGTTGCTAAGCCACGCGAAGATCGCGGTGGCGGCGGTGGCGGCGGCGGCAGCCGTGGTGGCTACGGTGGCGGTGGTGGCGGCGGCGGCGGCAGCCGTGGTGGCTACGGCGGCGGCGGTGGCGGCGGCGGCGGCGGCGATCGCTGGTAGGAAACTAATTCCAACCAAACACCTCGGGGCCTGCATTCTTCGGAATGTGGGCCCCGTTCTTTTTGTATCTACCGTTGTGAAAATCGGGATACAACAAAAGCGACAAATCGTGCGATTTGCCGCTCTTGTCATGAATGGGGCAAGCTAAGCCCCAGATCTTTCGATTCGATTCGAATCGAGGTCTTACTTTTCGACGTAGACCATTTTTTCCAAAGTGATGGCACCGTGGTTCCAACCGAAGATCGCCATGGCGTTGCTGGCCAAGTCAGTATTCACGCCGACCATCTTAGATGGGCCGTGAGCTTGGTAGCGATATGCAGCGTTGTGATCTGTGACGAAACCAACCGCATCGCGATTACTGTCTAAGATGAAGATCTGGTGGCGATCATTTAGATCGTTGCTATCCCCATCCTTGAGGCGCTTGGAATCGGCATAGCCGACCATCTTGCCATCATGGAAGATCTTATGGATCGAAACGTCTTCGTAACGATCTCGGTCCTCTGGGTAGACGATGCGTGGTTCGCGAGTATATTCGACCGAAGTGTTGCAAGCGGACAGAGCCAACAACCCAAGCACCAAAAAGGCGCCGTACCTCAAATGGGACATCCCAGATTTCTCCCAAAACCTTCTATGAACACGTTCTGCGCCAATCGACGCGGAGGAATGTTATCATGGTGCAAATTGCTTAGGAAGAGAATTTGTGACTGATGACCAGGTGAACGAACTCGATTGGTTTTTCTCAGAGACTGGGCCCGCGGCTCAGGAGCTCGAAGGCTACCGATTACGCCCACAACAGCTCGAAATGGCCCATGCTGTGGCGTCTGCGATGTCGAAGCAGGGTCACCTGGTGGTCGAGGCTGGGACTGGTGTAGGCAAGAGTTTGGGCTATTTAGTGCCTGCAGTATTGGAAGCTATTGCCCGCGGCCGGCGAGTTTTGGTTTCTACTCACACTTTGAGCCTCCAAGACCAGCTGATTCAGAAGGATATCCCCTGGCTCGAAAAGGTACTGCCCGGACGATTCACGGCAGAAGTCGCCAAGGGGAGGAGCAATTATGTGGCCCCCCGTCGCTTGGAAATGGCCGTCGCAGGGGCCGAAGAGTCTGGGGCCGATTTAGAGATCAAAGATCAACTCCGGCGCATCCAATTCGCCCTTCGCCAACCTAAAGCGGAAGGGACGCGCCAGGAGATCTTCCCCGCGCCGACTTATGACGTGTGGGAGCAAGTCCAATCAGAGCATGGCAATTGCCTCGGGAAAGCCTGCCCTCATTTTGATGATGACTGCGCCTATCACGTGGCGCGCCGCAGGTTGCAAGACGCTGACTTGATCGTCGTAAACCACAGCCTCTATCTGGCTGACCTCGCCCTCAGAGCAAAAGGCGCCAAACTCCTTCCTGATCATGACGTCGTGATCTTTGACGAAGCTCACACTTTAGAGGCGGTTGCCCTTGATCATTTCGGGGCCCGCCTAACTCGGCGCATGGTGCGATTGCTCTTGATGCGCCTCCATCGACGACACCGGGGCATGGGGTTCTTGCAATACGTGCGAAACTCGGGGTCGGCCCGCAGGCTTTGCAGTGACGTTGAAGACGCAGCTGATGTGTTCTTTGATTCGGTGTCCCAATTCTGCGGCGGCATGCGCGGCGACCGAGAGATCTCTGATGAGAATCAAATTCGAGATAGTTTGTCTCCGGTGCTCAGAGATCTTGCGGCCGAACTTTCTGACTTGAAGCTCGATTGCGGCTCACAAGAACAAGAGTCTGAATTTCAGTCCTACATCTCACGGATTGACGGCATGGTCGAGGCGCTTCAGGTCATTCTTCGACCGAACGCCAAAGAAGGGCTATCGGTTCATTGGGCTGAATCTTCCGGGCGAGGGAGCGCCGTGAGTATTCAGAGCAAGCCTCTTAAAGCCAACGAGATGCTCAAGAAATTGCTCTTCGATCGTATTGGCACTGTTGTGTTGACGAGCGCGACTTTGGCAACTGGGCGACACAACGGGCTTGAGTATATCGCCCGTAGTCTTGGTGCAGTTGAATCGGATCGACTCCAATTGGGCTCGCCATTCGACTATCAGGCGAATGTTCGTTTGCGCATTCCAACATGGCTGAACGAACCATCGAAAGAGGAGGACTATGAGGAGCGCTGCGCCAATGCCATCCTCAACTACATTGAACGTAGCCAAGGAGGGGCATTCGTCCTGTTCACGAGCTACGACTTCATGAACAAGATCCGCGATCGGATTATTGGGCGATTGGAAGACTTGGGTTATCCCGTTTTCGTGCAAGGCGAAGAGATGCCCCGCGCGATGATGGTGAAGGCATTTCAGGAATCGTCGAACTCTGTGCTCCTTGGCACCGATAGCTTCTGGCAAGGTGTTGACGTCAAAGGTGAGAAGCTGCGACTCGTCATCATTGTGCGCTTACCTTTTTCTGTTCCGTCGGCTCCTTTGCAGAAAGCTCGAGCGCGCTTGGTAGAAGCAGAAGGCGGCAATGCCTTCCGTGATCTTGCGCTTCCTGAAGCGATTATTCGTTTTAAGCAGGGGTTTGGCCGATTGATTCGAACGGAAACTGACAAGGGTACCGTTGTGGTCTTGGACACGAGGATCAAGACCAAGTTTTACGGGCGCGCTTTCTTAGACGCGATTCCCCGTCTGCCTTTGATTGAAGATTGATTCTACTTTCAATCGGTAGGCCCACATCAACGAAACAAGAAGCAGAAGGCGATCATGAATTCAGACGAACACGATGCCGAGTACATACTCGGCACTCATGAGGATGAGGCTTTTAGGTTGGGGCTTCAGCATTCGCTTTGGACTGAGCACGCTCATCGAATTTGGAAGCGCGCACGTATTGGCTTTGGCTCACGTGTGATTGATGCCGGGTGTGGACCCGGCTTCGCCACCCTCGATCTTTCCCGCCTTGTTGGTTCAGTTGGGCATGTCACAGCATTAGAAGCATCGCCGGTTTTTGTTGAGAGTCTGAAAGAGACTTTGGCTAAGCAAGGTGTCCCTGGGATTGACTCCTCTAATATCTCGGTTCAACAAGCCGACCTGCAGGATGTCTCTCTTGAGCCGGAGTCTCATGATGCTGCCTATCTGCGTTGGGTTTTGTGTTTCATCCCGGACGTGCTCGCGGCCCTCAAGAACCTCAGCACGGCGCTGAAACCAGGAGGCCGGATAGCGATTCAGGACTACGCGAATTTTAGAGGCTCGCTGACGCTCTTTCCCAGGAGCGAGGCATTCGAAGAACTGGCAACAACATTCCACGACGGTTGGATGGCGAGTGGCGGCAACTCACGGATCGGGATCGAATTGCCATCCTTACTGCGGCAAGCCGGTTTCGAAGTCGAAGACGTGAAGCTCATGAGTTTTGCAGTTCGTCCTCAGGATTCACTTTGGCGCTGGCCCGAGAGTTTCTTTCCAATCGTCGCCAAGAGCCTCGTCGAAAAAGGCAAGCTCGCTGAATCGACTCGCCAAGAGTATCTGTCTGATTGGCGGTCGCGTTCTCAATCGAAAGATTCTCTGTTCTGCACTCCAAGCATCATCGAAGTGATTGGGCGCAAACTCTGAACAAGCCTTCGGCTTGCCAGGTCTTCAGAGGATGCGCTTGGCACCTTGGTCTCTCAACAAAGAAAAAAGGCGTTCATGATGTCATCATGAACGCCTTCTCTTAAGTCTTGTGCTCTTGTCTGATTAACCGCGAGCGTCAGCGATGATCTTCTTCGCGACGGCAATGGCAGCACGGTTGGTCGATGTGTTGTCTTCTTTCGCCATCGCAAACGTTGACTTGAGTGCGTTCTGAATGTTGGCGATCTTCTTGAGGGCAACTTCTTCGTTGTAGCCGCCTTCATGGAATTCAACGCCCACGTTGATGATGCCACCGGCGTTGATGACAAAGTCTGGAGCGTAGAGGATGCCTTTTTCCTTCAAGACATCACCGTGACGGACTTCGGCCAATTGGTTGTTGGCAGCGCCGGCAATGATGGGGCAGCGCAAACGATCGACCGTGTCGTCATTGATGATGGCGCCCAAGGCGTGTGGCGCGAAGATGTCACATTCGACATCGTAGATGTTGTCAGGGTGGACCCAATTGACTGCGGGGAATTTCTCTTTGACCTTCGCGATGCGCTCTTGGTTGATGTCGCAAGCAGTGACGGAAGCGCCTCCTTTAAGCAAGCGTTCGATGACCGCTTGAGCGACATTGCCAACACCTTGGAAGGCGACGTGTTTGCCCATCGGATCTTCTGATCCCGTGACCTCGTCGAGACAAGTGATCATGCCCAAGTAGACCCCAAAGCCGGTATAAGGGGAGGGGTTGCCTGAGCCGCCGTGCTCGACAGGCAGGCCTGTGACCCATTTGGTTCCTTCGCGCACATGCATCAAGTCTTCGACCCGCGTGTTGACGTCTTCGGCCGTGATGTACTTGCCCTCGAGGGAGTCGATGAAACGTCCCATGGCTTTCAAAGTCTTCGGATTCCGAACGACCTTGGGATCGCCGACAATCACGGACTTGCCACCACCCAAACCGGTTTGGGCAATCGCGCTCTTATAGGACATGCCCTTCGACAAGCGCAGGACGTCAGTGAGTGCATCCTCTTCCCGCTCGTAAGGCCAAATGCGAAGTCCACCCAAGGCCGGGCCCAGGGTGGTGTCGTGAACGCCAATGAACGCGTTCAATCCGGTTTCTTCATCTGTCGCATGAACAACGGTTTCGTAGTTCTCGATATCGAGTTTGCGGATCTTCATCGGTAGGAACCTGTTCGGAGCAGTGCGGTTTTTAGGGTCATTGAAGAATGCACACAAGTGCTTGTGTGCCACAGTAATATGTCAATTTGTGCGGAGCAACAAGGGCCGGGAATCGAGCCTCGTAAGTCCGTTCCAGCGTGATGTTTCCGCTTGCTACCCATCGAAAAAAGAAGAAGTCAGCGAACGGCGCCACGCCCTTCTATAATCTATAGGGCAAAGTGCTTTGCGGCATTGGGGTGAATACCCGATAGTAAAACATGGCTCCAGCGGTCATTTCGGACGTCAAATGGTCAGTGTCCTAATTCGTGCAACGGTTTTTCACTTTTGTGGACAACGGTTCGGGCCGGGGCGACGAGGAAAAAATGATCATAAGATCTTATTTGGAAGAGGTTTAAGAAAAAAGTCAGACGCAGCAGGCCAATTGGCCCGGTGCTTGCATTATGAGGTGTGGATAGGGGTCACCTGCCGGACCCAACTCCTGACTCTCGCCCTTTGGCGGGGTGATGCGAAGTCTCGGCAGTGAGGGAGATAGCTAATGATGGAGCTAAAGAACAAAACCAAACAGACACGGACTAAGCGGGTTATTAAACATCCACGCCGTGTTCGGAGCCCGGAAGAGATCCGCTTAGAAAAAGAGCTGATCACGAACGCCCAAGCGGGCGATATGGCCGCTTTTGAATCGCTGGTGAAGCAATACGAAAAGCGTGTCTTCTGGGTGGCCTTTAACTTGGTCAATAACGTCGAAGATGCGAAAGACATTGCTCAAGATGCCTTCTTGCGTGTGTTCAAAGCAATCGATCGTTTTGATCTCAAATACAACTTCTACACTTGGCTCTACAGGATCGTCGTCAACCTTTCGATCGACTGGTTACGAAAGAAGGGCAAGCAATCGAAAGTAAGCTTAGAAGACTTCCCTGCTGATCCAGTCGAGACTTCCAAAGGTCCTGAAGAATTGATGCGGTCATTGGAGCTGGGTGAGGAAATCACCAGCGTGCTGGAGAGCATGCCAGACAAGTACAAGACTGTGATTCTTCTGCGCGATGTGCACGAATTGAGCTGCGAAGAAATCGCTGAAGTCATCGACTGCACCAACGCGACAACTCGCTGGCGCCTACACAAGGCCCGTGAGATCTTCCGCGAGAAGTGGGAGAGGGTCGAAGTTTGATCTCAACCGAGTGGCAAGACTCTGTAAAAGGAAACGGGTGATGCTTTTCAGCATCACCCGTTTTCTTTTGATTTCAATCAAGCGACCTAAGAAGAGCCAATTGTCTACATTTCGATCTTCATCCGGACACCGTTCGACGAAGCCTTGAACGGAGCGAGTTGGAAGAACTGAACGTGAACGTAGAAGCCAGCAATGTATGGGTGCTGACGTGAGACGTTGGCTACATTGAAATCACCGTTGATGTCAAAGGTGATGCCGCCAATGTAAATGAGGTTGGTCGTATCGATGGCCAATAGCAATGGCGCACCTGATGGCAGTTGGTAGTCGGCAGGCGCAAAGCTCAAGCCGAATGCTGCTGTGCCGTAAGTGGCGCCACCAGTACTCTTCAGCGAACCAGTCATCGACTGATCATCACCATTGTCCGGCGCCCACTCGAGGCTCAAGTCAGAGGCCATAGAAGCTGAGTCATAGCTAAGGATTGGCATTGGTGGCGCGAAGAAGACAGATGCGCTACCGGTGAAACTGCCATTCGCTGTTGTTTGCTGGGCACCGACAAGCAAATCGCTGAAGCCGTCACCGTTCAAGTCGCCAGCACCGCTGACAGAGAAGCCGAAAGCATCGTCGTGGTGCTTGCCGTCGATGGCGTGCATAATGCTTCCATCTCGCCCAGAGAACACACGTGCGCTACCTGTGCGGCCACTGCCTGACATGCTGAGTGGCGAGCCGACGATCACGTCGTCATGGCCATCACCGTTCACATCGCCAGCTTTACCAACAGAAGATCCGACGAATCCGGTTCCGCCACTTACGTTGCCGTTGAGTTCGAAGATCAAAGATGCATCGGCACCAGAGTAGACTCGTGCGCAGATTTCGCTTGGTGACATGTTGCCTGGCAACACATTGCCAACAACAATGTCATTGCAACCGTCGTTGTCGACGTCGCCTGCACAACTCACATCGCTACCGAAAGGAACACCGAGGGTTGGGCCGAGCACGCCGTGAATGACACTGCCATCGTCGCCGGAAACAACACGCAGCGATCCGAAGATGCCTGCGCCTGACCATTGAAGAGGAGTTCCAACCAACATGTCTGGCTTGCCATCATTGTTGACGTCGCCGGCATTGTTGATCGAGTAGCCATAGCGGTTGCCCCAAATACCACCTTGGTGTGTAAGAAGCACGTTGCCATCAGCACCAGAGAAGATGGTGACGCTGCCAACCTGGAATGCATTGGCCTGGCCAGGAGCACTTGCTGCAAAGTCAGCAAATCCATCTCCATTAATGTCGCCTGCGGCACAAACGGCCCAGCCGAAGAAATCAGGTCCGGAAATTGGGGCACCGTCATAGGAGTAGAGGACAGAGCCGTCAGCGCCGGAGAATACTTGTACGCGTCCGTCAAGGAACCCGGACACCGAGTTGTTGGGGGCACCAACGATGAAGTCATCGAAGCCATCGTTGTTCACATCGCCTGCACCGCTTGCAGAGTGACCAAACAGGTCGCCGTTGAACTCGCCGTAGACGACGTGGATCAAGCTGCCATCAGCACCTGAAAGAACTTTTGCGCTTCCGGTGTTGGGGGTGGTGCTGTTCGCGTCGCCGACTGCACCGACAATGAAATCCTTGATCCCATCGCCGTTCACATCGCCGGCTTCGTTGACGTCCCAACCGAAGTTGTCACCTCCCGAATCGCCGTCAATAGTGAAGCCTGTTTGCATTTGAGCGGATACAGATGATGACAGGAATACGGTGAGTATCCCGGCCACAAATAGATGCTTTAAGATTGCCCGATTCATTGTTGTTGCTCCGAAATCCTGTGGACAGGGGGGTCGCGCTTGTTTGATCCCCCCGAGGGGGGTCGCCTGAAATTCTTCCGCGAGAAACGCGTGTCCGCGTTCTTCGAGAATCACATGAAAGCTATTCTTTTATGCTTTTGATATACAATTGGTCTCAACCATCCTTCGACATACGAAGCGCAGAGATTGAGTGTTCTTTTTTGAAACTGCGGGGAGGCGCGGTGGGGGCAAGCGCAGCCTGGCGCCCTCAAAGTGGGATTTATCCCACAATAGATCGAGATTGGTGGCTCAAATGGTGTTCTTAGGCCGATCTGAGCGCGTAATGGTCAGAAATACCCAGTCGTTGGTTGCTTGGTGGAGGGATGGGGAGTGCGTGGGGAAGATCCTGTTGTGCTCAGGAATAACCCCCCAAGCCCGTGCTACATCTCTGGATCTTTCCACGGAGACGCTTCATCAGCGGTGCTCCCTGGATCTCCGGCACTGGTGCCTTGTTCCAGCCCTTGAAGGCGAGATTCGAGGCGCTTGAGAACATCCTGAAAAGCCGCAATCTGGCGACTATGCTCGTAAACAACCTCATTGAGGACTTCAGCCAGTCTCGCCTGATGGCTCAAACTCTGTTCGATGTCGTTGAGTCTTTGGGTCGGATCGGTCATAATTGTCTCAAGATTTCAGGTCCTTCATTGTCAAAAGATTGTAACCAATCCAAAAGAAGGAACGAATTGGCCATTCGCAACGTCTTTACTGTGAAGAACGAAACACCGCATCGTTTCGGGTAAACGACTCGCACCTATCGCAGAGAGATTTCCAGGTCATGATTCGCGCACGAATTCTATTTATCTGTTCTATGACCGCGTTCCTCGCGGTTCCCTCCTTTGCTCAGATCAAGGGACTGAAGCTGGCAAAAATACCCGCAGACGGCTTCTCGATGAAGGTGCCAAAAAGCTGGGATCAAATTCCGCCCAAGCCGGAAGACAATGAAATCATCGCAAAATGGGGTGCTGACACTTCGAAGCGGGGCACCGGGGATCACTATTCCTTGCGTGTGATGCGCTTTCGCCCCCGCACCGGAACGACTGGCTCAGAAAGCCCAGTCGGTGGTGGCGACGGCGAAAAATTCGACCGCGAGAAAATGCTCAAGCGTTGGCGCGAAGCCAGTCGTCCGACCTCGTTTATCGAATACTGGAAAAGCAGTTTTCGCGGTGTGCCTCTGCCAGAACCCCAAGAGATCAAGATTGGGAAGCTGAAAGGGAAGCTCTACGAATTGAACGGCAAGGGCAATCGATTTGGCGCTACATCGGCTCTCATCGCGACGATCAATGACGGTACTTTTGATTGGGCCGCGATCTACTACGCCCCAACGAAGGCTGTTTTTCCAGATGGCAAAGAGAATAAAGCCACCAAGATCAAGACTAAGATCAAGAGTTCGTTGAAGACAATGAAGCTCTTTGATGCCGTTCGCAAGAGCCAAGCGAAAGGTGTCGACCTGGACAACATGTCTGAGATCGACAAGAAGATCGAAGCGGTCAAGAGACGGTTGCCGAAGAGCTGGACCGTCATCCCAACGCCGCGCAAGCAATACGTCATCGTGCATAACATTCCGCAAAAGAAGACTCGGCAAATCACTTTCGCGAATAACATCGTCAAGTACTTGGAGCGCATGCGGAAGCACTACGAGAAGGTCTTCCCAGCCCGCAAGAAAGTCACGGCAGTGAGTGTTGTTCGCGTATGCCAAGATCGTAATGAGTACATTCAATACGGTGGCCCTGGCGGCAGTGCAGGCTACTTCAGCCCGTCTTCAGGCGAGCTGGTGATCTACGATGCATCGAAAGATGGCGGCATGGCCGACTCTTATTCCACGCTCTTCCACGAGGCCTACCATCAGTACCTGTTTTATGCTGTTGGCCGCGTGTCAGCCCATCGGTGGTTTGATGAGGGCTACGGCGACTACTTCGCTGGTGCGAATCCAAAGGAGGGTTTCAAGATTGGCGTTTTCGACTGGCGAACGGGAGTTGCCAAGAAAGCTGTATCAGAAGGCAAGAACGTCCATCTGAAAGATCTCTTCTATTACACTCAGCCCCAGTATTACGCCAACCCATCGGTTTGCTATGCCCAAGGTTGGGCCCTGGTTTACTTCTTGCAGAGTAAGTCTATTAAGAAGAAGCACCAGCGGTGGGCCGACATCTTAGACATCTACTTCAATACTTTGGTCAAGAGTCGCAATGCCGGCAAAGCCTTGGCTGCGGCGCTCAAAGACGTCGACATTGAAGCTCTCAACGATGCCTATGTTACGTTCATCAAACGTGGCTATAAGTAAGACAAGAGCAAGCTCTTAGCCGACGTCATCAATCGAATCGACCGACCGAGAGCCGAAGTAAATATCTTCGGCTTTCGCAGCTCGCCTGACGAATATCATGACATAAGCGATGAACAGGTAGAGCGCTGCGACACCAACCACTTGAATCCAATCGGGCACTGCTTCAGCAATGATTGCATCGGAGGCATTGACTGGCCGGAAAAAGCGGAAGCCCCAAGCAGCAAACAAGACGCCAAACAATGGCAAGTAGTTGTTAACGAGGCGGGCCTTCATCGCCATCAAGAAACTAATCTTGTAGCTCGGGTTGAGGAGGTCTTCAGCCACGAAGAATCCCCAGTTCTCGACTGGGCTGGTCAAGTCGCGGCGTAGGATAGGAACATAAAAATTCTCTTCTACCCGGCGCACGCGATGCCGCCATACATCATAGAAGCGAAAACGGCGTGACTCGAAAACGAGCATGGTGAAGATCATGTACATGCCCAGCACGAGCA
This sequence comes from Planctomycetota bacterium, assembly GCA_047639315.1. GTDB lineage: Bacteria > Planctomycetota > DRQF01 > S139-23. The sequence goes on from JBLINQ010000048.1 coordinate 25,455, forward strand.
CAATGTCACCACTCTTCTCTTGGTTAGTAAATGCAAAAGAGAGGAGGGCGCCCATGGAGATGACGGCCCAGTTGGTTGTCGTATCGAGGCGTGTCCGCCAAACCTGCGCCCGGTGCTGCTCACCTCGATAAAGGTGAACCATGGCTGAGATATACTCAGCACGGGTGAGCGGGTAGCGCTCAAAAGACGCGTCATCTTTTTTGTCGGTCTGGTCACTCACGACTATCAACTCCCGATTCAGAATCTGGCTCAGTCCTAAGTTGCCTAAGCGCTTCCCAAAGCACAATACCCACAGCGGTAGCAAGATTAAGGCTTCTGATATCGCCCCATTGCTCGATGCGGCACGAATGAGCCCCAAAATCGCGGTGGATCTCAGCTGGCAGCCCGGACGATTCGTTGCCAAAAGCCAAGATGTCGCCTTCTTCAAACTTGTATTGGGCCAAGGGAGTCTTGCCGCGGGTGGTCACAGGGACGACCCGTTTGCCCGGAGTTGAGTCTAATAGGTGCCACACGCTTGCTTGATGGGTCAGGTCGACCAAATGCCAGTAATCGACCCCTGAGCGCCTTAAGGCCTTCTCAGTCATCGAGAACTTGGCTTCTCCGACAATGTGGAGCGGAACCAGGAAGCCAGCGCTCAGGCGAGCGATGTTTCCCGTGTTCTGGGGAATCTCTGGATTGAAGAGGGCAAGCTGTATGTCGTCCATAGGTCTCTTTGCGGCTCGGAAATGACGGATGTTCTTGATTCAGTCCGATATGGATCCTAATTTTTCTCTAACAAGGGGACGTAGCTCAGTTGGGAGAGTGTCGCGTTCGCAACGCGAAGGTCGTGGGTTCGATCCCCATCGTCTCCACTTGGCCCGCAGGCACCGCCTGCGGGCTTTTTATGTCCCTTCTTGGTTTTTCTCCATGCCCCCCGGGATATTGCCGCTTACATAGGTTGAAAGCGGCGAGCCCGCGGCGATCGCTGCTTCTTGCACCGCGATGTTCAGACTTTGCAACAAGATACAGCCGACAGCGGTGCTGGCAGAGCCCATGCGATGCTCGCTCGTTCCCAAGTCGACCAGGGTGTCGCCGTAAGGTGAGCCGTTGTCTAAGAGGAAGTCGGACAAATCCATGAGCTTCTTCCCCGATGGGTGCCTGGCGTCGAGAGCCGAGGAGGCGGCGGTGCTGGTGATGCCGATCACCAGGGCCCCACGACTCTGGCAGTGCAGGGCGGCTTCGACAGGCACGGCGTTGACACCGCTTGTGGAAATGACGATGACGCAATCGTTTTCGTTGATTCGGAATGACTCGAGGTGACTGTCAATCCAACCCGATCGTTTCTCTTCCACGGAACTTTGAGCCACTGGCTCGACCGAGAGCTCAACTAAAGGCGCGAACATGTGTTGGTAACCCTTGAGGCCACCGGCTCGATAGTAGGCGTCTTGAGAAACCAAGCCGGAATGGCCGCAGCCAAAACCAAAGAAGCGGCCACCGGCATGTAGACGGGCAGCGATCTGCTCTGCCGCGAGTGAAAGAGCCGTCACGTTGGCAGCTGTACATGATTCGAGCTGCTTCAATGCCTCTTGCATGAAAACCGAAAAGGCGGGTGTTTTAGATCTCGACTGCATCTTATTCCCTTTTGGCAAAGAAATGATATGGGACCGACCGCACTCAAACGGCCGGGGTAGAATTGTGTGAAAATACAACTTTTTGACGCGCGCAAGCGCCCCGTCTCATAGTGTCCGTTTGGATCAAGGCAAACCCGGTGAAAGCCGGCGACGCAAAGCCAATGGCCTAAGTCCATACTTGTGTGGATAAGGTAGCAGGTTGCCCAGAAGATGCATGGATGGAGCGGATCTTTCGTTTCTGGCTATATTTATGGCCACCTCCTATATCGGGGAGGCTGAGACGAAGGACTGAGGTCCAATAGGGCCTCCAAGCCACCTAGCAACCGATTTGGGTCTTATTAATCAAAGGCGCAAACGGGCCGCATGCCGCACCTGTCTCAGTACCGGAGGTTCTGCATGCATACGCATCGATGGCCAGTGATTCCTAAGTGGGCGCTGGCTGCTCTACTCATATTTATTTGCGCCAACACGGCGTCATCCCAGGTTCTGGGATTCCCCATTTACGTCGACAATCCGTCGAGTTTCGCCCGCGACAATGTGGCAGTAACAGCCCCAGTTCCACTTCCACGTGGTCTACAAGTTTATCATCCAGATGGAGACTTCCTGCTTGTAGATGAAGTCGGCAACCCAGTGCCAGCCACTTCCAAAGTACTTGCCCGTTGGAATGGCTTGCGTGACGACATCACGAAAAACGTTCGTTGGTGTTCTTTAAGTTTCAATGCCGACCTGCCAGCTGGCGGCTCGCGCACCTTCTACGTCGTGCCTGGATCAACTCAGGCAGGCCAAATCACCAAGAGTGAAAACGGCAACGACATCACAATCAATACCGGCCCTGCGGAGTTCGTCCTTGATAAGACGAACTTCTCGTTCTTTAAGTCAGTCAAGGTGAGTGGTCAAAGTGTCTTGAGCGCTCCGGGTTCATTAGACGTGCTGGACGTCGCCATGGGATCAATTCAACCGACCTTGATTTCGACCAAAATCGAGCAAGATACAAATGTGCGGACAGTCGTGGCTCAAAAGGGCACGCTCTCTTCAATAGGTCTTGAGTTTACGATTCGCTACTACTTCTTCACTGGTCACTCTGACGTGAAGGTTGACTTTCGTGTCGAGAACTCTGGCAACTATGGTCAGATCGGCACAATCACTGGTATTCGGGATGACACGGCTCACTTCGACTCGATGAAGCTTAGCCTTCAGCTAGCCAACTCGAGCGGTGACGTCATTACTACAGCAACTCAACATGACTTGGCTGGTTCAAACTACGTTTTGAACCAAGATTGGTCAGCGCCAGCTGATCAGTACCAGATGCTTGACGGTTTCTCCTTCGATGAAAGCATCGGAGGTGTTTCTGTTAGTACAGGCGATCGCTATGAAGGCGCCTTAGCCCTCAATAGCACTGCCGGCTCTATCTCAATTGCAACTGATCGCTTCTGGGAGAACTATCCAAAGTCTTTCGAAGTTGACGGTGACACCATCTCACTTGGTGTCTATCCTTCATTCGGGTTTGGCCCGGTTTACCGCGGCCAATATGGCCTGCCAACTAGCAACGCCGTCGACTTGATGAGCACCATGCACTACCGTTTTGAAGGTGGTCGCTGGAAAACTCACACGATGAACTTCGATTTCCGTGCACCAGGTGACACTGGGTTTACCCCGGCCGAAACCTACCTCCACGCTGAAACAACCAACAAGCCGGTTCTGGGGCGCCCTGGTAAATCATGGCCATTCCGCGCTTGGGGCTTCGGTGACTTGCTCATCGAACGTCAAAACTGGACCGACCCTTCGCAGCAGCGTTATGAGCGCATGATGGATGTCTTGGCTTACGATAGTGCCGCTGACCAACAAGATGCACTTGGCCAAATTGGTCTTCCTAAGTTCCGGACACGTGGTGGCACCTATGGTGGCCGCCAAATGTACGGTTGGGAAAACTACGGCGACATCGCTTGGGGTGATGGCTATTCGTCACTTCACTATGACATGCCCTTCGGCGTTCTCATTAATTGGTTCCGCACCGGTGACTATGCTTTCTTTGACATGGCCCGCGACATGTGTGCGCATCGCCGCGATTACGATCAAAACCACACGACTCATTACAGTTCATCACGTCGTGGTGGACAGGTGTACGAAAAAGGATTTACTCACGGTAATTACGGCGCTCCTGAAGCATCGCATACTTGGGTGCATGGCTTGCTGCTCTACTACATCACCACTGGTGACGAAGGATCTTATGAAGCGGCTTTGGAAGTTGGCGAGTTCTATCAGCGTCAAGCACCAGAAAACTGGAGTGGCTGGTGGGGATCCCGAATCCTCGGCTGGCAGTTGGAAGGTTTAACCAATCTCTACAACTACATCGGAGACCAAAGTTACTTGACACGAGCTCAAGGAACCATGGAACGCTGGAAGGTCCTTGATACCCAGAACACTGGCTATGACGGCATGGTCCCTAACCCAGGTTGGAGCTCACCTCATGCTCAAACATGGATGCACGCTATCGTGCTGAATGCTATGTCTAAGTATTACTTAGCATCGTTTGATCAAAACGCAGTCGACCCCATCAAGAAGATGGCCAACATGATGCGTGACAAGGTCGTTAAGGACATGCCAACGGGCCCAATGAATGCTCGAACTATGGGCACTGTCTGGCGTCGCATCGATGATCAAAGCTATCAGGCGAATCCCAGTGTGCATCACACTTGGGTAACGTCTCAGGCTTTGGCTTGGTCGAGTGTTGTCTTCTTTGACCACACTTACATTGCCGCTTCACGCAAGTTGTTTGAATCAGTGACCCGCTACCATCAAGGCAGCGAATGGGATTCACTGACTCCTCACAACTACAACGACCCAGATTCCTATGACCCCATTGCCTTCAGAATGATGAACTTCCCGAACTCGGAAACGAAAATCATGTCTAACATCGCCCTCTGGGGCCAAGCCTACAACTGTGCCAATGCCTTCTGGACTTGGACCTGGTAATTTTCTCCACGCAGCAACCGCTTGGTGTTTTTTGCGCCCCCGCACTTCTTTGAGTGCGGGGGCGTTTCTTTTTGCATACGCGAAAGTCGATGGGGGCTTGGCGAATAGAAATCTACCCATTTACGATCTACGAAGCTCAAGAGTGGTGGCGAGCCAACTGGGGGCGCCGGCGTTCTTCTCTTAGCAACCCAAAAACGATGGCGAGCCAACTGGGAGCACCGGCGTCCCGCCGGCATTCTTCTCTTAGCAACCCCAAAATGATGGCGAGCCAACCCGGGAGCGCCGGCGTCCCGCCGGTATTCTTCTCTTAGCAACCCCAAAATGATGGCGAACCAACTGGGAGCGCCGGCGTCCCGCCGGCATTCTTCTCCTCTTTCTATCCTTCCCTTCCTCAATCAATCAAAAATCATGGTCCACTCCCCATTCCCATGACGTCTATCCCATAAAAAGGGATAAGCACTCATGGCCAATGGAAGAGAGTTTCCAACTCCAAGCAAATACCGAATCCAAGGTCGTCTTCCTCACTACGACGATCAACTCATCATCCAAATGATCACCTTCTGTTTAGCTGACGCGTATCCCTCAATGAGTTCCAAAATAGATAAAAGCCTCCGGGTCACAGAATTAGACGGTCATCTTCACCGAGGCCTGGGGGACTGTATTCTCAATGATCCCTTAAACGCGACTATCGTAGAGCGCGCTTTCCTCCACTTCCACAAAGCCCGCTATCAACTGCACGCCTGGGTCGTGATGCCCAACCACGTCCATGTACTATTGACCGTCTTTGATGATTTTCCCATGTGGCAAGTAGTTCGCAATTGGAAGAGCTTTTCATCCAAGGCGATCAATGAGATTCGAGGGGGTAGTGGTGTTGTTTGGCAGCCGGATTATCACGATCGATACATGAGGAATGAAGAGCATTTCCAAGGTGCTCTAGATTACATCGAGAATAACCCAGTTGCCGCCGAGCTTTGCAATGAGGCAAATGAATGGCGATTCAGCAGCGCATGGCCAGATCAAGGTTGGAGGAATGCTGGCGGGACGCCAGCGCTCCCAGTTCCCGATCCAGAATCCTCTTGATGCCCATAGTCTCCGTGAGCCGGGCAACCCGAATCGCTGACTACGAAAACAAACTGAGTGAACTGACTGGGTAACTAACGCCCATCCGCCACGAAGGGCCCGATGTCTTGTCTTTGACGCTGACCAAATCATGAGATCATGGGAAAGAGTAAGAGGCGACAATGGCCAACGTCCCAGTTCGTCCCGCCGGCATTCTTCTCTTAGAACCCCATCAACCTAACCTGCCAACTGGGAGCGCCGGCGTCCCGCCGGCATTCTTCTCTT
>JBLINQ010000049.1:0-31268 GCA_047639315.1 Planctomycetota bacterium
ATCGAGCGGATTGCCAGGTTGGTGCCATTTCCCAGAAATCGACGTCGAGTATCCTGCCTGCTTCATTAAGTTAGCGATGGGCAGTGACCGAAGGTACTTGTCGGACTGCGAATGCGTGTGCCCACTCATCAGACTCGTGCGCGTGACCATGCACATCGGGTTAACGTGGAACTCCGTGAAGCGCACCCCTTGCTTAGCCAATGTGTCGAGATTCGGGGTGTCGATTTCACCGCCATAGCACCCGAGGTCGGAGTAGCCGAGATCATCGGCAACTATCAACAGAATATTAGGCTGCGCGGCGGGTTTAGCGACGGCTTGAGCAGCGGGTTTTGCGCATCCGATCAACGGGAGTAGAAGAATGAGTACGTTAAGTAATATTCTCATAGTATTTAACGATTTTGAGGTCGGGTTAAGGAAGCTCACCCAAGACACGCTGGAATGCTATGAGTAGAATACCATGTAAGACTCTCCTGCACATAGTGACGAAAACCATGCGTCGCACTAAAGGTCGCGCTGGTTCCGGCGAAACCCGAAGGGCCCACGGATCAAAGTAATTGGCGGGCGTTCCGTTTGTCGGCACGACGCAATCCCACCTCGTCTCACCCATCCAAAAGTTTTGTCGCGCATCTTAAGAACAATGACCGGTCTTTTTTCCTTCACTAACGAAGTATCAGTGCAGATGACCGAAGATCGCAGCCGGAGATTGTTGCCTGGTTCGGTCTTTCAAACAAAGTCTCAAGGATTCCGCCATGCCATCTAATTGTCCCTGGCCGGGCTTTCTCCGGTGTGCCTGCAGCAGGGCTTTCATCCTGTAGGCTGATTCGATGGTGAACCTCCGAACAAGCGGTAGGAAAACGATGCTAAGATCAACACGGATTTCGCCCACAACAATGATGAGTAGTTCCTCCAACGCTCCAAGCAAACTCACACCCAAACAATGCAATCGGACAGGTCGACATTTAATCGGGTGCAACAATGGCACCGATTAAGACGCTCGCTGGCTTCAACATCGGCGAAGAGTTCGGGATATCTCGAAGTAACGTCGGTGACTTTGACGGTGATGGTTTCTCGGACATCGTCGTTGGCATTCGGGCAGACGATGCGCTGGGAGAATACGAGTCAACATTTGTCCAACATGGCCTCTTTGCTGCCAGCCTGGCACCGGCGGATCTCATGTTGCCATTCGGCTTCCCTCTTTTGGTCGCGCCGGACTCGACCAACCTTTTGGCCACCAGACTATTGGGGTTCCCACAAGACGGAAACTTCATCTTGCCCGACGTCTCACGGCGCTGTTGCGTGAATCTCTAAGTGCTGTCCCAGACAAGGCTCGCCGGCACATAATGGTGATAAACCGAGAATTGCAATTGGTTTATGTCGAGAGAAACCCAAAGAGACACGGCTCAAGGTAAATAGGGGGCATTCCGTCCGTGTCGGCCCGATGCGAGCTTGCCCTGCGACACGCCTCCAAGAGTCATTTCACGCATCTTAAGAATGATGATTGTTCCCGTCTTCTTCACCAACGAAGTACCTGGGCAGATTATCGAGGTTTATAGAAGGAGACTTTTACCTGGTTCGGTACTCTTGATTCCGGGTTTATTCGCGCAATATCGCCGATAAATATCACGATCTAACGATCAGCAGAGGCCGGGTTTTCAAAGACCTCTACCCATTTCCTGTATTCCGCTAGCTAAGTAGCCAATAGTTCCGCGACGTTAACCTCTTGTCGGGGCGCAGTTTAACAGACAATAAAAAATAATTTGCTCTTTTGGGGTGGAATAGTCTGTTTTTTGGCTACTGTTTGGTGGCCGTCTTTTTTCGGTCACTTCTAAGAGAGAATCTATGTCAGAGAATAAGCTTTACGTTGGCAACCTGCCATTCAGCGCTACAGAAAACCAACTTGAGGTCGCTTTCGGCGAATTCGGAACGGTTCAGTCGGTCAAAATGATCACTGATCGTGAGACCGGACGTCCACGCGGTTTCGGTTTTGTCGAAATGGGATCCGATTCGGAAGCCCAGACAGCCATTGATGCCATGAACGGCAAAGACATGGACGGTCGCGCAATGACTGTCAATGTTGCCAAACCACGCGAAAATCGCGATGGTGGCGGCGGCGGCGGCCGTGGCGGCTACGGTGGCGGCGGTGGCGGCGGCGGCGGTGGCCGTGGTGGCTACGGCGGCGGCGGTGGTGGCGGTGGCGGCGGCGATCGCTGGTAAATACCACGATCTAACGATCAGCCTAAAGGGCCAGCTTTCTTCGGAAAGCTGGCCCTTTTTTTGTCGCTACCGATTCGGCGAATCCTAAGTAGCACGAAGCCCTTGGCGTTTCGCGTCAACTTGCCTGTGCGCTTTTCATCCCGTCCAAGGGGCCGTGGCTTGATGCCCAAGACCATCCCCACGATGTTCGCCGTGCTGCCCACGAATACCTATCGTGGATTTCTTGCCGAATGCTCGTCATCACTGCCCTCCTCTCACGACCACCCCAGAACGTTTCGACTTTCCTGGAGGGTGGCAACATGACCTGGGGCGCTTAACCGCAGTTTGGCACCCGGTCCCTTGTCTTAGATTGCTCTCGGCTCCTTACGCTTGTTGTCAGATCGGAGTTGAACGACAGCACTGCACCAAGAAGACCCCGAACCACCCTCTAACCTCTTGGAGTCAGCACGCCAAAGACGCTTGGCTTCAGAATAGAAGACGAAGATGCCGGCGGGACACCAGCTCCCCCAGTTTCTCTGCCAGCTTTTCTTGTTGCACATCGCTTAGTCCGGCGCCAAGCATTGGACGCCTCGATCGTCTGAGAGGGTCGCAACCTGATTTGGGGGGTAACCAACGCCTATCCGCAGCTTGGCACCCAGTCTCTCATTATCTTTCGGCGCAAACATAGAAAAAGCTCGAGGCGTTTGCCGCAAGCTGAAGCCTTTGTTTCGACGCTTGGAGTCGAAGCTCAGGGCTCGAGAGAATAAGGAAGCCGAAGAATAATGGCGATAAGGCCACCGCTCAGCATCAACAAGAACCCAGCTCCAAGCCAAACACCTCTCCTAAAATCGCGTGAATAGTGGCGGAGAGCAAGGATAGCCTGAAAAGGCAGGACATAGACAAATTGATATAGCCCAACGAGGAACAGGACCGAGTTGGTCTTGCCGGACAAAAACCAAATTGGGCCGGTCCCAAAGAAAGCAATCAACAACACAGTGACCACTTCGAGAAGGAATCGATTTTCCTTTTTCGAGGAATCGTCTTCGCCCTTTTCAATTCTTCGAATTGGCGTCATTGGCCCCATTCTTCTTTGGAGACACTTACCGGGGAATTAACAATCGCCTTCAATGCAGTGATTTCATTCGTGTCGATCTTGTTGCCTGGCCCCTACGGGCTTCTTTGGCGAACACGTTCTCAAAAATTGACTCTATGGCTTGGCCGTCACCTGGGAATCTTGCACGAGTGGTTGGGCTGATCGCCTCTCGCCCATTCAGGAAGAAGCGAACGGAATCACTACGATGATCATGCAGATGGCAATTCCACCACAAACATGCGAAGGCATGCAGCAAAATCTGTGAAGTCGAGCCAGGGAAGGAGCGAGTGACTTGGTGCGGAAGATCAACCGAGATCGCCAAGCATAAAGGAACACAACGGTCGGAAAGACCCGCCCCGAAACTTCGCCCATTAATGACATGTTTGCTGAGAAGAAGAAGCAAAGAACCAGGGCCAAACCCAAATTTTGCGCCGCGTTGAAGTAGCATTTCCTTCTCATGAAAACCGCGCCTACATAGTGATTTCGGATCAAGCGCCGGTCAAATGGCGAAGTCATCTACTCTCTCCATTGAAAGGACACTGTTCCCCAGTTTGCACCCGCCAGATGTTTTGCATCGATAAAGTGAAACGCGCGCAAGTGCAATAGATGTGACCAAGCTATCCAAATCTCTCATCAAGCTAGGGCAAATACGATGCCTTGCAACAAGCGCATTCACCCTTCCGAAACGAAGTGGCAGCAATGTCCTACACCGATCAACTTGAACGTGACACTGGCTCATGTCGATGTCAGTGGATGACACAATGAGAAAAAGCCCGAGGCGTCTGCCGCGGACTTAGTCTTTGTTTCGCCATTAGGTGTACAGCTGCGAAAATGGCAGGCGGTCCCCTGAATCCACAAACCTGCTTGTCGTGCGAAAGAACTGAAGACAAGACACACAGCCAATTCCGCAGAAACAGGTTCGTTACCCCAAGAAGATCTCTGAGCCGCACTTACTCTGAGCCAATAAGAAAGAACTCATGTCCGCGTAGTTCCTGTTGATAATAATCAGAACGGAAACAGATCGCCGACGCGCAGGAGCTGCGAAAGGAACAGAGCGAAAAAACTGAGCCCGGCGGCGAAGAGCGCGCGCAGAAACCGAATGCGCTTGAGGTCCCGCAAGCCGGACAATTTCATGATTTCGTAAGTCAATTCGAAATGCAGGTCGCTATCCTGAACGCGTGAAAGGTAATCTCTGACGCCCAGCGTATTTTCTGAGCGAACATAGTAAACATGCTCATCATCCGACAAGTTTTCCCCGACCAGGGGGGCGAACCTGCGGGTCGGATATAAAACGGCGCCAAACAAAAGCGCCGGGAAAATGACGATAACCCACGCCAGAACGATCTTAATGAGATCCAATTCGACACTGCCAGGAATCAGAGCGCCTACGGTAAAAACGACGTTGATCGCAAATATGTACCCAACTCCAACGATCTGGGATTTGGTGTCATAGGTCTTGACCGCGTCTTCTACTGTATGGAGAGAAGCGAGAAGAAAATCGAAGGTCTGTCCTTCTTTAGTTTCCATGATTTAGTCTATTCCTCGACCTGTAAATTGATGATTAGGTAGAGATCATAGCAATACTCCAATGTGCCTGCCGCTTATTTAGAACGCAGTCTTAGTGCCGCATTAGCAGCTCCAGAAGTCACCGCACCTGCAGAGGCAAAGTACAAGTACGCCGTACTCACGGCCCTCTTCCATTGGGGCCCGATCGACCTTATTCTCCGCGTCACCGAGCCGTTTTTCACAACAAAGAAAATCGCTAAAGAAACCGGCATTAGTCTCAGCATGACCTACGAGTTGGCAAACAGTCAGGCAGCCAATTTCTGATTGGAAGCGAAATCGGCCGCGGCACAGGCGTGTCGCTTTTCCTCCCGCGCATCGGCACAGAAAAGACCGCCAAGCCCCATGTCGTAATAAGATCTACAAATGAAGATGCGCAGGAATCTGCACGCATCCTCCGGGTTGAAGATGACCCGTCGGTACAAGTGTTGATCAAGAAACAGCTCGTCAAAATGGACTACGAGGTGGAATCTGCCGACGATGCGCATCAAGCTAGTAGGTTACTCTACTCAAGCCCGGCCTTCGCCAAGATCGCAAAAACGAAGTACCCCAATATGCGCGTGCTCTTTGCTTCTGGATATGCTCAAGATCATCTTGAGGGTGCGGATGAAATCCTCGATCCAATCGAGCTCATTGTTAAGCCATTTCAGTTTGCAGAATTCGCGTCCAAAGTGAATGAGCTCCTGGCGGAAAGTTAGCGCCGACCTTCAACCAGACCCCTCGACCCAGCTGATTCTGGGCCTGAGAGCCCCCTTCGCCCGCCCCTGTCAAAACCGATTTTCGTGCTAAGATCTCAGAGAATTCAACGAGCTGTTTCTCTTGGAGCCAGGCTATGCGCGCCATTCTTGCTATTTTATTGACCATCACTTTCGTTTCCCATTGCTTCGGACAAGGTGCCCCAGATTGGGAAAACCCGCAGACCATTGCCATCAACAAAGAAGCGCCCCGAGCTCTTTCGACCAACGAATTTGATCGCCCGCGACTCGACTTAGATGGGCAATGGAAGTTTCATTGGGTGCCGGTTCCTGAAAATCGCCCGATTGGTTTTCACGCCGTCGACTTTGATGATTCAACTTGGAAGACGATCAAAGTTCCGTCCTGTTGGGAGTTGGAAGGGTACGGTCGCCCCGTCTACACCAACGTTCGCTACCCTCACAAGAAGAACCCGCCGTACATTGATCATGCCGACAATCCGGTAGGCTCTTACCGCCACGAATTCATGATTCCAGATGACTGGAAAGACGAGCGCATTTTCATTCATTTTGGCGGCGTCTACTCTGCCTTCTATCTATGGATCAACGGCAAGAAAGTTGGCTACAGCCAAGGCAGTAAGACTCCAGCCGAATTCGACATCACAGACTTTGTGAAATCAGGCAAGAACTCGATCGCCGCCGAAGTCTATCGTTGGTGCGATGGAAGCTATTTGGAAGACCAAGACATGTGGCGATTCAGCGGCATCTTCCGCAGCGTTCACATCTTTGCAGCATCCACGCTCCACATTCGTGACTTCTCGATTACCAGCGAATTGGACGAAAACTACAAAGACGCGACATTGCGCGTGAAAGCGAAAATCCGAAACCTTGGCATCACGCCGTCACCAGAATCGACATTGCAACTCACACGCTTCACCCGCTTCGGATTCCCTGAACGCAACTCAAAATCAAAACGGCCATCAGTGAAAGTGCCAACGATTGCCCCGGGAGCGGAGCAAATCGTTGAATTCGAAATGCCGGTTGCCGATCCAAAGAAGTGGTCAGCAGAATTCCCGAATCTCTATAGTGTGCGCATCGGCCTTATGGCCACGGACGAAACAAGGCACTACGACACCGCCAGCAGTGAATTCGGCTTTCGAAAGATTGAAATCAAAGAACGTCGGCTTTTCATCAACGGAGCCCCCGTCGTCCTCAAAGGTGTCAACCGCCACGAGCATGACCCCGACACTGGGCGCACGCTTTCGATGCCCAGCATGATGCGTGATATTGCACTCATGAAGAGCTCAAACATCAATACAGTTCGAACCAGCCACTATCCCAACGATCCGAGGTGGTACGAACTTTGCGATCAACACGGTCTTTATGTGATTGATGAAGCGAATGTTGAGTCACACGGCATGGGCTATGGTAAGGCATCGCTTGGCCATGTCGAAGAGTGGGAACTCGCGCACGTTGATCGGACTGTCCGAATGGTTGAGCGCGACAAGAACCACCCTTCTATCATTATGTGGTCTTTGGGCAATGAAGCTGGACCAGGTCGCAACTTCGTAGCGACTGCAGCGGCTGTCCGTGCACTCGATATGTCGCGCCCGATTCACTACGAACGAATGGACTCGGTCGCTGACGTTGACAGTTCGATGTATCCTTCGGTGGAGTGGTTGCGCCGTCGAGGTGAGAGCGATTCACCGAAACCGTTCTTCATGTGCGAGTATGCCCATGCCATGGGCAACGCTATCGGCAACCTCGCCGAGTATTGGGAAGTGATTGAAGAACATCCCAACATCATCGGGGGCTGCATTTGGGACTGGGTCGATCAAGGGCTGCGCAAATACAGCGGTGAAGTCGATGCCCAAGGTCAGCCGATTTGGTATTGGGCCTATGGTGGCGACTACGACGATCATCCAAACGATGGCAACTTCTGCATGAATGGTGTCGTTGGTCCTGACCGCCGTGTCTCGGCCAAGCTCTTGGAAGTGAAGAAGGTCTATCAGTACGTTCGCATCGACCAAGACGCCTTGAGCAATGGCGAGATCAAGTTCAAGAATGGCTACGCCTTCAAGAACCTTAATAGCCTCTATGGACACTGGACCATCAGTGACGATGGTCGCCAGATCGCTGAGGGTAACTTCAAGATCGGCGACATGGCACCAGGATCAACAGCGTCAGCAAAGCTTGATTGGCAAGCAACAAAGATCACACCGGGCACAGAACGATTCCTGCGCGTCAGCTTCCACGAACTAAATGCCCCTAAAAGCAACAAGGGGCAAGGCCCAGAAGTCGCCTGGGAACAGGCTATGATTGGCACCGGCGAAGCCTTGATGGCCACGCTTCATCCATCCGCATCTAAGATGGAAGAGACTGAGAGCTTAGTCACGATCAAGGGACCAAAATTCTCGTTCTCGATTAGCAAAGAAACAGGTGCCATCGCCAATTGGACCTGTCACGACAAATCGATGTTCACTCCCGATGCAGTATCACCAAGGCCGACGCTTTTCCGCGCCTTCACTGACAATGACATATGGATGCGCCGTGGGTTTGAGAGCCTCGATCTGGGCAACCTCAAGCTCAGTGCCGACAAAGACAAAGTAACCACTGAAGTAAGGAACGATAGGTTCCTCATTACTTCCAACGTTCTCTACGTGAGCAAGGAAGGCGTCGGCGTTTACCTCAAGACCAGCTACGACGTTTGCTCAGACGGCTCCATCATTGTCAATCACACGGTAAGCCCACATGGGTCCCTGCCGACGTTGCCGAGAATTGGCGTGCGACTTGTCTTAGATAAGAGCCTAGAAAAGATCACTTGGTTAGGCCGCGGCCCTCATGAAAATTATGTGGACCGCAAACAAAGCGCTGCTATAGGCCTTTATCAGAGCACCGTCACAGATCAATTCGTTGACTATGGAAGGCCTCAAGAGAACGGCGGCAAGACTGACGTTCGTTGGATCTGTTTCCAAGACCCATTAAGCAATGGCTTCATCATGCAGATGCATCAGCCAATGCCCGTGAGTGCTTTGCGTTTCTCACCAGAGCAATTGGAATCGGCTAGGCATCGCAACGGCCAAGAGAAGAAATACAAGCGACTTGAGCCAGAAGACCGAATCTTCCTCCACATTGACGCGCGCCAAACCGGCTTGGGCGGGGCCTCCTGTGGTCCTGGCCCGATGAAGAAGTATCGTTTTGATGCCAACGAGACCGTGCAGTTTGGCTACACACTTATTCCGTTCGGCCCGTACGCCGGGCCCAAAGAGCTCATCGCTCGTGCAAAGCGCCCACACCTTCAGCAACCGATCATCACCAGAGATCGCGCTGGTCTGATTTCGATTTCTTCCCCAGATAAGCGGGCTTCTATTCACTTCACTATGGATGGCTCGGAACCAACCAAAGACTCGCCACAATTCGGCAGAACCCCAGTCAAGAACTCAAAGAAGAGCACGGTCAAAGCCCGCGCGTTCTTGGACGGCTACCCGTCGAGCACCCTTGCCACGAAAACTTTCGATGCCATGCTGGCTCTTCTGAATGTCGACCGCAGTAAGTGGAAAGTACTCCGTGTAGACTCAGAGCAACCAGGTGAGGGCTTGGCCAAGAATGCCATCGACGGCAACGAAGACACGTTCTGGCATACGAACTGGCAAACAACAAAAAAGCAACAGCCTCACGACTTCCAACTCGACCTGGGTCAAGACCACAAGTTGGCCGGCATCTCTTACTTGCCAAGACAAAGCGGCCAGAACGGTTGGATCAAGAACTTCGAGCTCTATGTGAGTTCCGACGGCGAAAACTGGGGCAAGCCTGTCAAGAAGGGTACTTTTCCTGCGAGTTCGCGACGCCAGAACGTCATGTTCAAAGCACCGCTCAAGGCTCGTTATGTTCGCTTGGTCTCGCTCTCTGAGATGGCGGGTGGCTACTATACAACCATCGCCGAGCTAGACATTCTCTCGATCAAGTAGCCGAATCAACCGAAGTCGATCGGAGCCAACAGGCTCCGATCACTTCGATTCTTGATCGAGCATCTTGATGGGGAAGTCAGGATTGACGGTGCGATCTTTCCGCATGATGGCACCCATCTTCTTGACGATTTTTGGATGATCAGCTGCCACGTCTTTTTGTTCGCCAATATCAGAGTTCAAATCAAAGAGCCGAATCGCTTCCCCGCCTTTTTTTAGTTTCTGGCGAACACCCTTCCATTGCCCCATGCGAACCGCTTGCTGGCCGCCATAACCGTAGAACTCCCACGATAAGTAGGGGTGCTCAACTTGCCCATCCTTTGCCAATAACGTCGGGACCAGACTGACACCTTGAGCGTTCTTGTCTTTTGCCGCGCCGCCTAACTCCGAGAGAGTTGGTAGCCAGTCTTCAAATGATGAGATGCAATCTGTGGTTGAGCCGCCTTTGATCTTGCCACTCCAGCGGGCGATGGTTGGCACTCTCAAGCCACCCTCATAGACACTGCCCTTCCGCCCCCGAAGTGACCCAGCACTGGCGAAGAAATTAGTGTCAACGCCACCGACATCATGAGTTGGCCCATTGTCGCTGGTAAAGACAATCAGCGTATTCTCTGCCAGGCCAAGCTCGTCAATCAAAGCCACCACCCGGCCGACATGGTCGTCCAGATGACTGATCATCGCGGCGTAACCCGCGCGAGGACGCGGATGAGGCAAATAAGAACGGCCGCCGAGATAGGGTTTCTTATCCCAATCTGCTGGATACTGGTTCACCCATTTCTCTGGCGGCTGCATCGCTAGGTGCGGCTCGACGAAAGGTAGGTAGAGAAAGAAAGGCTGTTTCTGATTGCGCCGAATGAAAGCGAGGGCTGCATTGGCGATGAGCTCTGGCGCGTACTCGTTGCCGCGGAACTGCTCGAGGTCAAACTCTGGCCCTTCCACCTTCTGATGAGGCCTAAATAGCGGGTTATTGAGCAAATGCTTCTCGCCGTTCAACCACAAGTGCGGAGGAAAGAAGTTATGAGCTTGGCGCTGGCAGTTGTAGCCGTAGAAGAAGTCAAAACCCTGTTTCTCAGGGGCTCCTTCGGAACGAGGTGGGCCTAATCCCCACTTGCCCATAGCGCCGGTGCGATACCCTCTGGCTTTGAGAATCTCGGCAATCGTCGTTTCATCTTTTGCGATGGGCCATTGCCCTTCCGGCTGCACTTCCTTGTTGCCCCTAATCGAAGCGCGGGAGAGTTTCTTCCCGGTCAGCAGCACACAGCGAGACGGTGCACACACAGGCGCACCGCTGTAGTGCTGCGTAAATCGAAGGCCCTGCTTGGCGAGTTGGTCGAGATGGGGTGTCTTGATCTTCTCCTGCCCGTAAGAACCCAACTCGCCATAGCCCAGGTCATCGGCAAGAATGAAGACAATGTTGGGCAACGAGGTCTGGGCTGCCTTCTCCGGAGGGGAAGATTGAGCGAAACTGCAACAACTCGTGATGGCGCAAGCCAAATAGATGAATGTAAATAAGGATGTAAATCTAGCCGCAAAACAAGAACGAATCATGAAGTCGTCTCCGAGAAAGACCGAGGTCGTGGTCAAATTGGGTCACCAGCTAACGAGTCACTTCTTCTCAATCTTAAGCATGTCAAAGAGTTTGCCGTCCACATCATAGGCCTTCATTTCGAAGGTCTTGCCGTTGATCGCAACAAAACAGAAATGGTGGCCATGCTTCACGGTGTTCTGAAATGACGGACGAATCGGCCCTGCTGTTTCTAAGGGGCCACCACCGCCTCCGGTAACCATGTACAAGGTTCCGTCATCAGCCTTAGTGGCCTTGCCGCCTCGCAGTGGCCAAGTTCTTTCATAGCTATGAATATGGCCATTCCAAACGACGTCGACCTTGTGCTTATCAAGCAGCGGCACCAGCTTTCGTACACGCATGTCACCTTTTGTCGATGGGCCGTGCCACGTATCACCGTAGTCATTCTCATCCGAGGTGTAGGCCGGATGGTGATAGCAGACGATCTTCCATTCGGCTTTAGATTTGGCAAGTTCACGAGCCAGAAACTTGTATTGCTCAGAACCTGGCTTCACATTGCGGTTCGTGTCGAGCATGAAGAACTGCGCGTTGCCATACTCGAAGGTGTAGTAATACTCAGGGTCTGGCAATGACATGTAGTCATAATAGAAACGTGAATCTTGCTCGTGATTGCCAAGCACCGGAAAGAAGGCAACACGCTCTAAGAGAGGTTTCATGCTGCCGAAGAAATCATCAACCCATTGCTTCTTGATGCTTCCAGTTTCGACGAGATCACCAGGATGCAAAAGGAAGTTGGGCCTGAGTGCCCAAGCGAATTTGGCCATGGCGCCCGACACCTTCGGATTGCCCTGCGTATCACTGATGATGGCAAAAGCGAACGGAACGTCGGCAGCTGGTGCGGTCTGGAAACTCAGGATTGGGCTTCTGAGTTCTCGCCCAAGATCGTCAACTGAAACTGTTTGATAGTAGTAAGGAGTGTTCGCTTTTAGGCCGCCTAATCGCACTTCATGCATTTTGACTCGGTTGGCCACAATCTTCTTGCCGCCGAAGATGGCTTTCCTTGCCATTTTCTCACCCTCGAACTTGACCCTTGTCGCGAAGTGAACCGTCGAGTTACTTGGCCGTGTCGTCTCCCAACGAATGGTCATACCATCCTTGGTGGCCCATTGCAGATAGGGGTGCACTACGATTTTGTGTTCGGGATCTAAATAGATATGGGGCTCGTCAGCAGTGAGTTTCTTGCTGTGCTTAAAGGTCTGCATCACGCCCAGAGCTTTCGACGTTTGATCAAACACCCGCGCTGAACGAATGCGCCCATGAAAGTAGAAATGCTCATCTCGGTCTCGGTAGCCACCGAGCATGAATGGGGCGGCCTTGGGATAAAGAATGTCGCCGGACTGCACCCTGCTCTCGGCCTCTAACTTGCCGTTGACATAGAGGCACTGCACCACTCCATCAAACGTTGCAGAGACATGATAGTATCGGCCTTCTTCGTAGTGAGTCTTGCTGGTCAAGAAGGTCATCTTGCCGTCGCCATCATCAGCGCCGGTGGTAGACAAACCGAAGGTGAAGGAATGATTGTTGTAGCCAAGCACCCATCCCTTCTCGCTAGTGCCGTTGTCCTGCATGACGCCGAGGACGCAGCCCCACCTTGTTGGGCTATTGATGGCAACCCAGGCATCAATCGTCATGTGGCGTTTCGGGAGCTTCTGTTGTGACTTGGCGAAATCTTCAGCCAATACAATCTCAGTTGATTTGCCGTCAAAGAAGAGTGCCTCACCAAGGGCGTCTTTGACGAAAGCAACTTTGCCGTTGACCACACCGTGAGTGCCCAGCCTCGACTTAAGGCGACCATCACTTAGTTGCCTTGGCGTCAAGAGCCAACTGCCAATGGGGTCAGGCCCGTCGTGAGCAGGGAGAGCCATGGCGAAGAGTGCGATGCAGATCGCGAATTTAGGGTTCTTCATGGCCATGATAATAGCGCAGATTCGCATTTCCTGCTCAGCGACATCAGCTCAATCGAAGCAGATGCGAGTCACAGCTGATTCAATTTGCTACGCGTGAAAGAACGACATCAGGAATATGGTCGCCATGCTTTGTTAGACTTGGGAATGGTCCTAAACTAAACTAGTGAGCCTAGGATCAAGAATAGCCCGATCAAGCGAAAACCAGCCAACCGGAGTGGCCTTTTGAGTTCCAGCGCGAAGACATTCGATGAATCAGACTTGTCGTCCCTAACCCACATTTTGTGCCGCGCGACGTCAGAAATCATGTTGCTTCGCTATTCGGCTGTCATCGAATTAAATGGTGCAACGGTACGCACGCGAATGCGCCCCGATGCTTGGGCAACTTACCACATGCCACCCCAAGTGCGGGGGCGTTCCGTCTTAGACCACCACGTGATTCAGTTTGGCACCCGGTGCGTTGAGAGTTTCTTCGACGGAAAGAAGTTGCAAAAGCACGCCCACGACGATTTGGAAATTCGGACTTACGGATCGAATCCCAAATATGGGCCCCTGACTCCCGCCGTGGCCCTCAGCTTTCTCATTTTACACGAGTTCGCTCATCTTTTGGTCTATCTCGATGGTCATCACAAAGAAGGGCACGGGCCACGATATAAAGCCAAACTGCAGGACCTTCACGATGCCGACGACGGCATCTTGATTGCTGCCTTCCTGCGTTCTGAGGCCCTCCACGTCGGCATTGACTTGGACGCATTCTTTGTGCCGATCCAAGAGGAGATTCCCTTCGCCAAGGGCGATCGCATCTATTGGCAGGAGAAGACCGGCAAAGGCTTCGGTGTCGTATTGCGAGTCAACCGGAAGTCTCTCACCGTCCAACCAGACGGTGTCGAGTGGAAGGCCTACGTTCCGCCGAGCATGGCCAACAAGGTCTAATTAGCACTCAAGACTCGCCGACACGATCACCTACTCGACATTCCAGATGATGCCGTTGGCGAACTCCCACACGCAAGGAGATCGCCCTATCGCGCCTTGAAGATTAATGAGTAGAGGATCTGGCAAACCGATGGCTGAGCCCAACCGCAAGTGCCCTGGCCCAGTTGTGACGGCCCCACAGGGATCAAAGAGCTCAATGGTCGTGAACATGTTGAACATCAGTGGATCGCCTAAGGCAAAGGGGCAGGCAGTAAGTGCCATGGTCCCGCCAATGCCGGGGGAGGTGAAGACGTTACTCAGGGCAGGAAACTCAAACATGCCATAAATGGTGAAATGCGCTGGTTGCGGATTCGTGACTGGCTGAAGCACCTCGATCATGAGGGGTTGCAGGATGAATCGGTGCGTCGAATCAAGGCCCCAGCCAAGAGCTTCCCCAATGCATTGGCAGGTGGCAGGCTTCCGCTTCGAGCATCAACAGCTTGGCCGCGATCCAAACGAGCGTAGAGCCCGTCATTGAACTCCAGATGAATGATGTCGCCGCGAGGGATCGTAGGATCAAGCTGAAAGCTGTCAGGTTTCTTCACCCCTGGTCTTGGATGAAGTGTCTGCTCGTGGGCACCAGCCCCGACAAGGCATAGAAGGACACACAGAGACATACAGGACAAGAAACGACAAGCATACGGATTCTCTTCTCAGGCGCTACGGGCTCACCTAAGGGCCACTTAGCGGTCTGAGTCAACCACTCTTCCGTGCGCACAGAACCCGAAGATCAAAGCCTTGCTAACAGCGCGCCAAGGGCAAAATCCCAAATCGTTTTGGCTGAGTCTTATCCGTTTTTGATTGGCCCAAATTCGCCCAATTGAATCGACGCAGTGTGGTAGTTCTGGGGCGGAACGTTTGCGCCGCAAGAACGTCGCAATGAAGCCAACTGACCTATGTGAGTAAGAACATCAGCGAGCGGGCCCTGAAACAGCTTGAGCGATTCGTCCTCTGCCACCTCGCGTCCAGCAATCAACCCATCAAAGGCAGCCAAAACAGCATGAAAATTGGCGACTTCGTGCTGCCAACTCTGAGGCTCCGTCGGCTCCCACTCCTGCTTTCCTTTGGCGATCGAGTAAGCCCAATTCAACACGTCGTTCATGTGACGCAAGATCTGCAGGCCGCTCCAATGCTCGGCACTCGCCCGAGCCTCAGCTAAGGAATCAGGTGCATCACAGATAGATGCGTTCGCCCGATAATTGATGGTCGCCAAAGTATGACGGAGAAATGTGTTTTGGCTCATGAGTATGTCGTCTACGGGAATGAGATTATCTTGTTCTGAATCGGTCAATCGCGCCAAGAACTTAGCCGCGGCTGGTCTTGGTCAGTGCAACCATCGCGTGGCGAACCTCTTCACTGGTCGTCGCAGGCTCGTCAAAAGGAATGTACCCTATGGCACGATCAGCCTTGATGTGACAGCCCTCGACATCGATCGCCACGAGTGTGACTTCCTCTGCTTCAAGCCCGCAGAAGAACTTGGCCATACTCTTCAGAGCGTCCTCATGATCGTCATTCATGTGCTCAACCATGCCCGCTTCATCGGCCGCCCATTCGGGGGTGTCCAAATGCCACTCAGGTTTCTCGATCCAGAAGATCTTGCCGAAACCACCGATGTAGCGCACGCGCTCTGGTGAGAGCGAGTAATACGAAAAGGCATGAGCTTTCGAATAGTGGCGAGCCTCGGGGAAGAAAGCGAAGTAGCGCTCAGAAACTTCTGTAACCCGATCCTCAGGGACCAGTTCGATATGCCCAATGAGAGTAGCCCGCCCCTGCTCTTGCTTATTGCCATCAGCGTTGTGCATCACAGTGAGGCAGACTTTGTCGTCGGCCTTCATGTTCTTGGTGTGCTGAGCAATATCACTGACGAGAATAACGACACGCCCATCGTGCATCGTGGCATACGGGGTGATGGAGCCAAACGGAAAACCTGGCATCTCCAAAGACATGGTCGACAAGACACCGCAATCGATTTTCCTGAGCAACTTCCGCGCGATGGCAGATTCGTCCACCGACTCTGTTTCCTGATTCATGTGATCGTCTCTCTATTCTCTCGGTGTGTCGCGAACCTCAAAGCCATTGGATGAGCGACTTAGGATGATCTCGTTTCAACTGGGCCCATTTCTTACAAGGCAGGTATAGGATCATTACCGCAATCACCCAAACAAACAAAGTCAGCGCGATGCTCGGTTCATATCCCTTTGCGGCGAGTCTTGTCGGGTCGTACCACCAACCCACTGGATCACCGTTTATCAATGCAAGGATAATGGCCCCAATATTGATGACGACCATGTGCGCCAAGTAGAAAAACAGCGGCACACATCCATAGACTTTCAAAATGCTTAAAACACGGCCACTCATACGATCAAAGATTGAGAAGAGGATGGCAGCTGGCCCCAGAGTCATCAGAAGATAGAGCAAGCTTGGAGGATACTTCTCGCACTGAATGAAGGTGAGAATTGGCGCAGCCGAATCCCAAGGCTGTGGGTCACCATATACAGCAAGCCAGCGCAAAAGAACAAAAGACACACACATCACTATTCCGGCAATGAGAGTTCTTGTCTGCCTGACCTTTGCATCGACCTGGAGCCATGATCCGAACACCCAGCCAAAACTCACGACGGCAATCCATGGGATGAGCGGATAGATGACCATGATCAAAACTGGACTCTCACCGATCTTAAGCTCGCCAAGCCCATAAAAGGCTTCTTTCCCATGGAGAAAATCCCAAAGCATGTGCTGAGACTCAGGATCGCCAGGCTTGTAGCTATCAAGAAGGTTGTGACCGAGGACCATGATTAGGCTGGCAACAAAAACCAGTGTTCGTGGCCACCGCGAAGTCATAGCCAGAACGAGAAAGCCAACGCCAATAACCCAGATCACCTGAAACCCAATAATGATCCAACCCGTGTTCCACATCGATCCCAAGAACAGAGGAGTCACCACGAGCATCTCAAGCAGAATGAGCCAAAGACCGCGCTTCAAAAGCCAAGCACTCAACTCGTTTGGTTCGGTGCTGCGCCCTTTGAACCAAGCACTCGTTCCCGCCAACAGCACGAACACCGGTGCGCAAAAATGAGTGACCCAGCGCACAAAGAACCAAGATGCTGGTGCCACCATGGCGTCACCCGCATAGAAGGGTGTCGGCCCGAAAAATGCGCGCACATGATCCAAGACCATGAGAATCATGACCAAACCACGCAACGCATCTACTCCTTGAATCCTCTGCTTCATAGTGACGATCGTGCCTGCCGCGCGATGAACTTGCAACACGCCAAACCCTCTTGCTCACCGATCAGGGTAAATCGCCAAGATCGAGGCGCCTGTTTATCAATTGATGACTTGCGCTGGATCGACCGATGAAAGCTCAATTCGCAACAAATCGTGGGATTCTCAACAAATCCAAGTCCGCCGGGAACGAAGAGGACGTCGAGATAGATGAGCAAAGGACAACACACCACAGAACTAAGAAGACAACGATCTCAATGCGATTCGGCGGCTCAGACCAACGGCACGCGTGAAGACAACTGGGCGATTGATGAAAGAAGAAAGCATGAAACCCGACACACAAGTCACGTGCAAGAGCCACATTCAATCATGGGAACGGGGCGATCATTCAGACGAAGCACTTCTTCATATTGAGAACTGCGCCGAATGCAGCCGGGTCATCCAAGAAGGCGCGCCAGAGATTCATACCGGTCCTGAAGAACCGCCAACCGAACTTCTCCTCACTCCAAAGACCAGCAGACGCCGCTTCTTCCTCCGCTGCTCCCTGGTCGGCCTTGGCCTTCTTGGGGTGTCCTACTTCGGACTCAAGACCTAAGCCAATCCGAATCTTTCACCCCCAATACCATCCAAGCCCAGATCGCCGCCGACTTCACTTCCCACGACAAGCAGCAGATCATTAACAACTTGTGAGTGAATTACACGAGGCTGAAACGTCAAGTCCGATGAGTTGCATGCGAACCGCACGCGCCGTATTCAATTAACACAGTGAGTGGTGTCAAGACCAACAATCGATAAGCAGATACCGAATTAACGATGACAGGAAACCGCCGCTACTCAGCCAGCACGGCACCCCCACCCCCGACATCATTCAAGAAATGGACCACCCTTCACTTTCGGAGCGATCGGCCACATCTACTTGTGAAAGATGTTCCGTTTCGCGTGATCGAGGATGCAAGCAACAGCTGGGTGCTTGACCTTGCGCTCGGGTGAGATGGCGTAGAAGGATTCTCTTACCTGGTCGAGTTCGCCCACGACCTGCACACCATATTGGCTCTGGATGCGTTCGCTGACGACGGTCGGGCCAGGGAAGAATCCTCGGCCTGCTTGCCCAAAGACCTTCATCAGGGCGCTGTCATCGAATTCTCCCACAACGTTGGCGCGAACGTCATTCTCTTCGAGCCACTTGGTGAGTGGTCGACTGATGGCGGTATTACGTGCCGGCATGAGGAAAGGTGCGCCGGAGAGTGACGCAGGGAAGTTTTCCTTTAGCTTCCGAGCAAGCTTGGGTGCCGCGAAGAGTGTTGTGGTGGATTCACCTGCGACATGGTTGTAGGCCTTCACATCAAGACCTGGAGAAAGTGGGATATCAGACAGGACCAAGTCTAATTCGTGAAGAGCTAACTGAGCAAAAAGCTGATTCGGGTGATCTTCACGACAGACAAGCGAGAAGTCTTCGTCCATGTCGAAGGCCGGCAGCAATAGCTGAAACGCCACCATCTTAGCCATCACATCTGCAATTCCGACACGGAATGGTTGAGTCTTGCCAACATCTCGCCCACGCACCGCATCAACCAATTCGCGTCCGGTTTGAAAGATCTCATCGGCGTAGCCAAAGACGAGCTTGCCCGTCTCGGTCAGTTCTAGTTGACGTCCGCGTCGAAGAAAAAGCGGCGATCCAACGAACGTCTCGAGTGATTTGAGCTGCATGCTTATCGACGGTCTGCCGACTTTGAGTTCGCGACTCGCAGCCGCAATGCTGCCCTCTATGACAATCGTCCAGAAGTAAAACAGGTGATGATAGTTGAGCCATTCCATACCGAAACTTTACGTCAATTTTCTTGAACATCCAGTTCGAAATTAACGGCCTTATTGAATGGTCGGTTTTGTCCGATGATTTGGGTGTGAGGCCGAAAGCGTCCAGGTCGTATTGACGCAATCGGACTGACCTCGCTCTCAGGACCCCGCGAAAGGATGAATGGAATGAACTTCGAATTGAACACCAACGGCATCCGCATCACCAAGAAACTACGCGCTCATGTTGAAAACCGACTCCGCTTTGCCCTGAGCAAATTTGGCGACCGCATTCGAAAAGTGAGCGTCGTGCTAACAGACGTGAATGGTCCCAAGGGCGGAGAAGATACTCTTTGTCGCTTGCATGCTGACTTGGAATTCGGAGGGACACTTTCGATCAGCGAACTGAAAGAAAGCCCGTACATCGCCGTCGACTTAGCAAGCAAGCGAGCCAGCTATCGGATCGCGCAAAAACTTCAGAAATTGCGCAAGAGAGAAAAGGGCCAATGACGTGCTCATCTGATCTTGCTTTGCGCTCTTTCCTGAGTCGCTTGCCGAATGCAATTGAAATTGATGCGGCAAGCCGCGACGCGACCTCTCGCGGAACATAGTCGATCATTCGAGGATCGAAACAACAGTCGTTTTCACTGCCTATTCATGAGCCAGATACAACAAGGGCCCGTGAGAAAGAAGAAGAACAATCCGGAGGATTCGTTTTGCCTGGGCACCCTCTATTACCCTGGTGATTGCGAGTCCTCTCTTTTTTTGAGGCCCGCCAAAACTTCCGAGGCGCGTCGAATGCCGCTTCGTTCTCATCGTCAGAACTGAGTCACTCACTCATTGCGATGCCGCCCCATCCTTCTAACGAGTCAGAAGAAAAGACAGAGCACCAGACAAGATCAGCAACACATCTGTTTGTTTGAAGTCAACGAACACCTGCCGCTCAAAGTTCCAATATTAAGATCTCTTTGCGAACGAATGGGCTCAACGCTCAACCACCCATATGTGCATATCGCTTGAGCGGAAATACTGAGACGCCAAGCATATAGGTTCGACACAAGAAGCTGAGTGTCAGCATGCGGGTGGTCTCCAACTTGAGGCAGCTCACTTTTCGTTTGACAGTTTGGAGGAATCAGGGGTACTGTCATTTTCTTGCTTGGCGCCGAGATTCATTTCTCTGATACGTGCCAGCAATCAGGCTGCACCCTAACTCATTTTGGAGAATAGCATGGCCCCACAACCTGAAGGCGAATCCGATGCGGTGGATACAAATGTCGTAGGAAGTACCGTGGCAGCGGCACAAAGGACACTCGCAGAATTCTCTGATCTTATTTGGCAAAACGAAGCAGGGGTCCCCATCAATCCTCCGCAACCAAAATGGATCGTTTCAGCTCAGTCACCGTCAGTCGATGTTGGCAAGACCGTACCGACAAGCACGGCGATCACATTGACCATTGGTGCGCCACCACCCCTCTTCTAAAGTCGACCTTCTTGCTTCCAGAGTGGCAACGGCTTCTTCAAAGTCATTTGAAGAAAGACCTGCCGCACTGGTCGCAGGTGACTCCTATACCTTGAACTTGGCTCATGGGGTGCAACGACCCGGTGAAAAGCTTCAATTCTGCATGCCCCGGAACTTGCACCCTGGGGTCTCCCTGATAGGCTGAGCGCAGATGCTCATGGGTATTCGCTGCATCAACGTTCCATTTAGGAAGACAATCACCGTTGACCTCTTCAGATTCTGATTCCACAGTTCTCGATCTTCGCCGTCGTCTTGAGAAAGATCATAAGCAGGGTGGCCTCCGCCACCTGAGTGAGTACCTCTCGAAGTTCCCGGGCAGCGAAGCGATTGTGGCAACAGAATGGTTGGCCGCTACTCAGGACGAAGCTGAACTTGGCCATGATCACGCCAATTCTGAGTTTGCCGATGGCCGTTATGAACTCAAGGCAGAAATTGGCCGTGGTGGTCAAGGCAGTGTCTTCGTGGCACACGATCACAAGCTCGATCGAGATGTTGCCGTCAAGGTGCTCTCCCGCACCGGTCCTATCACACCCAACGCAGTCAATCGCTTTCGGCGCGAGGCTCTTCTTGCTTCCAAGTTAGATCACCCCGGAATCTGCGCGGTTTATGATGCCGGCGAGGAAGCTGGCGTTCTTTATTTAGTCATGCGCTTAATCTCTGGCCAAACCTTAGCCAAGGTCATCGCCAATTCTCACGCCGTGACCACGGGAAGCGGCAATACTTCTCTCTATTTTGATCTGACAGGCGGAGTTCAAGACGAAGAGAAAACAACGCCGGAAGTGACCGAAGAAGAGCCCCTTATGAAGGTGGTTGATGCCAGCGCGATCGATCGTCTCCTTGAGCTCATCGAAAAGGCTGCCCGCGCCCTACACTATGCCCATGAGACCGGCGTTATCCACCGAGATATCAAGCCCGCCAACATCATGGTGACAGATGACCTCGAACCAGTCATTCTCGACTTCGGCTTGGCTCGTGATGAGACTGATGAAACAGCAGAGCTCTCTATCGCAGGAGAGGTCTTTGGCACTCCGGCATACATGTCTCCGGAACAACTCGAAGAAGGAATGAAGGTCGACCAAAGGACCGACGTCTATTCTCTCGGTGCGACGCTTTACGAAACCATCGCAACCAAGAGGCTCTTTAGTGCGCCAACTCGGCGAGCTCTCTTCGATAACATCCTCCGAGTTCAACCTCGGAGATTAAGCAGTGTTGTTCAGGGCATCTCCCGTGACCTTGAGATTGTCGTCCACACCGCCATCGAAAAAGATCGCGACCAACGATATCAATCCGCCCTAGATTTGGCGGATGAGATAGGGCGCGTTCGTCGTAACGAGCCCATTCTCGCCAGCCCCCCAAGCCTGATCATGCGCCTTCGACTTTGGTACCGAAGGGACCGTTCAACCGCCCTTGCAGCAATGGCCGCAGCGCTCATCCTCATTGTCGGCACAATTTCAAGTTTGGCTCTCGCGGGTATGGCCGAAAAAGAGCGTGGGCGAGCCGACGCCGAGAACGTCGAATACCGGAGATTGGCCGATTCTCGCAAGTTGAAACAACTGCGCAGTGAAGCTGAAGAACAACTCTGGCCAACGCGAGCAACGAAGTCAGAACTCATGCGCAACTGGTTGAGTCGTGCAGACCAGTTGTTTGCTCGCCTTCCCGAGCATCGACTTGCACTTGAAACGCTTAGGACCAACGGGCGGCTTGAAACTAAGTCGGAAGAAGCAGATCGTTTTTCGGAGCTCGACCAACGGCGTCAGCGAATCCGGCAAGAGCTCACCGAAGTCGAACAGCTACTCAACGCGGAAGAGCGACCAGCGGGTTGGGGCACAATCAAAGAACAAGTCATGGTCGAGCGCCGTGTCGAATTGAACGACGGCCTAAAAGAACTCAAGACAGCGAAGATCAAACAATCTTGGATATTTGCATCTGCAGATCTCGGCTGGCGACACGATCGACTTGCCGAACTCGTCGATGGCTTGGACGCACTTGATGCCGCCGGATCATTTGACATCAGCGGCTATGCTAGCGTCGCAGCACGCCTCAATATTGCTGAGTCACTCCGCCAAGATTCGGTGGAAAAGCAGAGGGCCGCCTGGGACACGACGATCCGCGAGATTGAAGAAGCAGCAATCTACAAAGGCCTTAAGATCACACCTCAGGTTGGACTCCTACCGCTTGGATTTAATCCACAGGGTCTCGCCGAATTTGCTCAGCTCATCAGCGGCAATGCGCCAGCACGCGGGCCAGAAGGGGAACTTTTCGTCACCGAAGAGTCCGCCATGATTCTCATTCTTGTACCGGGTGGCGAATTCGTGATGGGCGCACCTCCGGACGAGTTCGGCCGCCAAAAGAACGAAATTCAGCACACTGTTAATCTCGCTCCATTCTTCATTGGTAAACACGAAGTGAACCAAGCTCAATGGACTCGCATCATGGGCAAGAACGCCGCGCACTACCGCCCAGGCGATAACCCACAAGGAAAAGTTGGTGATCAAGTGATCAACCTTCTCCACCCAATCGAATCGATCAACTGGCATCAAGCTTCAGACTTTGTCCTGCGCGCCAACCTTCTTTTGCCAACGGAGGCTCGCTGGGAGTTCGCTTGTCGCGCCGGCAGCATCGAAGCATTCACCTGGGGCGCCGACCCGTTTAGCGTCAAAGGGCGTGGCAATGTAGGCGATCAAGCGTTGGCTGTACTTGGCCAAGACTATCGCAACTTAGGTCTCGTTCCTTGGAACGATGGTTGGACCGTTCATAGTCAGGTCAACGCCGGTGCTTGCAATGCGTTCGGCCTCTATGGCCTGCATGGCAATGTCTCCGAATGGTGCCTTGATCGCTATTCCGATTCATATCCTGTCGGCGTCGAACTACCGCCGAATGGCGAGAACACGACGGCATGGTTTTCGTCTCGAAACTTCCGAGATGGCAACTTCATCAACGGCGTGTCGAGTGCTCGCACTGCGATCCGGTGGCGGTGCGGCCCTCATCACAGAAACGTCAACATCGGCGTGCGTGTCGCACGGGACCTCGATTAGGCATGCCCCTTGCTTTCATCGTAAGCACCCCTCCCTCCAATTCGCTGACGGGCAAATACCTTGCACGAAATTCGTGTGTCGACCCAATCGGACCTCTGCATTGGTGGTTTCGCGCCTTTCTCAACCGGACGACATCGACCTGATTGTCTCGGGGTACTACCACTGATGCGGCGTTGCTCTAATTTCGGTTCCGATTGGTGCCATGCGTCGCATCGCAGGCATTCTTCACAGGTTTCATTTACAGCATCCGTCCGACGAGACTTTCAAACGCCAGGAATGTGAAGTCGACACCCGGAGTCGAATCGCTGAGATAGTTTGGCAGTACGTGCAAGAGTTGGCGCCGCGTCTGTTGACGCTTCGCGGCGAGATATTCAACTTCTTGTCGATGTCAACGCAATCATGCCCGCTGTTATCTTCGACTCGAGATAACGGAAGGCATCGGCAGTCTGAGCGAGTGGGAATGTGCGGTCGACAGGAGGCCTGATTACACCATTTTCGATCATGGCGCTAAGAGCGTGGAGGTCATCGGTTTTTGGAATGGCTAAAAAAGGAACGAGCTTCTTCTTCGAAAAGAGCGAAGTGAAGGCAGCGAAGAGGACTCCGCCCATGCCACCCAACCATTGCCCCTGACCACCGCCAACCATAATCGACTTTCCTCCTGAAAAAAGAGCGCGTCGGTAATGTGAATTGGGACGATCATGAACCATATCGAGTATCAAATGATAGCGTTCACCATCTGCAGAAAAGTCGTCTACCTCATAGTCGAGAATGACGTCGGCGCCCAGAGCTCGTACCTGTTCCATCTGCGTGGCACGGCAAACGCCAGTGACTTCAGCGCCCATGGACTTGGCAATTTGCACGGCCATCGAACCAACCGCTCCGGCTGCACCAATCACGAGAACGTTTTGCCCAGCCTTGAGCTTTCCAGCGTCGCGCAAGGCTTGTATTGCTGAGAAACCTCCATGAGGAACGCTTGCTGCTTCTTCGAAGTTGAGGTTTGTAGGCATCGGAGCGAGATTTTGAGCGGCCACGCAGACGTACTCAGCAAACGCTTGCTTACACGTTCCAAAGACGTGATCCCCCAACTCAAGAGCAACCACCCCATCGCCACGTGCCACGACCTCACCCGCTAAGTATTGCCCCGGAATACGGTTTTTTGGCTTACTGAAACCAAAGCCGACACAGCGTATGAGATAGGGCTCGCCCATCATCAGATGCCAATCGCCTTGGTTGAGAGATGCCGCTCGCATCCGGATAACGACTTCGCCTGGCTTAGGCTGGGGCCTGGGGATGGTCTCGATTTGTAAAACGTCGGGGGTGCCCCACGCATCCTGCACTACGGCTTTAATCATCATCGGCAAATCGTCTTTATTGATTATTCCTAAAGTACTACTCTGAATCATCTTACCGTCTTCCCCTTGTCTCGATCGAGCGAGTTCTTGACTCTCTTGTGCGGTGCTGCTTGCCATGGATTCATCCTTGATTTGAGGTGACTTACATAGTAAGTTTACACTGTAAGTTAATAGCAAGCTTGGGCGTCTTCAAGAGTGAATTTGTTAAGTCGTCCACGGCAAGCCTGAATAAGCGAGAGAGACAGTGGCCAAGAAATCCACAAACCGCACGCCCTTGAGCAAGAACACCGTCCTGCAAGCTGCGGTCAGACTGGCTGACGAATTGGGGCTAGCGACTCTGTCCATGCGCCGGCTTGGGCAGGCCCTTGGCGTCGAAGCCATGTCACTCTACAACCACGTCGCCAACAAGGACGAGATCCTCGACGGTATCGTCGAACTTGTCGTCGGCGAAATTCGGCTTCCTGTCCCTGGCGAGGAGTGGAAGGAAGCCATGCGCAATCGAGCTATTTCAGCTCGCGAAATGCTCCTGCGCCACCCCTGGGCCACAGGGATCATGGAATCGCGTACCAACCCTGGTCCGGTGACACTGCGCTACTATGACCGTGTCATTGGCTGTCTTCGTCATGCTGACTTCTCGATTGCGATGGCGGCCCACGCCTTTTCGGTTCTCGACAGCTACATTTATGGCTTCGCGCTACAGCACTCAAAACTGCCCTTTGAGACACCAGAAGAACTGGCCGTAGTCGCCGAGCACATCCTGAAAGAACTGCCAGTAGATCAGTTTCCACACCTCTTCGAGATGACCACCGAGCACGTCTTGCAGCCAGGCTACAACTTCGCTGATGAGTTTCTATTGGGGTTAGACCTGATTCTGAATGGTCTTGAGAGAACCGCCTCATCGTCAATATAATTGATCTAACTCGTCAACAAGTTCAGCCTTTTTGAACGGTCATACTCCACAGATACTGTCTCTTGCAGTTAGGACTTCTGAACCCCAGTGATTAATTCGTGCTTTAGGCGACGAATCCATCGAAAAGCGCGAATTGGGCCAACCCGATGCAACTGACGCGAGAACCCGAAGATATGATGAACAACCAAAATTCAGCAGCGGCGCCGCCAACACCTGCGATTTCGCCATGGGCTCGATTGGCAACCCTCTTCAGCCCTGACCGATCCGATCTCTGGTCGGTTTGTGTTTTCGCTGTCGTCAGCGGAGTCCTGTTGCTGGCAACTCCCTTGGCAGTGCAAGCTCTGGTCGACTTTGTCGCATTCGGTGCGGCCGTCCCATCCATCGCTGTGATTGCAGCCCTGCTCGCATTCGCCCTTCTTGCTGCTGCTTCTGTTTCTGCGGTCCAAAAGTGGATCGTCGAGATCTTGCAGCGTCGCATGTTCGTTCGCATTGTCGCCGATGTCGCCGCACGCCTCCCCCGCCTCTCTTGGCGCATCCGAAATCAATATCATGAGCCTGAGCTCGTCAACCGATTCTTTGATGTCGTCACTATTCAGAAAGTCGGCTCCGCCTTGGTGCTTGACGGCTTAGCAAACCTGCTATCGATTGTTGTTGGCCTATCCGTCTTGGCCTTTTACCACCCGATCTTGCTGGCATTCGACATCATTCTTCTTGCTCTCATCATCCTTCTCTTTTTGATCCCACTCCGCCGAGGCACGAGAACAGCCATCATAGAAAGCGGTTTCAAATACGAAATTGCCAGTTGGCTTGAGGAGATCGCCCGCTGCCCTCTCATTTTCAAGACTCATGGCAGCAACGAATATGTTGTCAATCGATCGAGAGATGTCGCGACCGCCTATATCGAAGCCCGACGTATCCACTTTCGAACTGTATTTCGCCAAGTATTGGCTGCGCTCGGCCTCCAGGTGATGGCCAGCACAGCGATCTTAGGAATCGGCGGTTATCTCGTTGTCATCGGCGAATTGACACTCGGTCAATTAGTCGCGGCTGAATTATTGGTTGTGCTCGTCGTCAGCGCGGTTGCCAAGTTGGGATCATTCGCCGAGAAGCTCTACGACCTTCTCGCCGCCGTTGACAAGGTGGGCAAGCTGCTCGACTTAGAGATCGAAGAATCCGGTGGCGAAGAGCCAGCTGGTAGTGGACCGGCAGCACTCCGAACAAAAGACCTCATCCTTCTTCCCCCAAAAGCTGGTAAGTCATGCCGCCCTTTGAACCTCACTTTTGAGCCGGGCACCATCACTGGCATCACGGGCCCTCACGGTAGTGGCAAGACGATGTTCATGGAGGTCTTGCTACATTTGCAACAACCCCAAGCCGGGAGTGCCCTCCTGGACGGAAGTCATACATCGGACCTTTCAATCAATGGAATTCGCCAGCGTATTTCGCTCGCCGCCAGATATGAGCTTCTTGGCACATCCATTTCTGAAAATGTCTCTCTTGGACGAAAAGGAGTCGATCTCAAAGCCGTCGAAAAGGCTCTGCAATCCGTGGGCCTCTTGGAAGAATTACAGTCTCTGCCCCAAGGCCTCAGCACGCAGGTCCAACCGAACGGCGCACCGCTCTCTTCTGGACAAAGAATCAGAATCGTGATCGCCCGATCGCTTGTAAGTAACCCAGGGCTTTTGCTCATTGACGGCCTGCTCGACGAATTGTCGTCGACGTCACGGCAAACCGTTCTCAAGACTCTGACTGAAGGCCGAGAAAAATGGACGGTGATCATCTCAAGCGATCGACCAGAGATACTTGAAGCCTGCGACCAAGTCGTCGATTTCACAGAGAATGAAAAGGAGGTCAACTAATGAGTAGTCCATCAACCTCAGAGCCAATCAAAGAACAACCTGTCATCACTTTTGACGCCGACTCAGTTCAAAAGCCAGCAAGAGGAATTCGCCGGCTTTCGATTTGTATCGGGCTCCTTTTGTGCGCCCTACCCGCCATCCTGATTCTTACACCTTGGCGACAGAATGTTGCTGCCAAAGGGCGCGTCATCGCCGAGAGCCCTCTCGACCGAATCCAACGTATACCGGCGCCCGTTTCAGGGCGTTTGGTCAAACTCAATGTGACAGAAGGTTCTCGCGTTAAGGAAGGTGACATTCTAGCTGAACTGGCCGACCTTGATCCACAACTCCAAATGCGGCTCGAATCTCAGGTGCGTTTCGCTGAACAAAAGCTCACCGCCGCTGGCGAAGGGCGAGACTTCTACGAGCGCCAAGTCGAAAGCCTGGTGGCGTCTCGCGAAATGTCAATCACTGTAGCGACGTTCGAGCTCGACATGGCCGACCAGAAAGTTCTTGCAGCAGAACAGGCCATTGCCTCTGCAGAAGCCAAGCGAACACAAAAAAACGCTGACGTCATACGGCAGGAAAAGCTATTCGTCAGCGGAGTCCGTTCAGAGTTGGACGCTCAGAAGGCCCGCGCCGAAGCGCGTTCGGCGATTGCAAAAGTCGAATCGGAAAAGGCCAAACTCGAAGAAGCCCGTAAGTCTGTCGCGGCCAAACAAGCCTCGATCGGTAAGGTCAGAAACACCACCCAGGCTAAGGTTGAATCAGTCAGAAGCTCTCGTGAGGAAGCCATTACAAAAGTGGCGATCGCTGAGAAAGATTTGCAGGACGCCCGATCCAAGTTAGAAAGGCAACGAACGCAGGTAGTCAGAGCGCCACGAAGCGGTGTGATTCTCAAGATCCATGGAGCTGGGCGCTCAAACTTGGTCAAAGCTGGTGATCCGCTCCTCGATTTGATTCCTTCCACGGAAGGCCTCGCGATCGAACTCTACCTATCTGGCAACGACGCTCCTCTCGTCTCGCCAGGCTCACCCGTCCGCATCCACTTCGAAGGGTGGCCTGCCGTCCAATTCGTTGGTTGGCCTTCGATTGCGCAAGGCACCTTCGGGGGGCTCGTCTCACTTGTTGATTCGCAAGATGACGGTGAAGGTCGCTTCAGAATCATGGTGACGCCAGACCCCGACGACATCCCCTGGCCAGAACAGCCATTCTTGCGGCAAGGCGGCCGCGCCAAGGGCTGGGTTCTGTTAGAAGAGGTGCGACTCGGATACGAAATCTGGCGCCAGCTCAACGGGTTCCCACCCGCATTAAGAAAGTCGCCAGAGAAAAAGGGCGAAGATAAGAAATGAAGAAGTACCTCAGTGGCACACTCCTGATGATGGTTCTGATAGCCAGCGGCTGCTCAACCAAGGAGTCGCGTTATAGCGAATGGAGTGCACAACCGACGGACGACACGAATCCGCAGGCGGAGGCACTTCCTACGGAGCAAGAAGCAGGCACGGAGATCAACGATAAGGTCGTGCCCATTGCTCAAGTAATCCCGTCGCCGTTAGAAGCCCATCAATTCAAGCAAGAAGAAGATTCTACTCAAGCGCTTTTGCTCGACGCCGTCATCACTTCTGTCGATCGACACTTCCCTGAACTCTTAGCTGCAAGACAAGAGATCGAGCGTGCTGAAGGCCAACTTTTGGCCTCTGAAGGTGGCTTCGATCCGGTGCTTCGAGGCAAGGGTAAACTCAAGCGTGGTTTCTATGACACCGAAGTGTTCGACCTTGAAATCGAGCAGCCGACAACGTTTATGGGTGCCACCATTTTTGGTGGCTACCGCTACGGTGATGGAAACTTCGCGCTCTACAACGGTGGCTTTGAAACAAACTCTGCGGGTGAGTTCCTTCTTGGTGTTGGTATTCCAATCCTACGAGGAAGCGCCATTGATGAACGCAGAGCCAATCTTTGGCGCTCACGCATCGAACGCGATGCGACCGATCCTGTCGTTCACGAGAAACGTATCGCGGTAATCCGCAAAGCCTCAAAGGCATACTGGAAGTGGGTCACTGCGGGTCAACAGGTTGATGTGGTCAAAGGGTTGCTTGATCTGGCCGTCACGCGGCAGGATAAGTTGGCCAAGGGTGTCGCCGAAGGTCAATTCCCGAGCATCTCTCTCACTGAAAACGAAAGACTTGTCGTGATTCGTCAAGTGCTCTTGGTGGCGGCCCGCCGAGAATTTGAACGCGCAACTTTGCTTCTCTCGCTATACTTTCGAGACGCAGAAGGCGACGGCATCCGAGCAAGCGAAAATGCAATCCCAAAGAGCATCCCCCAAGTACCCATTATCCAAGACTCGGAGCTTGCCGACCATATACTCTACGGCATGAGTCAT
The DNA here is from genome assembly GCA_047639315.1 of Planctomycetota bacterium. Taxonomy (GTDB): domain Bacteria; phylum Planctomycetota; family DRQF01; genus S139-23. Next base: position 30,021 of record JBLINQ010000049.1, read on the forward strand.
CGCCCCGAGCTGAGACTCCTGAGCTATGCCAAGACTCGCGGTCAGTTGGACGTCGACTTAAGAGAGAATAAGCTGCTACCCAAGTTCGACTTGGAGCTCTATGCCTCGCAAGATATCGGCGGCCGCGTCAGCCCGAAGGAAGAGTTTGATCCAACTGAAGTAGGCGTTGGCCTCTCGCTTGAGATTCCGCTGAGACGACGTAAGGCCCGTGGTAAACTTCGCTCCGCCCGTGCCAAGCTGAGCAAAATCGGTCACCAATATCGAATGCAAGCCGATCGGATCGAAGCGGAGGTTCGCGACGCTGCTTCGGCGCTCAAGCGAGCCAGCGAGCGAGTCGCCTTAGAACGCCGCGACTTGGTTCTGGCTCTTCGCATGCAAGAGGCCGAACAAGTGGCCTTCGATGAGGGCGCCAGCGATCTTCTACGCGTCAACATTCGGGAACAAGCCACGGCCAAGGCGCGTGCAACGCTCATCAAATTCGAAGCCAACTGCCTCACCGCCTATGCTCAATATGTAGCCTCGCTCGGGCTTCCAATGACGATCAAGTAGCCTGTTGGTGCCCCCCCCGCTGGGGCGGCTCACTTACGGACGAACCATTGGAGTTCAGCCTTAAGAAAATCTGCGCGCTGCTTTAGCTCTTTAGATTCGGCTGCTTCCTTGGCGGCTGCTGGATCGAGTCCGAGTCTTAGCGCAGTTCGCAGATCAACGATGGCTAGGGCTGCCAATCACTCGCCGAATCCATCATCGGGCGTGGGGCCCAAGGCTAAGATCTTGGGTCCTTCGGATTCATTGCTCATCGGCTTGTCAGCACCGTCAGAAATCGTGGCTTCAGATTCATAGCTGGATCACCCTTTTGCAAAGGCTTGTCCGACGCTCCTTCATCACAACCACTTCATGTTCATGAACTTCGGTTGTGCAATCGAAGCAAGCCCGGCGAACTCGATTGAGTGCGTGGGTGGGGGTTCTGTATGAGGTCCGTCGTCGCGAGCGGATTCGGGCCGTGGGAAATACATCTGGTACGGTATGGGTACGAGCGGATTCGGAGCGAAAGAAGTTTACCTGGTACCGTACTCTTATTGATTGACAGGTCAATCCGGTCAGAGGTACTGTCGTCATCTTGTCGCGCGCTGCTGCACTCATTTTATGTCTGTGCCGACATTGTTCCTTTCACACATAGTTTCTCAGTGGAGATGATCATGGGCTACGAACCAGAAGCCGAAGCAACTGCTAAATATAAGAACGTGGTAA
>JBLINQ010000050.1:0-30898 GCA_047639315.1 Planctomycetota bacterium
CCACGAGATCACTTTGCAAGAAGAGCTGATGGATTATGGCGCTGAGGATTTGGCGACAATCGTACAGAAAGCGTCTTCGTGTGTAGTGGCAAGAAACGCTGCCATGCGGATCGCCAGAGCTTCGATTGGCACACCGAGAAAATCTTCGGCTTTCTTGGTTGCGACCGAAGATCAAGTACTGGCTTTAGGACAGCAACACATCGACACAAACTCGGTGAACAAAACACTGAAGCGTCGACGGTTAGACGGAATGGGATTGGGACCAAGACATCAGCAAGCTCAGCAAATTTTGAGGACCGAACGACGTCCAATTGGTCAAACAAGACTGTCTATTGCTTTGGGGCTTGAACGCGAAGTTTTCAAAGCCACAGTCGGACCAGAATTGATCCGGATGGGTCTCATAACTGTTACGCCGAGAGTGTTTGATCGCTTGTTGAGAAATCACTGAGTTGGGATAGATCTCAGGAACCTAACTTCCGTAGAGATAAGAAGACTTAAGGCAGGTTCGGCAGGTCTCTAACTTATCCCAGGTTCTATCGCACATGTGACCACGAAGTTCTTTCATCTTTGGTGAATGCCAAAGTTCGTGGATCGTTTGTTCGTGGATGTTGCCCATCTTTAGCTTGTAGTTGTATTGAGCGCAGCAAGGGGTGAGATCGCCATTGCCTTTCAGAACGACACGTTCGAAGGGTTGGGGGCATGTGTATTCTTCGGGGATTCGCTTGGAGCTTGCGTGTTTTGACAAGAAGTCTTCGCGAATGACGGGTGGCATATACTCTTGGATGGTGACCATGTCGGCCTTGTCTTGCCAGAAATCCATGAAGTCTTGGATCTCGTGCTCGTTGATGTTCATTCTGACAAATGACACGCGCAAGATCGGGAGCTTCATTCCTTTCTTGTCACGAATCTCTAAGAACTTCAGAACGTTCTTCACGACTTTGTCGTAGTTGCCACCAACACGAACTTTCTCATAAGTCTCCGCGCTTGCGGCATCGAAACCGACATAGAGGCGAGTCAGACCGGCATCGATAATGGCCTCAGCTTTGTCGGCTGTCAAAAGGCTGCCGTTCGTGTTCATGCGCAGATCGAGAAATCCTGCATCGTGGGCCTTCTTAATACGGCGCGGTGTTTCGGCATCAAGCAAGGGCTCGTTGAGGACATTGAAGTTGATCGATGGGCAGTTGTATTCTGCTGCTTCGTCGATGATCTGGTCAAAGAGCTCTTCGGACATGACATCCGGGTATTGCTGTTTGGCGAGTTCGTCCTTCTCCGAGTATGTGCACATGACGCAACGATAGTTGCATTTCAGTTGGCTCTCGATGCTGAGGTGAAGAGGGAACTCCGTTTCCACTTCAAGATTGTGCGCACGATTCCATAGCTCACGGTACTCATCGAATTTTGGGCCAATGATGCTGCTTATGTACTTGTTGATGTCGCCGTGACGGCAGTGATCCTCGACGTAGTCAAAGATCTTGCTCGGCGCGTGAGGACCCGCAGGAATCTCGGCGGCATCGACTGGAATTGATGTGTTGTTTGACATGAGCCCAATTTCCTCACTCGTTAGCAATCTTCTTGGGTATTTATCGACGGAATCAATTCGAGGATTGAGGGATTGTCGGCTGTTCATGCGAATAGCTGTAAGGTCCTTTTTCCTAAGATCTTATGTCTCTTTCGAATGGGCCATGGATGATGGATTTAGGAGGAAGGGGGGAGAATGTCGAAAAAGAGCGCATGGAACATGCACCAGGCATAATGATCTCGGTCTCAAAGAAGGAACCTGAAGCTGGTTTCTTTCGCGACTTAGGTCTTTGGTGCGAGACTCGCACACCTTGGCCTCGAATCTTGTTCCTGCTCTGGGCCGTCTTTGTCGGCTTCGAGTTCTTCAAGGATCCAGGCTACGTCAGTATTATCTACTGGCTCGATTTTGGGATCCACGAAATGGGGCACGTGTTGACCCGGCCTTTCTTGCCTCATTTCATATATGTGGCTGCCGGGACTTTGGTTCAGATTGGCGTCCCTATTGGCGCGATTATCATGTTTCGCCGGCAGGATGATCTCTTCGCCGCTTATCCGTTTTGTGCGATCTGGATCGCAACCAATCTCTACTATACATCGTGGTACGTCGCGGACGCGCGCAGTGGCTTCATTCCGTCTGCCCCGATCTTCGGCGAACCGACGACCAGCGACTGGGCCTACATGCTTGGACGGTTGAAAATCATGGATTGGGACAAGGGGATTGCCACAGCACTTCAGGTGCTCGCGTTTCCCTTGATGTGGGGCGGCATTGGTTTAGGAACATGGATGGTGTATCGCATGATACGCGCCGAGAAATTCTAGGCGACTGGTGCTTTACGTAGGACGTCCAAGCGGATTGGCTGTTGGAAGTTTGCGCCATCAGGCCCACAGAACTCGTCAAACTTAGCTTTGACGCGAGCCATGGTTTCCTCATCCAAACGATGATCCGTGTGAGACACGTTGATCACTCTTTCCTCAAACTCGCCAAAGTCCTTGAATGACACGGGCGACAAGTGGAATTCTTCGACGACCAATTCGAACATGCCAGTCTTGACCGCCGATTTGAGATTCTTGAAGGCCTCACGACGCACATGCTCCTCGTCATGGAAGATTCGCAGGACTTCGTTGAAGTCTCCCAAGAACACAGGCTCAGAAACGTGGGCGATGCCACCAGGCTTCAAGATGCGGTGAATCTCACGAAGTGCTTGTCCCATCATGTTGATGGGGACGTGGTGGAGCGATTTGAACAGCAGGACCATATCGACGGTCCCTTCGCTCAAGGGAATCCTCTCAGCACCAGCATAGTGAAATTTGACGTTGGGGGCTTTTTTCGGCTGGAGAAGATTTCTCTCGTGCTGTTCGCGATCGACCTCGAAGGCCATAATGTCGGAGTTTGGGTGTCTCTCCGCCACAGCTTGAGTCATTTCGGCTGTGCCACAGCCCATCTCGACAATGCGTTGTCCAGTTGGTTGGTGGAGTCGACAAAAGAAGTCAAAAGCAGTACTGACTTCATCGATTGTATCGGTCTTGAGAATCAGCGGTCATTCCTCAAATAATGTTCTCGAATTTCATCGAAACCCACAGGCGGCTCGAAACTGTATCATGATAGGAGCATGTACTTCTACCGGACAAAGAAATGAAGCATTTTTCACTCCAACTTCTTTTCATGATATTGGTCTCAGGTGGGCTTTGGGGGCAAATCACGCCATCCTTGGCAACTGACACCTTGCCCAAACGAATTGCGACTGTTTTGCCCAAATCGATCGCTGTTCGGCAAGTTGTCCCAAAGGATAGCCCGATTCTGTCTCCGATCATCGAATTGGGACGCCGTATTTTCTTTGATCCTGTTCTTTCTAAGGACAAAACTGTGGCCTGCGCCAGCTGCCATCGCCCAGAATCCGGATTCGCCTCCAATGATCCCAAGGCTATCGGGATTGGCGGCAAAATCGGCACCAGAAACTCTCCGACGCTGTTTAATCGGGGATTTGGGGGCTCCAGTTTCTGGGACGGCAGGGTGGCGACACTGGAAGAGCAGGTCTTGGAGCCCATTTCGAATCCCAACGAATTGGGGCATTCTGTCACCGACGTCCTACTCGCGATGGGGCAGGATGAGTCTTACCAGTCTCAATTCAGGTCGGCGTTTTCTACCGTCAAGATGCCTAACAAGGATGCGATGAAGGAGATGGTCACCGAGCGCAACCTATCTCGAGCCATTGCGACATTTGTTCGTTCGCTCGTGGTTGCCGATTCTCCAGTCGATCGATTTCATCGTGGCGACTCAGGGGCGCTGACGAAAATAGAGAAAAGGGGACTTTGGTTGTTCGAAAGCCGGGGAGGCTGTTGGCAATGCCATTCGGGGTTTAACTTCTCCGATGAGCTATTTCACAACACCGGGGTCGCCCTCGAATCCAAAAGTTCTGACGAAGGCCGCAAGAAAGTTACGAACAAGCCGAGAGACTTGCGTGCATTCAAGACACCGACGTTGCGCGGCGTGGCAGTAACGGCTCCCTACATGCATGACGGCAGCCTCAAGACTCTCAGGGAGGTTGTTGAGTTCTACAATCGTGGTGGCAACACTGTCGATCCGGTTCTCGACCGGAGACTCCGACCGCTCAAACTCGAGCCAGCTGATGTCGACGCCCTGGTGGCACTCCTCAAAGCACTGTCTCGCAACGAACTCAACACTTCAAAGGATGTGAAATCACAACCCCAAGGGAAATGAAGCCAGGTCTTACTTCTAAATTCTTGGTCGTGTTTGGGCACGGGCGAGAAGAAGGATTGGGATGTGCTCTTCGAGACTTCGTCTCGGAGCAATTGACTGCAGCTACGGCCGACTTCCGCATGCATGATTTGCTGCAAGACGGTTTTGATCCGGTCTTAAGACTGAAAGCGGGGCAGAAGATTGCCTTGCCGCCAGAGCACTACGAGGACGCGCTTGCCCACCAGTATTGCCAGGACGTGCTTTGGGCCGATGTCCTCGTCTTTATTCATCCAGTATGGTGGTTTGGGATGCCCGCTATCATGAAGGGTTGGCTGGACCGTATCTTGGTGGAAGGGATCGCCATCACTCAGGACGCTGGAGGAAGTCCCGTTGGCTTGTTGAAGCAGAAGAAGGTGATTCTGATTCAGACCTTTGGCACCAACAAGGTCATCGAGCAGACCCTCTTTGCATCGATGGCGCGAAAATACTGGAAGCGAGCTGTGATTCTACCGACTGGGGCTCAACCATTCTTGCCATTCAGCCTCCATAGCGCCGATGACGTCACTCCCAAGAGGTTTGTGCAGTTCTGTGACGAGATCAAAGGCGCACTCTTAGGCCGCTAATCTTTCCATGCTGCGATGGTGTGCTTTCGAAAAGAAAATGAGCGCTGTGGTGGCACCAATGGCAGCGAAGAACATGTCCCATTGGGCGTCCCAGGGATCGCCTTGAGTTCCCAAGAATGCCTCTGCTGTCTCTCCACCCCAAGCGGCCGACCACCATTCCAAGATTTCATAGGTGGCGCTAAATGACAGGCAAAAAGCGAGGCAAATCCAAGCAAGCCACTTTCCTTCTTCAAGCGGTGAATTGCGCAGCAGTATCTCACGCGCCAGGATCGCTGGGACAAATCCTTGGGCGAAATGTCCAAACCGATCGTAATGGTTACGCGACAGATCAAAGAGATCTTGGACGACGAAACCGATCGGCACTTCAGCGTAACTGTACTTGGCACCAACCATCATAATGATGCCGTGAAGGACGAGTAGAATCGTTAGCAATCTACTCAATGGGAATCGGCGTCGTGTGGCGAGGATGAGTATCAAGCCGATGAATACGGGTGCGACTTCCATCCACCAAGTGAACCAGTCATAGGGATCAATCGCCGACCAAGTGAGAACTAAGAAAGTGCCAACAAGGAGAGCCCAATTTTGTGCCGAACGCGAAAGCATTAGATTTGTCCGTGTCCGGTAGGTAACGGCCAGTGGCAGCGCTTCTGCAAAATCAACATGGTGAAGTGCATCTGTTCTTGGGGCGATAGGCCTGGGGGAATTCGAAAATGATGCGTATCAGCGAATTGTGGCTGACGCCGTTGATGAAGAGCCCCCAATTCGTCGAGGATAGGCTGCCCCGTTACAGATGGCCGCTGCAATGGTGATTCTTGAATTCGCTGTTGAAGGACGGAAACAGATTCGTCGAGCCAAATGACAAATCCGTTCTGACGGCAGAACTCCGCAGTCGATTCATTTTCTAAAGCACCTCCACCAAGTGAAATGATGCCATCGTGGTTGAGTAGCTCTTGGCAAATGGACGCTTCGATCTGGCGGAATTCTTCCCAGCCAGAGTCTTCGACAAACTTGGTGATGTCACCGTGGCGTTCTTCGAAAACCGCATCGCTATCGACATGAGGTAACAAGAGGACGTTACTCAGATTTGCTCCGAGTGTTGTCTTGCCCGCTCCTCTCATGCCAACAAGGATCAGTGGACGGCAGGCGCGTTGCAGTTGATTGATACGGGCCCAGAAGCTGGGGAAACTCTTGGAGACACATTCTGGTGCCCCAATCTCGCATCCGTAGCGCATGAGACCGACAGCGGCCAATGCCATGGCCATGCGGTGATCATGCTCAGGGTCAAAGGAGATCCATTGAGGCGAAGCCTTGTTGTCCCGTACGACGACTCCATCTTCGTGCTCTTCAATCTCGACGCCAGCCTTTGTCAGTTCTCGACACAAGACCTGGAGTCGGTCACATTCTTTGTGGCGCAAGTTTGCGGCGCCAACGAATCGCGTGCTTCCTTTTCGCCGCGCAGCCAGCACTGAGAGGTTCATGAGTTGGTCGGGCGTTTCACTCACATCGACCTCAAGGTCGCCTTCGGCTTTCATGGCCGTGATGTGTTTGAGAATCAAGCGGTCTGATTGCATTGAATCTTGGTTGAGATTGACGCCCATGAACTGACCGCCAACGAGCTCCGCCAGGACGTAGAAGATGCCGGCTGAGCTCCAGCATCCTTCGATCTCCAAGGCTCCGGAAGGAGTGCCTTTGCTTTCGTCGACGCGATAGCTCGTGCCATCTTGGTGGCAGTGGTGACCAAATTTGCCCATCACTTCTTGCGTGAGTTCGACGTAGCCGCTCGAAGCGAGTTGGCCCTGGAGCTTGACGGTCAGGCCGCCTTTCAGCTTGCTCCCCACCTGCAAGAGCGAAGTGAGGAATTGACTGCTTGTGCTTGCGTCGAGCGTGACTTCGCCGCCATTTAAATGGCCACCCTGGATCTGGACCGGCGGACGTCCTTGTTGAGCAACCATCTCAACACCCAATTCGCGCCACGCGTCGACCAGAGGGCCGATTGGCCGTTTCAGCATATAGGCGTCGCCGGTAAGCGACCAATTACCTGGGACTAAGGCTGCTACCGAAATCAGGAAGCGAAGGGCCGTCCCAGCGTTGCCACAGTGAATCTCTGTCACTGATCTGTCGTTGGAGCCGCTTGGAATGCCACCGACGACGCGCAAGTCACCGCGCGTTTCGTTGATCCACTCAAGATTGAATCCGAGTGACTTGAGCCCATTTACCATGACCTTCACGTCGTCACACGGTGTTGCATTGCTGATGATCGTCTCGCCGTCCTGAAGGGCAGCCAAAACGATCGTGCGATTGGCTTCAGACTTTGAGCCGGGCAGACGAGTCGCGAAGTTGAAGGGACGATGAAGAGGATTGAGCTTGATTGACTTCTGTTGGTGGTCGTTGAGCGCTTGTACCAGGTCTTCCTTCTGAATTGGCAAGAGAATCCCTTGCCCCAAATGACCAGGGATTGCGATATAGACCGACCCGTCCTGATTCTTCTTGTCCTTCTGCATGACCTGCCAGAGTTGGTCCGCGTCTTGAAGATGATCTGGAATGTTCAAGTCAACCTTGAGGGCCGTGAGGAGCGTCAGCACTTCAGCCGAAGGACGTGGCCCCATGGACATCTCAATCTGCATACCCAAAGCGACGGCAGCGCCATGGCTCAGAGTGAAATTCGACAAGGACTCGAGCGCGTGGCCAACGGTGTGTCCGAAATTAAGAACTTTCCGCAGACCTTGTTCACGTTCGTCGCGTCTGACGACATCGGTTTTCATCTCAAGAGCAGAGATGATGGCATATTCCAAGGCTTCTTCATCGCGCTTTAAGAGATCGTCACTAAGAGTGCAGAGTTTCTTGAAGACGCCAACATTCAACACAGCAGCCTTCTTGACCACTTCGACAAGACCATCCCGCAATTCTGCATCAGGGAGTGATTGCAAGAGTTTCGGGTCAACAAGGATCATGTCGGGTTGGCGGATCGTGCCGAGGATATTCTTGAATTCCCCGAGGTCGACCCCATTTTTGCCGCCGATTGCGGCATCGACCATGGCAAGCATGGAAGTGGGGACCAAGGCACAGGCAACACCTCGCATATAGACAGAGGCAAGGAAAGCGACTAAATCACATACGACACCGCCGCCCATGGCAATGAGCAGTGATTTGCGATTGGCACCGGCCTTCAGGAGGTCTTCAGCCAGTCGTGACAAAGAATTGAGGTTCTTCGCAGACTCGCCACCTGTCAAACTGCAGACGAGCTTGCATTCAAGATCTTTGGCCAGATCGTGAGCGGCACTCGAAACGGCGGGGTCATGAATAAGAAAAATGCCGTCAAATTGAGCTGAAGGGATGACTTCTCCTATTTTGGAGAGAAGGCCTGCAGCAATTGAGATCTGGCATTCACGGGTATCGTTCGTTTCGAGTTGCATTGTTCGCATGGTTCTTATCTTCTAAGGAAAGACACTTCCTTTTGCTACTCCTATAATGGCAAGGTGGCAATTGGAACGAGCGATTGAATGGAGATGGATTCAGATGCCGGAACTTAACAAAGTTGCTCAGTCGATCGGCGAATCTGCCACGATGGCTGCTGCTGGCGCTTCTACGAGCCATGCTGACCCGATCAATCTGGCTGTTGGCGAGCCGGGGGAACTTCCGCCCCAAGAGATTCTTGATGCTGCTTCAGATGCGCTACAAAGTGGAAACGTCCGTTACGGTCCGCCGCCTGGCCTACCATCCCTTCGATTTGCGATAGCCGATCGGCTGACGATTCAATCTGGGGTTCCATGGACTGACAAGAACGTCGTCGTCACGGCTGGGGGTAAACCCGCCCTCATGGATGCCATGCGTTGTACGCTGATGCCCGGCGATGAGGTGCTGGTTCTCGCACCGTTTTGGCCGTCCTTTATCCAGCAACTCGAATGGTGTGGAGCCACACCCGTTATTTGCGAACCCTCCAGTGATCTGTTGCCAGACATTGAAGAGATTCGCAGCAAGTGTACGGCGAAGACGAAGGCTATCATCGTCAATAGCCCCTCAAATCCGACGAGCGTGGTTTATTCAGCCGAGTTGCTCGGCGAATTGGCCGGGATCGCGGAAGAGTTCGACTTGTGGATTTTCGCCGACCAAGTTTACGTCGATTTGGCATTTGATGGTCAGGCCCCAACATTGATCAGGGTCGTCCCCGAAATCCGAGATCGTACTGTCGTGATCGAGAGCTTCTCAAAGTCTTATTCCATGACTGGGATGCGGCTCGGCTATGCCGCTGCTAATCAGGAGTTGATTGAGGGCATGACGAAGTTGACGGAAGCATCGTCGACGCATGTGAATATCCCGACGCAAGTTGCAGGGGTCAAAGCTCTTTTGATGCCAGAATCTTGGTTGGTCGAGCAACGCCAACGCTATAAACGTCGCAGCCAGATCGTGATTGATGGATTTGCCGAGATCAGTGGGTGTGAAGTGAAACAACCGTCTGCGGCGCTTTATGTCTTTGCTCGCATTCAAGATTGGTTGACGCGGAATGGCAATATCAGCGATCTTGAATTCACCAATCTGCTTCTTAAGTCGGCTGGAGTAAGACTTGTTCCTGGTTCGGCCTTCGGCTCTCCGGGTTTCATTCGAATCGCTTGTGGGTTGGCAGATGATCGTTTGGTTGAAACCATGGATCGCCTCAAGTCTTTCATGGCAAATTGATCATCCTTTTTTTCCTTCAAATAGAATGTGACGTAGGAATTTAGCCATGAGTGACAACAAGAAAAAACTCGAGGACATCAGGGCGGACATTGAAGCCGTCGACCGTGAGTTTGTTCAACTCTTGGCCAAGAGGATGCAGGCTGTGCGGGAAGTTGGTGAACTCAAAGCGGACAGCGATTCAGCGATTTGGGACCCGGCCCGTGAGGCTCGCCTTTTGGAATCTTGGCGGCAGGAGGCGGATGAGGCTGGGTTGTCTTCGCATTTCGCTGGGCGAGTCCTGCGTGAGATTCTCCGATATTCGCGCCGAAGCCAAGAAGCTGCCTTGGCACAAGATGGCGCCCAAAAAGGCAACACACGATTGCGCGTCGGATACCAGGGCATCGCTCTCTGCAATAGTGACCTCGCCGCTAAGAAGATGTTCGAAATTCGGCAGATGCCATTCGAGACGACGGGCTTCACGGCATTCGAAGATGTGCTCGACGCTTTGGAGCATGGTTCGATTGACTATGCCTTCCTACCGGTCGAAAACACGATTATTGGTGGAATAGCTGAGGTCAATCGCCTCCTCACTCAACGCCGCATTTCTATCGTTGGCGAAGAGACATGGCAAGTGGAGCATGTCTTAGCTGCGATTGGTGGCAGTGAGATCGGTGACATTCGTGAAGTACGATCTCATCCAGCCGCATTGGCACAATGTGCCCGCTTCTTGCGCGGCATGGGACAGGTCATCGCACGCCCGGCTATCGATACTTCTGGCTCAGCTGCCGAGTTGGCAAAGTCTGGCGAGAAAGATGTTGCGGTCCTGTGTCCTGCTGAAGCTGCCGAGAAGTATGCCCTGAAAGTTCTTCACAGTGATGTCGCAGATTCTCACAACAACATGACGAGATTCTTGCTCTTGGCATCTCGTCCAGAAGCGTCCGACGCTTCTTTGCCAAGCAAGACGAGCATTGTTGTTCATGCCGCTCATCGTCCGGGCGCCTTGTTTCGTGCACTCAGCTGTTTTGCTCGTTCGGAGGTCAACCTCTGTCGAATTGAAAGTCGCCCAGAGCCCGACTCACCCTGGGAATACGTCTTCCTCATTGACTTGGAAGGACATTCGGACGACGCCACCGTTGCCGCCGCCATTGCTGCGGCTCGTCCACACTTCAATCAATTCAAGATTCTCGGCTCCTATCCGTCTCGGACCACTGACGTTCCCCATATTTCGGTGGTTCCGGCCCGTGAGGACAAGGAGACCGTGAAGTCGACGATTCACGTTGCTGACGATCTGGCAGGCCCACCATTGGCGAAACATCGTGAGGACGGCGAAAGATCGACCGTAACAGTGGGTGATGTCACCATCGGTGGCGACGAATTCATTTTCATTGCTGGTCCCTGCGCCGTTGAGAACAAAGAGCAAATCTTTGCTGCTGCTAGAATGGTGAAGGAGAGGGGGGCATCCATCTTGCGAGGTGGTGCCTTCAAACCTCGTTCCTCGGTCTATTCGTTCCAGGGGCTTGGCTACGAAGGACTCGATCTCTTGCGCGCCGCTGGCGATCACGTTGAAATGCCGGTGGTCACCGAGGTGCTGACTCCTGACGCGGTCGAGAAAATCGCCCAAAGTGCCTCCATGATGCAAGTTGGTGCTCGCAACATGCAGAACTTTGAATTACTCAAGGAGCTTGGTCAGTGTCATCGCCCTGTCCTTCTCAAACGTGGCATGAGTGCGACGGTTGGCGAACTTCTTGACGCAGCGGAGTACATCATGGCTGGAGGCAACAACCAGGTTGTTCTTTGCGAACGAGGTATTCGAACCTTCGAAACCGCCACACGGAATACTCTGGACGTTTCAGCCATCCCCGTCTTGAAGTCGCGGTCTCATTTGCCGGTCATTGTTGACCCATCACATGCGGCTGGCCGTCGCGATATTGTGCTGCCACTCGCCTACGCGGCCGCTGCTGCCGGAGCAGATGGTCTCATTGTTGAGGTGCACCCCAATCCTGAAGTCGCCTTGTGCGATAAGGAACAGGCTCTCACCGGTGACCTGTTCGCGGAATTGGTGAGATCGGTTCGAAGAGTTCGTGCGGCGGTCCGCGAATAGAACGGTGACTTGGAGGCTTTTGGCACAGAGGGTAGAATCAGTCATCTACGACTTCTCTTGAGGATTGACTGATGCCTGAACGTCCACTGTTGATGATTCCTGGTCCGATCGAAGTTTCCCATCAAGTTGTTGCGGCTGCAGCCAAGCATCCCGCCAGCCATGTGGCCCCTGATTTCATTGATTCGATGGGCCGTGCCATCGAAAATATGCGTCATGTCTGGCTCTCTGGGCCTGATAGCCAACCTTTCATCGTGGCCGGTTCTGGCACGACGGTCATGGATATGGCGGTTCAAAACCTCGTTGACCCAGGTGATTCCGTTTTGGTGGCAAGCTCGGGGCATTTCTCAGACCGCATCGCTGAGATGTTTCGCCGTCGGGGTGCTGAGGTCGTGGAAGTCAAAGGCGCCGGTGGATCTGATGGCAGATTTGCTGCTCCACTCATGGCCGATGTCGAGACAGCGCTGAAGGGCAGCTCATTTAAGGTCTTGGCTGCGACTCATGTCGATACGTCAACAGGCGTGCGCGTCGATGCCAAAGGCCTGTGCGACTTAGCAAGGGCCCATGGGGCATTGACGGTTTTTGACGGCGTTTGTGCCACGGCGGCTGAACGTTTTGAGATGGCCGCGTGGGGGGCCGACGTTTATCTGACTGCTTCACAGAAGGCCATTGGGCTGCCTCCAGGCCTGGCTCTTATGGTGGCAAGCAAGCGAGCACTGGACACCAGGGATGAACTCCAATCAAAACCACCGATGTCATTGGATTGGCACCAGTGGATACCAATCATGCATGCCTACGAAAACCGGAAGCCAAGCTACTTCGCGACTCCGGCAACGAGTCTCGTTGCGGCGCTTGATGTTGCGCTCTTAGAGATGGTGGGCGAAGGTCGCAAGATTGATGAGGCCTTCGCGCGTCATGAAAAATGTGCCAATGCCATGAGAACCGCCTGGCAGGTTTTGGGCTTGGAGTTACTTCCGGCGAATAGTTCCGAAGCCGCCAATACCTTGAGTGCGATCAGGTTTCCCCATGGGGTTGATGGCAAGCTCATGGGAGAGGTGGGCAAGAGGGGCGTCATCGTCGCCGGCGGCCTGCATCCCTTGTGCAAAGGAATCTACTTCCGCGTTGGGCACATGGGGGATGTCTTGAATCGTCCGCAAGACTTGGTGAAGACGGTGACCGCCATTGGCGAGTCTCTTCAGGCCTTGGGACATGATTGCCAAGTATCTCAAGCAGTCGAAGCCATGACCGCAATTCTCGATTAGCGAACATCAGTTCAAGAAAAGAGCCCCAAGGGATTTCCCTTGGGGCTCTCTTTGTAAGGAGTTGAGTCCTCTACTCTCTAAGGTCTTTTTTCTTCCCGACGATCATTGAGCTGCTTGCCCAACATCGTCTCGGTGAAGCCCTTGAGGTCGGTCCAAAAAGTTCCTTCGCCAGCGTAGAGAAGCTGAAGCTTGATGTCCTTCGGCAGCCCAGAAGCAAAGACCCAGCGGGTGTAAGCTTCGCCCGAGCCGAATGCCTTCACGGCCAAGCCGAACTTGTCGGCCTTGGCTTCTTGAAGCATCTTCTCGGATTCAGCACCGGCTTGACCTCGAACGACTGTCGCTTGAGATTCCAATTCAGCGACTTGCCGATCAATCTTGGCGACAAACTTCTCGGTTTCGGCCGCAGTTTCACCGACCGTCTTGTGCCCTTGAGCTATCGCTTCAGCTACGAGTTTGTCAGTTTCAGCTCGCACCTTCTCGGATTCGAGTTCGACTTTCCTCTCGGCCTCTCGCAACTTGCCTTCGACTTTTGCTGTCAGTTGTTCTTGGTCACGTGTGAGTTTCAATTCGTCAGCGATAAACGCATTTTGAATAGGCTCTCTGACCTGAACCGGGATGTAGATATGACGCACCAAGCCGTATTGCAACGTGATGTCCTTGGCATTCAAGACCGTGCGGAAGGCCTCGGTCGTTTGCTCCTGGAACTTCTGGCGGTCTTCTCCGACAAGTAACTCGACTGCTGAATAACGCGAGCCATTGTTACGACAGATACTCTCAATCTGGGGCAAGACGACTTTGTCTTCAACAGCGCCGATGTTGCCGAAGGTGCGAATGATCTTTGGTGCTGCATCAGGCATGATGCCCCAAATCGCTGTGAAATCCATGTGAATCGGGAAGCCGTCGTTCGAAGGGAAATTGATGCCTTTCGAAGTGTCTTTGACTTGAGGTTCGCCGCTCTTGTCAAGAATCAGTGCACCGTCTGGTGTGCGCATCTTCTCGACTCCGACCGTAGCCTCGCGAAACCCAATCTCGATGACGTCCACCTGTTGTTCCTTGCCATTGATTGGGTAGATGCCCGGTGGCAAGACATCAGACTGAATGCCTTTTTTGGCCCCGGTGAGGAGGTTGTCAGCTTGGTTCGTTACGACGCCAACATAACCTGTTGGAATTTCGACCCAGCCGCTCAACTTGATCTGGCCACCGGAGCGGCTTTTCACAGTCGAGACCTTCTTAAATTCATAGGCGTATGGATTGACTCGATAACGACCCGGACCAAACACGGTTCTCATGATGCCCTTGAACTTCGTTTCGCCCAATTTGCCATCGACCAGGTATTGGCCGGCGGGTAGGTCGTCTCCGAGAGAAGAGCGGACGAGCGCGACATAGCCGGGCTCGACGGTCATGTCTTCAACAATTTCAACTTCCCACCAAATGGGGCAGTAGAAGTGTCGACCTGGCCCACGCAATTGGGCGAGCACACCAATCTGGCCTTCTTCGGCGAAGTGTCCAACCCTTGCCTTTTCCCGGCTACCGAAGAGAAGTGGCCCCTTGTAGCGCAGCATCAAACTTTGGCCGCGATCAACATAGATACGGTTGATTGACCAGTGAAACATGAGGACGAGGGCAAGGACTGCGAAGACCGCAACTGGGATTGTTTTCTTGAGGTTCATTATTTGTCCTCCTTTGTCGTGTCTGTTGCTGGTTTGGCCTCTTCTGGTTTTGCCTTGCGCGAGACTCGCTTGACCGGCGCGCTCTTTTGGTTGCGCTGCCCGAAGCTGCCAAAGATGTCCATGAGTGGGCTATCGGCCGTGTTGGCCATGATTCGCTGATAACCAGGTGCCAGTGCTAGGTAGAGGATATAGCGAGCATACTCGTTGCCATCGCCGCCAAATGCTTCGACGGCTCGCGCCCAGCCTGCGGCCTCAGCCTGGTTGTCGAATTGCACAACATCAGCCCTAGCCTTGCCGCGGGCAATCGTTGCTGCGGCTTCATCTTTGGCTGCATCCAAACGGAATGCCGAAACGCCCAGGTGTTCGTTGGCTTTGGTAACAGCAACCTCTTGCTTCCTCTTCGCCTCAACCGTCATCGTGACAACGTTTTGATCGGCACTCACCAGAGCTTGGCTACGCTTGATCAGCTCTTTTTCCACAGCCAAGTTCATTTCAGATGCTTGCTGTTCGATCTGTTGGCTGTATTGGTTGAGTTTTTGACGCGCGACTTCTCGATCTCGTACCGGACCGGCAATCGCTTGTGGTGGGTTAATTTGAGTGATCAGAGCTTGGATGATTTCAATACCGAGAGGTTCACATTCCTGGCGCATCGCACCTTGGAAGTCTTTCTGGAATTGAATTCTCGTGTCACCGCTAATGAAGTCTCGCCCCGACTTATTGGATCCTTGGATCCGGCAGAAACTACGCGCATTGGGCAGGATGATCTTGCTGATGATTTCTTCGGCAATAGCGTCATCGTTGCTCACGTCGTTATAGGTCACAAAGACTTCTGAAGCTCGGTCGGGCTTGACTCTGAATTCGATAATGCCGTCGAGGCTTACCCAGAAGCCGTCCTTGGAAGGAAAGCCCATGTCTTTGTTTTTGGCAAGGTTGAATCGTTGACTACGGCAATCAACAAGATCGACTCGCTTAACATAGGGGTTGATGTAGTAACGCCCTGGGTCCAGTGTCTTTTTCTGAACGCCACGCGTGCCTTCTGCAACGAGGAGAACGTTGGGCTTTTCTGGCATCGGCGCAGCCAGCAGTGTGACGACACCTTTGAAACCGGCTGGGACGGTCACTGGATCGTGAAACTTGACCGATTCAGCGTAGGAATTGATGGGGTAACGACCAGGTCTCAAGACTTGGGGCACGATACCCTTTTGATTTTCCTTCCAAGCGATGATCTCGCCATATTCAAGGTCATCACCGGTCTTACGAACCTTGACTCCTAGTTTGTTGGTGGCAACTTCGACCATCGGGACTATTTGCCAGTCCCAGACATAGGGGTTGTAGAAGTAGCGACCTTCACTCAGCTTGATCTGTTGGACGCCTTTGTAGGTTTCGTCCGGTGCGATTTCCATCTCGTTGGTGAGATCCTTGCCAGTCTTCTTGATGAGAATGGCAATGTGCTTGCTCGGGACGTCAATCCGACAGTTGTTGTAGAACAGCCACGCTGAAAGAACGAGGGCGACGATGCCAAAGATGGTGAGCGGCCCCTTCAGCTGTCGAATCGTAATCGGTTTCCGCGGCTGCCTGGGGTCAGGTCTTCGCGGTTGCCGGGGTGGTTGAGGAGGTTGATAGTCCACGTTGTTTCTCCTGATCATGGGAGGTATTTGGTTTGTCTCGTTGCGCCATATTCACGCATTGAGCCGATAATGTCGACATCACTTCGCGATCGATTGGTCGGTATTCGCGAATCCTTGCCGCAATTTCGCTTATTCGGCCTACAAAGGGACCCCGGTTAGAGTGACTCATACCGGGGTCAGTGCTTTTGAATTCTCGCGGTGGGCTTAGCGCATAGCCTCAAAGTAGAACAGCATGGCTTTTGACCATCCGAATCCTTGAGGAGGGAAGCGGTAGCCGATGGTCGCCAGCGCCGGCGGAGATCCGGCAGCAATGTCGGTGAAATGTGATCCAGCCCAATTGGTGATGAGCTTGTGCATGTCGGTGTACATGGGAACATATTGATTATCGAATGCCCGCATGTGACGAAGCATAGGTAAGGCGAAAGAAGAGAGATGCATCGCAGGGGCAGAGATGACGGTTGTTCCCATGCGGTAGAGAAGGACTCGCTTGCCATTCTTGATCTCGCTTCCGTCCTGCATGATCGCGGCGCCGACGTCTGTCACTTCTTGTTTCGTGAATCCAGTGAGTGACTCAAGTGCGGGAACTTGTTCGTACCAACGATAAATAGCCGTCACGAGTTGTGCTTGCATCCACGGTGATTCTTCAGCGTTGCCACCATTTCCCAAGTTTGGCCACCAACCATCTGGGCCGATAAGTCCTTCAACGTGAGTGATCATGATTTGGGCTTTGGCTAGGAGAAGAGGATCTTTGGTCAACATGTATGCGAGCAGGACTTCTTCTAAGTAGCGCGCCGCTAAACGTGCACCCCAATAGCCTTGCCAAACCAGGGTCGGGGTGACGGTGTAGTGCATCTGAACTGTTGCTTCGACTGCCTTGTTGAGGAGGAAGTCATCAGACAAAAGGGCCCAGACAATTAGCCCACCAGTCCACTGCTTCGCCCAGCTGGGTTGCTGTTGCTCGCCAAGGTAGGCGTCACCCTTTTCGTATTTCATCATGCCCTTGCGGGTTCCGGTCCACTCCCGTCCCAGGGTGGCATGAGCAATGGCTTGGCGCAGTCCAAACTCCCAATTGGCAGGAGTCGGATTATTGAGGAAATTGAGCGCTAAGTAGAGCAACCGATTGTAGTGCCAGTTGTCCAAGCCTCCGCTTCCACGGGGGCAAACGCCCTTGAACCAGCCATTTCGTGATGCGCCACCGGCAGTCAAGCTCCAGTTGCGCATTGTCCAACCCATGTCCCAATCCTGCCCCTGGGGCACGCTTGAGGCTGCTCCTGCGTCTGTGAGCACCTCGAGAATGTGCTTGATGCGGGGCTCGTTTTGGATCGCACCCAGATTGGTTGACTGATACACCAAATTCTTGATGGCATTGATTTTTGCCGGAGAGGGCATCCGCAGATTCGTCGTGTTTTCATAGACGACGATCATCTCGCCACCTATGAGAACGTGTGAGGTCCACGGATTTGCCAATGACGTTCGATAGTGAGTTGGGTCATCAGGAATGAGGTTGAGATTGACCGCTCCCATTGTCGCTCCCAAGTAGGGAACGGCATTGTAAGTCGTCTCGATTTTCTTGAAGGCAAAAGTGCCGTTTGGATCTTCGTGGAGGCTTGCGCTTGGATTGAACAGGACCACGCCGGCATTGTTTGGTAAGTCAAAGGACGCAAGCTTAGTGCCGTTTGCATCTGAATAATGTGGGATCGGATTGTCGAGAGTGCCGCCACTACCCGCCGTAATTGTGATCACCAAGCCGGTGATCAACGTGACAAAAATATTCATTTGTGATTTCCCAATCACTGGGACCAATATCACAATTGAGAGCGTAACTTTTGCTACGTTCAACGAACCGTGACCCGGTCAATTCCTTCTTAGATCAAACCGTCAATAATCAGGTCCGCGCGCATTGACGATGGGTTATAGATCGCGGCGCCACTAATTACATTAAATCCCGTTTCTTTATGACGGTTTCCTTATTGTTCGTGTCTTGCATCTGCTCTAAACAGGAATCGCTATCTAATTTTCTCTGATGCGAAGACAACCAATTGCGAAATGTCTTCGCAATAAGTTGTTGATGAGCGGATTCAACTCGCTCGAATGTACGATGTACGAAGGTCGCACTGTTGACGTCGTTCGGCATCGGGGCGCGGTAGCGAAGAATGAAGCCGTTCAATCTGTAGCGTCCGAATAACGCCGACGCGTTTTGATGGTGATACCACTCTTGAAAGCAAGAATTGTAACTTATGCGAGGTGAACTTGTGAACGTGCTTCTCTCTTGGAGCTCTGGGAAAGACAGTGCTTGGACTCTTCATTGTCTGCGGCAGGATCCGACGGTTCAGGTTGTCGGCTTGTTGACGACTCTCAACGGTGAATTTGATCGTGTGGCAATGCATGCCGTTAGAAGAAGCTTGTTGGAAGCCCAGGCCGTGGCCGCGGATCTTCCGGTGTATTGTGTCGATCTACCTTGGCCCTGCCGAAACGAAGATTATGAATCTCTCATGTCAACTGCGGTAGCAGATGCCGTTGGGCGTGGTGTCGATGTGATGGCCTTCGGTGATTTATACCTCGAAGATATTCGGCAATATCGAGTAGAGAACCTCAAGGATACGAAGCTCGATGCCATTTTCCCTCTATGGCAAACGCCTACTCTCGATTTGGCTCGTGAAATGATCGATGCCGGAGTCGTGGCCTATGTCACATGTATCGATCCGAAAGTGATGCCTAAGACGCTGGTGGGCCGGCGATTTGACCATGAATTCCTGGATGAACTCCCGAATAACGTCGACCCTTGCGGCGAAAATGGCGAATTCCACACGTTTGTGAGTCGCGGGCCAATGTTCGCCCACGATATCGAGGTTGAGGTTGGTCAAACTGAGGAAAGAGACGGCTTCTTGTACGCCGACTTATTGCCTCTTTGAGTCGCCCGCTACTGCGTCAGTTTCTTGGGAATCTTGCCGTCAACAATCCACCCGATCGAAGCGGTCACCATATCATGAACGCGGCGTTCTTTGATGCCGAGACATAAGAAGCGCACGATGGCAAGCATGCCGACATCCTGGGCGGCAAAATCTGCATGGGTCTCATAAGTCTCGACTGCTGCGATCGTTGTCTTGATGAGATGGGCAACAACAATCGGGCGAATAACCACGTCTTGGATACTGAGGTCTTCTAAGACGATGCGGAGAGCTTGGAAGCCGTCGTCTGTTTGCAACAAGGACAGCGCGAGCCCAATTGCCATCTGTTCATTGCGAGCGTGCAAGGAGGACACGAAATCGTCAATCGTCCCGGGCACAAGTTTTATCTCGACACGGTCAGCAGCAGGGGTGTCCATACGCTTGCCACTGTTGATGAAAGCAACCGCATGAAAAAGGTAGCGAATTGAGTCTGGACTTGGATGCCGCTGGGCAATCTGATGCACAGCACAGGCGTGAGTAAATCGGTGAGTGACCCACACCCAAGTCTCGGCTACGCTCGGATCTTTCTCGACCTTTGGATCAAAGCGGAGCATGCGCGTAGCACCTGCCAAGACCAGAGCGCGCGCGATCCTGTCGTTATCGACTCCTGAGGTGAGCGCAGTTGTGAGGGCTTGACTTGCCTCATGTGGGGCCCCGTCGAGAATCGTTGAAGCGAACTCTCTCTCGTCGAATGGAGTCGTTGTGCTTTGCTTGGTGAAAACAGCTCCCAGCTCATCCTCCATAGACTCCATCGATCCACGATAAACCTTCATGTAAGGCAAAGTATCTTCGCGGGTGGAGAGGATGTAGCGGTAGAGGAGACTGCCGTAGATGTCTCTCATCCATTCGTCGCCAACGCGATCGAGGAGTTCTTTGGCCTTCACTAAATAGATCAGTGGATGCCCGAAGCCGGTGAAGTGGTCGGAGATAATGACGTGCAGCCATGATTCGATTTCACTTCGAGAGGTTCCGGAGTCGATGGCGCCGAGAAGTAGAGCTTCTGCTTCGCTTGCATCTTCTTGTTCTGCAGCCTGCCGGATCGAATTCAAATTTCCGTTTGGCTTGGGTGCTGGACGTTGGCGCGGTGCGATTCGACTATTTTCGTCTCCGCACATGTCAATGGCGTGAATGATGGCATACATCGCCTCCGGGCCATCGAGACGCGAGAGGAACCGGCCGCAATCGGCAGCGACAGGAAGCGCATGCGAGGTGCCGTACTCGGCGTGTAGGGCATCGTAATGAGCAATGCGCGCTAAGAGTTGATCGGCTGGGTATCCCAACTGCAACAAACGAATTCCATCGCGAGCGGCACGATCGTTTTCGTGTTTGAAAATACCTTCATCGAGGCTTTCAAAGAGAGCCGGGTAGAGCGATTCTGGGTCTGGATCTGAGAGGTCGATTTGCACTTGCCCATCGGCTTCTCTCACTGCATAAGACCGAACTCCTTCGCCACCGACAAGACAGCTTCCGTTGGTGATGTCGAATTTCCAGTTGTGCCAACAACAGGTGAGCTTGCAGTCTTTTAAATCGCCCTGAGCCAGAGCATAGCCTTCATGAGGGCACTTGTTGTCGAGTGCGAAGAAACGACCGTCGTCATGACGGATCAAGACGATCTGTTTGTCGGCCTTCTTAACCGTCGTCAAAGAGCCTGGTTCGATGGCTTCAATAGGGGAGACCGGGAACCATTGCAGTGATGTGTCGTTATTCTCTTCGTTGCTCATAACGAATAGCTTAGTCCCCAATGCGAAATGAATCAAACCTTGGCCGCGTTGGGTTTACTTCGCGAACTTTCGAAACGCTTTGATTCTCGTTGGCAACCACGGCTTTAGATGCGTGGTCTTCTGGCGAGCAGATTTGGATATCGGGATGCCCCAAGCTTCGAAATAGGGGCCCAAGTTTCGATCGCACGCATGGGATAAGCGGACCATGAACTGGTCGCGCTTCTCGTTGTCGGAGCGTGGCAATTCAGAACGCTTGGCATTCTCGTATTCGGCGAAGGCTTTCTGGAACGGACTCCAGCCGAATGCTTCTTGAATCAAGATGTAGGTCCATAGCGCCAAGCCCGGCTCTTTCTTCCAGCGAGCAAAATAGCGGTCTTTTTCGACGAATGGCGCGATCTTGATGCGCGAACCACGGGCCCACGGATGATCCACGGGTTTGATTCCCCGAACCTTGTCGTCGACAAAAAGCGAGAAGAGATTGCATGTCACTTCCGTGGTGCCGGCAAACGTCCATGCCGGTCGCTGATGGTTGTGTCCTAGCTCGTGCCAGAACCCCCAACCATGGTTTTCGTCCTTGGGAGCGTCTCTCAGTTGATCGAGGTTAACGATGGCGTCTGAATGAACCATCTGCATCATGATGGGATATCCAGAATGCAACCAGCCGAGGCTAATTTGGCGGTCGGCAACGAATCGTTGAGGCCGTCGATCAAGCGGACGGGAGCCCAGGGTTGGATAGAGCAACAACGTGTTTCGCCAGAATTTCAAGAGTTCAGTCGGATCCTTCAACGTCAAAGCACTCTCGCGTTTGACGGTTAGCGTTACGAGGTCGCATTCCAATTCGGCCCATGGGGCTGTCATCGTTTTGACATCGTCTTGCCACTGACTGGGATCAGTCTTGCCCAACACGAAATGAAGGGACGGGACGGCACCAGAGACCTGTACCGTGATTGACTTTGATGCCGAATTTCGCGGAGTCTCGACATAGACGATACCGCCGTGGGGGCTGGTGAAATTCTGCTCGATTTTTGTGACTGCCCATGAGCGAGAGATCTCAGGATGCCGAAGCCACTTCTTCTTGTTCCAGAGTTCGTCGCTGTGACAACCGATCCTCATCCTGATTCCAGCGGGGACCTCTCCGTCAGGAAGTTTGATCGTCACTGGTTGCCCGGCCCGGGCGTACAGTCCAAGGCTGTGCCATCCCGGTTGTTCCATATTCAACACGTGATTTTCGGTCGCAGGTTTTTCGGTCGGCGAAGGTTGGCCTGGGAAATCTGAGGCACTGGCGGCGGCCCTCACATCCTCTGGTTTGGCTCGAAGCGACAAGAGATGTTCGACTGTGACCGCAAGGCGAGGGAACACGTGCTTGGGTGTCAGCGGTTCTCTTCTTGTCGGGACAACTTTGAGGGAATCTTCGCCGATCAAGGCACGGACCGAGTCGACGAAATCTTCCTGTCCATCTGGTGCCCAACGCAGGGCAGAAGTTAAGACGCGGCCGAACTGAGGCAATTGCTTCGGCGAGACTTTTTCACCAACTTTTGCCCGGTTGAGTTGCCTCAGTGCGGTGACGGCCGAACACGAGGCCCGCAGCTCATGAGTTGTTTCACTCGGTTGTAGGACGCGCTGGATCGTGCCGCCATCCAAGTACAGCCCCATGGTGGCCAGCACTTGATTCAGACCATGATCTCGGGCGAAATTCTTGCGCGGATTCAGTTGGCGCCAGCCCCAGATTAATCCGCCGGTGACCAAGTGACCGCCGTTCTTGACCCAAGTTCTTAGTCGTTGAATTTGATGGGCCGTCCGTACATCACCTTGGCCCAAGACCAGAACCCCACATGATTCGAGTTGATTCTGCCAGGAATATGATTTCAGTGGCTTCGTGACAAACTTGGATGCACGAAGGAACTCGCCAACGTCGTTTCGGTCAACGACGCCAATAGCTTTTTTTGAGGTGGTGGATTCTAAGGTCAAGTAATTGCGCACGAGGCGACCTGAGCCTGTCGATAGAAGCTGGGACTTGCTGAGATAGCCATTGTGTCCAAAGACGAGCACGGAGCCTTTGCCAAAACGAGCGGTGACAATAACCGGCAACTTTTGGCCGCCTTTGACCTCCGCAACAACGAGTGGGATCGCGTTTTTGGCGATCACTGCAATTGGCCCTGGAAGTCCGGGTTTGCCGATCTTGGTGACTCCTGCCAACAAGTTATCGACAGTCGTTTGTTGAAGCTCAGTCTGTGCCCATGTCTCTGTAATGCTCCCCATGGAGAAACCCAAAAGGAAAAAAACGGTCAAATAGGCCGTCGTGTGTTTCTGTTGATATATCCGCAACGGATTTGCTCTCCTGATCAAGATCACCTTTGGAAAACGATTTTGCCATGATTGGCCCGGAAAACGCCATATTCCGGGGCTTTCTTCGCTTCATGTCATGAAAGTCACGAAATATAGGGGTTTTGCTGGTAGGGAGTGGGAAAAGTGGTCACAATTTTGATGATTATTCGCCCTTGAGATTAATTCACTCGATTGCTGCCGATCTATTCAAGACTGAACAAGACTCTGCCGAAAGTTTCGATAGAGGATAAGACCGCCCGTTCCAAGATGGGCCATTCCGAAAGCGAAGTTGATGCGAATCTATTTGGCCGACTTGGGCCACAACCTTTTGACCTATAGCTCTGACGTGTATCCCCTTGGCGTAGCCAATTTGGCGACATGGACTATGTCTCACGTCAAAAGTGATCAACCGCTCGAAATTTCCATCTTCAAGGAACCTCAGGATCTCAAGAAAGCTCTCGACGAAGCTCCACCGGCGTTGCTTGGACTTTCGAATTACGCTTGGAATCAAAGGCTGACTCGTCAATTCGCTTGCTACGCCAAGGCTAAGAATAGCAGCACTATGACTGTGCTTGGAGGCCCGAACTGGCCACTGACTCTTGGTGAACAAGAGGAATTTGCGAGAGACGTCGCCGAGATCGATGTCTTCGTCGAAGGGACGACCTATGAAGGTGAAGTTGCCTTCGGGGAACTCATGCAGCGGTTTGTCGATGTTGGCGGGCGCATTGATGGCGTCTTGGAGCAACCTCCGGCTGGCTGTGTGGTCATCAACGGTAAGGGAGAGTTCGAAAAGGGCATTCCTGTCAAACGAATCAAGGACCTCGATGAAATCCCCTCGCCTTATTTGGCGGGTTATCTCGATCCGTTCTTCGAAACCGGCTATTTCCCTTTGATTCAAATTGCTCGGGGCTGCCCGTTCACCTGTCAGTTTTGCAACTCCAGCGTCATTGAGAACAATCGGGTCTACGCCCACTCCGTTGACAATGTGAAGGCCGACTTGCTTTACATCGCTGAGAGAGTGAAGCCAGAGCTGACCCTCTGTACTGCCGATGACAATTTTGGCATGTACAAGCGTGATGAAGAAATCGCTGATTACATTCGTCACTTGCAAGATACCTTCGAGTGGCCGAAGTACATCCGTACCACAACCGGCAAGAACAGCGCCGAACGAATCATTCGTGTCATGCGCAAAGTTCGTGGCGCCTTGCCGATGACAGCAGCGGTTCAATCGATGAATCCTGAAGTCCTCGCCAATATTCAAAGAGACAACATCAAGATCTCAGACTACGAAGTGATTCAACAGGAGTTGCTTGATCAAGGCATGCAATCTTATGGCGAACTGATTCTCTGTTTGCCGGGCGAAACCAAAGTTTCCTTCATGGGTGCGGTGAAGTCCTTCCTTGATGCCGGCTCGCAGCGTGTCTCGGCGCATCAATTGATGCTGCTTCATGGTGCACCTTTGGCCAACCCAGAGACCCGCGAGAAGTATGGTTTTGAGACTCGTTTCCGCGTCGTCGCTCGGAACATCGGCAACTACACTGGCGAACCGGTCGTCGAAATCGAAGAGATGGTCGTAGCGACGCCAACATTGGACTACGAAGACTACATCCAATGTCGAATATTCCACCTGCTGTTGACGATCTTCCACTACGAAGGCAACTACGAAGAAGTCTTTGAGTACGCCAAATCTCAAGGGCTCTCAGTCTTTGACTTTGTCACGGCTCTTCATGAAAACTTGGACTCCGCTCCAGCCGCCTTCCGCAAAGTCATTGCTGATTTTGTCAAGGAGAGTGAGGAAGAGCTGTTCTTGACTGCTGATGATTGCTTGACTTGGTCCAACAAGAACTACGACTCTCTGGTGGACGGAACTCTCGGTGGCAACTTGCTTTCGAAGTACTCCATGTTTGGTCGTTTCTACGCCACGACAGAAAGCCTCGATTATCTTGCCGCCACCATGGAAGGTGTTGCCAAAGTGAGAGGCTGGCGCAATGATCCTGAAGAATTGCAGTCTGTGATCAGTTATCTCCATGTCGTCTTACTCAAAGTACCATTCGTTCCGAGCATGGGTGAGTCACCTACTTGGGCCACGAAGTTCGATGTCGAGACATGGCGCAACGAAAGCTACGTGAACCCGCTTTCGGACCACACTTTGTCTGCCGAGACGACTTATCAGACCATGGTCGAGGATAATCGGCGGCAAGAGCTCGAAACGAAAATCGGTACGTTTGGCGAACATCCTGCCGGACTGGGGAAAATTACTCGGACGATGTTTGCGCGCGATTTGCGACGAACGATCCACAAGAGCTGATACTCGTCCCGTGGCTTACTGTTGACCGTTGCCACCCATCCCACTACTCTGCGTCCCTTGCAATGAAGTCTGCTGTTGATCAGTAGAACTCGGACCTTACGGAGCTGTCGCGATGAAGAACGGATTACTCTTATCTCTGGCGTGTTTTGCGCTTTTGTTCACGTCTACTTCCTTTGCCCAGAGCAATGAAGTGAAAAAGAAGGCGGCGGAACAAGACGATCCGATCGGGTTCGCGATTCAGTGGCTCCTCGGCCGGCAAGAGAACTATACTCCCGATAGTCCCGTTGGCACGTTGCCTGACGCTAAATTGGCTCCTTGGCAAAAGGGCGAGAAGCAACGGCTCAAGAAGGTCTTTGAGGCGGCTGGCGGCAAAGGGGCGGAGTGGCCCTATGAAGGTGTCTATCGCATCGGTCGTAAGGGAATGATTCCTCCTGGATATCGCGTCGGCGGCACGGCCCTGGTTTGCACCTTCCTCTTAGAGGCCCCAGGCTTCAAGACCGATCAGAAGCGCCAAGAGGCGGTTCGCCGGGCGATTGACTTCATGCTTAAGGAGTTGAAGACCAATAAGAAACTCGAAGGCGGACCACAGCGCGGCTATGACGTGCGCGGTTGGGCTCACACATTTGCCTTAGACTTCTTCTTGCGCGCGAATCAGCAGAAGATCGTGAAAACCTCGAAGCGCTCCGGCCAAGTGAAGAAGATGATCAAAGATCTTCTGAAACGCTTGGAGACGAATGAGGCTCGTGACGGCGGTTGGAACTATACCGGCGGCCGGTCATCTTCATTCATGACAGGCCCAACTCTCTTGGCGCTCTATCGTGCCAAAGCGAACGGTTTCAAAGTGAACAAAGGACTAGTCAAACGTGCCCTGACAGCGCTTGCCAATGGGCGTGTTGAGAATGGTGCATTTGCTTACAGCGGCAAGGCTCGGAAGGGCACGAAGATGGGGGCGAGTGCGGCTCGTTCTCACGTCGCAGAATTAGCTCTTTTGTTGGCCGGCAAAAGTGAACCCGAGCGAATGGTTGTTGCCATGAACGGTTTCTTCAAGCACTGGGATGATCTCTTGGTGAGGAAGGGCAAGCAGAGAACTCACTTGCCGCCTTACAACATTGCACCATATTACTTCTATTTTGGTCACCGCTATGCCGCACTCGCCATTGAGTATGTGCCAGAAAACGAACGCGCAGCCATGCGCGAGAAGTTGAACAAGCTGTTGTGGAAGACAAGAAGCGAAAATGGCTCTTGGAACGATCGCGTTTTTCCCCGCACGAGCTCGTTCAGCACAGCCATGGTCGGTTTGTCATTCTTGGCGCAAGAGTTGCCGAAGCTGGATCAATGGAAAAAGAAGAAGCTCTAAGATATGCCAGATCTTCGTGAATTACTCGGCAGGACTGATATCTATCTGCTTGATCTCATCTTGTCCCAGAAGGCTCCTCAAGACTTACCAGTTCTTGATGCAGGGTGCGGCGGTGGCCGGAACCTCCACATCTTTCGCAATGCAGGCACTGAGTTGTTTGCCATTGACCGAGATCCAAAGGCCGTCGAGGGCGTCCGCGTTCTCGATCCGAAACATGGCGATAGCGATCATTACCGCGTCGGTGATCTCAGTGAGACGGGGTTTGATGACAATAAGTTTGGCTTGGTGATCTGCAATGCTGTGTTGCATTTTGCCGAAGATGAAGCTCACTTTCGGCGGATGACGTCTGAACTCATGCGCATCCTGGCCCCAGGGGGAGTGCTTTTTTGTCGTCTCGCGTCAGCCATTGGTATCGAAGATAAGGTGGTGCCATCGGCCGCTAAGGCCGATCCGCGTTGGCACCGCTTACCTGACGGGAGCGACCGCTTTCTTGTCGATCTTGATTTCTTATTGGATCAAACTGCAGCTCTGAACGCGGAACTCGTTTCACCAGTCAAGACGATCAACGTCCAGAATCTCAGGTGCATGACGAATTGGGTGGTGAGGAAGAGTGGCGAGAGCTGATCGTTGTTCGTTGGAATCAGCTCTCGTGCCAGCTATTTCGTTAGTTCGCGCAAGACGGCAACACCCCAAAAATATCTGAGTAAGGCTCGCGGCATATCGCCAGGACCTGTGACTTCATGTCTGGCTGGTGGGACAACATAACCGCGGCTTCAAGACGTTGTCCTAAGTCGGCCCTGCCCGGCGACAACAATCCATGCTTCTCGCGGCGTAGCATTTCTTAGGCTTTCACTTTTGCCACCGGCACAACCAGCATCGAGGGCCTCATCTTCTTCTGAATCAAGGTTCAGCATCAACTTGCCCTTGAGACTGCCAGGCTCGATGTTCTTTTCACAGACCATATCCAGATGTCCCTGAATCACGATAGTGGGGGCATAGGCAAACTGTGCAAAAACGTCTCAAATTTGCTGAGGATGAAGGCCCTGTATGCATTCGAAATTTGACATGATTGACTCTATTCTCATGGCTGAAAGAAGAATTGAATGAGCACTCGGGGCCGGGATATCGCCACTTATCCGAGGATCAAAGAAATATAGTCCGTTTGCATGGAGGTCGGCGTCCTAAGGAATGCCAGGTGAAGTAAGAAATTAGTGGTGAAGAGCGATAAGGAAACTCCATGGTCTTGAGATTGAGGTTATTCGCAACTTCCAACAAGTGCGATTCAGAACAGTTAGACGCATTCATTGATCAATATGACTTGGTCAGTCTTCGCGAGACTCTCGTCGAGATGGCGACCTATGAAGAGGTCGATGATGAGCTGCTGTCTTTTGTCTGCGCCATTTTTGACCGCATCGGATTAGGAGCGATCGACGGACGTCTTGTTGAGTTGCTTGAAGGCAAGGAAAGGCCGACCATGACTCGCATATTGGCCTTCGAAATTCTCCTTCGAGCAGGATTTTTTGGCGACGACCTGCGGAATTCTCAGGTTGATGCTGAGTTGCTCAGCGAATTTCACACATACAAGTTAAAGGGTCTTCTACGATGCATTCTTGTTGAGCCCAAGAAAGCCGAATTCGTCGAAGAACTCTTGCAGACGTTCGACCGTGAAGAGGAACGAGTCGCATTCTTCCTGCTTTTGGAAGATTTGCGACAGGAGGAGAGGTTGGCAGCCTGCATTGCTTACCGCTATGTCCTCGCCAATTCGACAGACCCCTGTCTGCAAGAGCTGGCCCTTGGTGCCATCGAAAAAGAGGGCGGCATCGTTGGGCGTTCAGTTCTTGAGTCCTTGCGTTGCACCGTCAAAGCGCCATCTCTAAGAAGGCAGATTGGGGCTGCATTGGATCGATGGCAATATCCCATTCGTATGGCACCACAAGCCTGCGGCCTCACGGCTTGGATGTCGCCATGTGACGAATTTGGCATCGTCGTGGCTCGTTTTGTTTGGCATCGCCCAGATGGCTTTCGCGATGTTGCTACTTTCAATTTGAATGTCACATCTGGAATGTTCGGGCATGAATGCGCTCTTAAGCTGAGTGCCGAGGCCTTCTCCCATAAGTTTACCGATAACTTGAACAGCAGATCTTTTGTCGAAATGCCGTCGGGGGTTGGCGCACAAATCGTCGTCGATAGTCGAAAATCTCGCATGGCGCACGGCCGTAAGGCTCTCGTTGAAGCGGAAGCCATGATGGCAAGGTTGGAGACAGTGATGACTCAGGCACCGGTGATGTCTTTGGCACTTGCTGATCCGGTTCACGAGGACGAAATAGCCGATTTTCTTCGCCGTGAGCCATATCGGCATTGGCTGGATCCAAAGATTGTCGAAGGGGATTGTCAGGAACTTTGCGCATGCTTGACCTACATGTCGCATTGGCATCGATATCGGGGTGAAAGACGGCTTGGAGAAATCGCAGCGATTTTGGCTCAAAAACCGGCTCTGGCAATCAATTCTTGCCTTGCCAAGAAGTCAGGAACTCGCATCGCTTGATCAACTTGGCGTGCCGTCCTACGATGCTCTCGTGAACACTTCAAACTTCAAACCCAAAGCTCTCTTTCTCTTCATCGCGTGTCTTGCTCTGTGCGGCGCGCGGACGTCTGCCCCTCATGATCCACCACCGATTTGGTTGGATTTCACGCTCACCGAGACCAGTCTCAATTGTAAGTTGCGCGTGATCGTGCCTTGCTTTAATGATTGGATGAGTGTCAAGCGGGCTGAGCGGATGAAGGCAACCGATTCCGAGCTCGTGGGCCATCGTGCGGCCGTCGACTCCTGGTTCAAAAAAAACCCAATGGTGACGATCGATGGGGTGGTGGTTGAACCCCAAGTTGGTGGCTTCAAGTTCATCACAGTGACGGACCACGAACTCAAGATCGATTACGTTGAGGTCGACCTGGCATTCAGCGTGAAGGCGAAACCCAAGCGACTTTTGTTGACTTGGACAGAATTCGAAATTTTTCCTGATTGGCCCATGGCTGGTGTCGACGCTTTGTTCGCCTGGGATGACGAGCAAATTGCTTTGGGGTTCTATCCAGATGAGCCCGAATTTATGTGGCACGCGCCAGCCAAGAAAGCGGTCAAGGCAGTGCTGCCAGTGCCACCGCCGGCTCCACCGCGGATCACGTTGCCTCTGGTAAGCCTGGCGTGCTTAGCCGGCCTCTTGTTCTTTGTTCCCCTCAGTTACTTCATGAAACTCGGCATTAAGATTCGGTGGGGTGGAATTGCTGTCCTTCTGATCTTTGCTGTCGGTTTGCAGGGCCAAATGCAGCGGTCAGTTCGTCCCTTTTGGCTCGAAGCAGCAAAACTTCCGACTGAGGTCGAAGCTCAAGAGATTTTTGCAGTACTCCAGCAAAACACCTACCGCGCCTTTGACCACAAAGAAGAAGGCAAGATCTACGACGTCTTAGCTCGCAGTATTGATGGACCTCTCCTCGAGCGAATTTATGGTGAGATTCTTGAAAGCCTGATTCTTCGCCAGGACGGTGGTGCTATTTGCAAAGTCCGGAAAGTTGAGATTCTCAAATGCCGGGTCGAAATGGGCGATGATCCGGAGACAAGAGAGTTCTCGGTCCGAGCGAAATGGCGCGTCATTGGGCGAGTTGGGCATTATGGGCACGAACACATTCGTGCCATCCAATACCAAGCTCGCTACCTGCTTCGAGAACGTGAGGAAGGTTGGCGAATTTCAGCAGTAGAAATTCTGAATCAACGCCGATTGGATCCAGAGAAACTTGGACTGAAAAAGTGATCACAGAGCCCAAAGAACCCCAATCAGCGCCTACGATCAAAGTGCAGGATCTGCACTTTGCCTACCCTAATGGCGACTTCGGCATCACGATTCCCCAATTGGAGATTGCTCCGGGGGAGTCGGTCGCATTCATCGGACCAAGCGGTTCCGGTAAGACAACCTTGCTTCAGCTCTTGTCTGGTGTCTTGAAACCGACATCGGGAGAAGTGCGACTTGGTGATTTTGTTGTCTCGAAGGCCAGCGATGAAGACTGCCGAGACTTTCGAATTCGCATGATCGGGATGGT
>JBLINQ010000051.1:0-30708 GCA_047639315.1 Planctomycetota bacterium
CCAATGATGCCATCACTTTCATCAAGGCATTGAATGACAACGCGGCGAGTGGACTTAAGGACACCTTTGGTGGCCCTGTTCGGTTTGCGATCCCTGAGGCCGCAGCTTGGAAGAAAGCTGGGGATAAGCAAACGAACAACAAAGGAGGTCACTCTTTTGCTCCAAGCAACATAGGGAGCCGACGATACGGGAAAGCAACGTCCAGTAAGCCGAAATGGTACAAAGGTCTCAGCCGTGTGGATGATGACGAGGTCGGGCCGTTCATGCACCTCTCTGGAAACGCCTCAGAAATCGTGTCCTTGGGTTTCGGCCGCTTCGGACTCAAGGGTGGGTCACTTCTTGATACGAGTGGCAAAGGTAAACCCAAGTGGCTTGATGTTTGGGAGAAGCCTGCTTCTCTTGGTTCCGGAGCCGTCAAGCTATTCTCCGGACTGCGCTTGGCCATCGTGCCGACTCGCTAATCTCCAAGAATCAGAAAATTTTCTGCGCCCTGGGACAATCAAGTTTCAGGGCGCTGGTTTTCTTGCAGCTCAATCCAAATGGCCCCCGCAATTTCGGATTCTTTCCAGGTGAAGTGCTCATGAGGCCGCGAGTTGCATAGGCGCTCAAGCTCGACTTCACAATATCCCCGATGTAAGACCGGGGACTGTTCATGAGTTGCATTAGAACCAGACTGAATCTTTCCTGTAGTGAGTGGGGCCGTTCGACGCGTGTTTTGGCGAATTCTCCGTGACATACCGACAGGCTATCTCTTTGAGACGCTGCGGGATCGCCCTCGTGATCCAAGTCTTGATTTGCTGTAGGAGAAATGGGGTGGGGCGTCATGCCTTGTTTTCAAGGAAGCCCACTACTTCGACATGATCGGCAACGAGCTTAGCTAAAGTCGCTGCTGCGAAGTCGGCCAACATGCGAGCGCGCACTACTTGCCAGGGATGGAGGGGGCGCGCCTTGGGGCTCACTCTATCGTCATGACCACAATCGACTCTTGATTTGGGTCGCGTCCTGGCCGGACTCTTTTGCCCTTTGCGATAACGACCATCTCATCGATCCTGACCACTCCCTTGAGCGGAGAATCCTCCTTTTCGCCAAGCACCATTCGGAGTCTTGCAGAAGCAACTTACAGGCAATTCGATAGGCCACCCCCAAGCTCTAAGTCACGTTTCAATTTAGCAGCAGGGGAGACTCATCTTGATCTCTCATGGTGGGGCGGGGAGAATTGGCCAAGAGGTTTGGCGATGAGCCACGCGCCTCATGTTTCTACGGCGCCGCAGAAGGTGAGGGAGGGGCTTCACCCGGCTCAACGATTTGGGCAGTCACAGGGCTCCAAAGAGCCTTCAGAGCGGCTTCAGGATGGGTTCTGGAGCTTTTTGTGCTTGCTTTAATCCCTCTGTGGTCTCTCACCTTGTCTCATGTGCATCAATTGAAGTTGGGCAAACACGAACGATTACAGGGCTGGACTTGAAGCAACAAAAAAAGGCCTCGGGCAATGCCCGAGGCCTTCTGAATCAATGATCACCGAAGTGAAACAAGCTGATTTAGAAAGTAACGCGAATCTGTGCGTAGGCACCGAATGCGACGTCACTGTCGATTTGCCTGAATCCATTTGGATTCTGTGAAGCGTTCGTAGCTGGATCGGCTTCAAAGAAGTCAAACGTTGGAATGAAGACACTCACGTTGAAGAAGAAGATCGTGTTGGCTGACATCTCGTAACGTGCGTAGACATCAATTTCATGGCCAAGGTTGTCATCATCAGCGAAGAGCGCACCATTCGGAACGAATGTCAAAGGTGTTTCTGACTCGTCCAACACAGCGTAGAGGTAAGTGATACCCAAGATCCACTTCTCAGATGGCGAGAACTTGAAGCCAATCTGGAAAACGTGGACGTTCGAAGCTGGGATGAAGTCGATGTTACCCAAGCGCGAGAAGGCACCGTGACCATCATATGGTTGGTTGTCATGACGTGAGTTGAACAGAGGAGTGAACCCTTGTGACTCGCCGCCTGATGGGCCTTGTGCGAAGTAGTAGCGAACATAGAACGCGCCTTGGACTTCGCTCAGGAAGCTTGGCGCATACTCGGCTGCGAATTCTGCAATCCATGCATCGAGATCTTGGTCACCTTCATCTTTGCCGAACTGGTAAGCGAACTCAGCACTGACGTACAAGCCTTCGGTGAAGAGGTTCTCTTTGCGAACCCATGCGCCGATGGTGTGTGTACGACCGCCGATGACGGAACGACCAAAATTATCGATGCCAGAATCGGCAGCAGCTGTCACGTTGTTCGGTGTCAAGTTGACACCTGGCGATGTGCGGCTGGCGCTACGAGCGTTGAAGTACACCCAGTAAGCGTCGAACTGGAATGGGTCGTCACCATTCGTATTAAAGTTGCCGTAAAGGCCGAGCATTTCGTCTTCGTCACCACTGGCACGGAAGCGACCAGTGAAGAGTCCACCACTTGAAGTCGTAGCTGGGAGCTGCCCATCAGGAGCACCTTCTTTTGCATAAAAGAAGCTGACAGAACCATTTATGCTATCGATGCCGTAGTCGACACGGATGGCGTCATGGGTCGTTCCGGTGAAGAATGAGTTGACACCCAAGATCAATTGGCTGCCGTACTTGAGCTCTTGGCGACCGAACTTCAGACTCAGGCCGTCAACACTCAAGATGTCTTCGAGGAGAATCCATGCCTGGTAAAGGCGCACTTCATCCAACTCGTTGCTCCGGCTCTCGAAGCCACCAGCGCCGGTTCCAGTTGCGGCGTTGGATGAGATGTTCTCAGCCGTATTGTTCGAACCACGACCAGCAGCTTGGATCTCGACATAGGTCGTCACGCGAGCTGGGATGTCGTCGTCTTCGAAGACAAATTTGAAGCCAAGGTTGAACCGGAAATCGAGACGAAGACCGTCGTCGTCAATGTCGTCCCGAAGATCGCCAGTGTTTGTGCGACCGTCGAAGCGGGTACGGGCTTCACCGTTGAAGGTGAGGCTTTGAACGCCAGGTTCGCTTGTTTTCACAGCGATGACGTTGTTGGTTTCCATGTAATCAGCGATGGCTTGGCCAATCTCTGATTGCTCGCCACCGCCGCCCATCGACATTTGATCACGAAGCGCGCCATTCTCTTCGAGCAAGCGCTTAACTTGGCTCTCAAGGGACGATAGTCGCTCATCAACATCACTCTGGGCTATACATTCAAGCCCTAAGAGCGCAAAGGCGGCGACAAAGGCCGCCAATAAAGGCATGCGTCTTTTTGACATTTTTTCTCCCTTTGCCGGAAATCGGCAGAATCAGTTCTTCCTCAACGGCGCGCATCTCTCAGAGCTCGCTTCACCGTTAACCACCTTATAAACCACTTACGCCTAGCCGAATTGCCTTCAAGCTAGTGCACATGTTCGTTCACTTTTCCTAACAGTTTGCTTACTTAACTAAGCAGTTCACTGTCGATACTGTGGGTTTATCATGGTGGGTATGGTTCTGGCAAGCACCTTTGCGCGAAGTCTTGGTCAAATAAATCTTTAAGTCGAAGTCAGCGGTCTTGACTATGTCCCCATCCCCTTTATAGTCGCGAGCGAAAAGGTGCGTTTTATGCGACGGCAAAAATGGCAATTTTGGGTCAAGCGTAGCTCGCCCGGAAAACCGTAGAAACAGATTCGGAATGCGGACATAACCGCATTCTTTCACCCAAAGGTGTTTTACCTGCGTCTGGAGGGACGATATGGCATTTTTAAGAAACAAGGCCAAGGAATACGGGCAACTGTGCTTGTTGTTCTTGGGCTTCCTAACCGGTATCGGTTTGGTCGTAACTTGTGGTGGTGGCGGCGGAGGTGGCCAACAGCTTCCCGTTTCCGCTTCAGCTACAATTTCATTCGCGACTTTGAACGTTGATGGGGCAGGTGCATTGGTCACAGGACGACCAAATGCGCAGTTTGTTGACCCAATCACGATGGGCATGACGCCCGAAGTGGATGTTTTCCCATCGCTCGATGTCAATGTTCCACCTGCACTCTTAGGCATCACGAATGTCCAGGACGCATTGAATCGCCTGAACATCATTCTTTCACCAGCCTTGGCTAAGGCGACTGACATCCTGACCCCATTCGAAGAGCAGGTTACGGCAGAGAACTTGCCGGCATTCTTGAAGAATGCCGCGGGTGAGCCGTTTACGTTCTCACGCGCACTTCGTGGCTTGGTTCGTGCAGGTGCTCTTTCCGGTCCGTTGAAGGCTGACGATGCCTTCTTCTTGACTTGTAGTGAAGGTACGCCAGATCAAACTGCTCGTGACCTGACATATGTCATGCGTAGTTTCTGTCGTGATGACGTTGATACCAGTGGCGTCACCCCCGTAGAACTCGGCCTTGGTGTCATTGAAATCTTTGATCGCGATACGATCACCGCTAACCCAGACATCGCACTCTACGATCAAAATCTTGCTGAGATGCGAACACGGATCAGGATCGATGGTGGTCACAAGGTCAGCACCGATCTTGCCAATACTGCTGCAGGTGCTCCTCGTATTTCAATCTTCGACGGCCTTGCAAACAACGAAACGATTGCAGTCACCATCGATGGTGGTGATGGCGAAATCATCGCTATGGACGGCGCTGGCGTCGACAGCATCAAAGCAACTGGTGATACCGGCAAGATCAATGCTGACGGCAGTGTCGAAGTCGGAACTATTGGCGCAGTTGATGGCACCGGGTCTGCAGCAATGCTCGCGACTGGTAACGTCAACGCTGACATGGATATCGAAGCAGGAACCACAAATGCGGCAACCGGATCCGGTTCCGTCGCTTTGCTTGGTGGTGCTGGCGATGTCGGTGCTGAAGGCAACGTCTTCTCTGGTTCGACTGACGCATCAGCACCTGCTGCTGATGCTATGGCCGCTTTGCTTGCCACTGGTAATGCAAACGCTAATGCTGACGTCGAAGCTGGTACAGTGAATGCTGCTACCGGTTCTGGTACAGCTGCAATGGTCGGTGCAACGGGTGATGTTGGTGCTGAAGGCAGCGTCTACGCTGGACCAACAGACGCATCAGCTGGCGCTGCTGACGCAGATGCAGCTATGCTTGCAACAGGTAACGTCAACGCCAATGCTAACATTGAAGCTGGTACAGCCAACGCTGCTACTGGTTCTGGTACGGTTGCTATGGTCGGCGCAACTGGTGACGTCGGCGCAGAAGGCAATGTCTTCGCTGGCCCATCAGACGCATCAGCCGGTGCTGCTGACGCAGATGCAGCTATGCTTGCAACAGGTAACGTCAACGCCAATGCTGACGTTGAAGCTGGTACAGCCAACGCTGCTACGGGCTCAGGTACGGTTGCATTAGTCGGTGGCATCTCAAGTGTTGGTGCAGAAGGCAGTGTTTACGCTGGTTCGACTGACGCTTCGAATCCTGTTGCTGACCCTGCTTCCGCACTCTTGGGATCAGGTAACGTCAACGCCAATGCTGATGTTGAAGCTGGTACGACTGCTGCTGTCACAGGCACAGGTTCGGTTGCTTTGCTTGGCGCTACTGGTGATGTCGGTGCAGAAGGTAATGTCTTTGCTGGTCCAAGCAATGCATCCAACCCTACTGCTGATGCTGCTGCTGCTTTGCTTTCTTCTGGTGATGTGACTGCCAACAGCTCTGTTGCAGTCGGTACCACCAACGCTGCACTTGCAACACGCTCCATTCTTCTCGAAGGTGTTGCTGGTAACATCGGTGCCATCAACGACATCGAAGCTGGTACCGTTAACGGTAACGCTGGCACTGGTTCTGTCCTTATGGACGGAAGCACTGGCAACCTCTTGGCTGAGGGTATCGCCGAGTTCGGAACCGACGCAGCTAACACGCCTGGCACTGGCAAAGTGATGATCAACGTTGATTCACCTGATGGTAATGATCCAGTTGGAACGGGTGGTAGCATCATCGCAACTGGCGATATCACTGCTGCCATGCTCCGCGGAACAATGACTCTGTCAACCGACGGCAGCATTGAGGCTGGAACTGTTGGTGGTGTGATCGGTACGGGTACTATCCTTCTGGATGGCCCGAATTCGATTGCCAATGTTGGCCTTACCGCCGGCACCGGCGCTCCAACTGCCACTACCATCGTCTTGGATGGCAGTGCAACGGGCGCATCGAGCTTTGGCTCGGGTGCCACTGGTACCATGATCAACTCTACGGACGCGACGGTTAACGTCGGTTCAGGAACCGCTGATGTCAACATCGACGGTGTCAATTCGATGGTCGGAATCGGCGATCCAGCCGCAACCGGAATCGTCTTGGATGGTAGTGCAACAGGCGCATCGAGCTTCGGCACGGGCGCCACAGGCACCATGATCAACTCCACGGACGCGACGGTTAACGTCGGTTCAGGAACCGCTGATGTCAACATCGACGGTGTCAATTCGATGGTCGGAATCGGCGATCCAGCCGCAACGGGAATCGTCTTGGATGGTAGTGCAACAGGCGCATCGAGCTTCGGCACGGGCGCCACAGGCACCATGATCAACTCCACGGACGCGACGGTTAACGTCGGTTCAGGACTCGCTGATGTCAACATCGACGGTGTCAATTCGATGGTCGGAATCGGTGATCCAGCCGCAACCGGCATCGTCTTGGATGGTAGCGCAACTGGTGTCTCGACGTTTGGTACTGCTGCAAACAGCACGACCATCAACAGCACCAACGCAACTGTCGCCGTCGGTACTGGAGCAGCGGACATCAACCTTGATGGTGTTAACTCCATGATCAATGTCGGTGATCCAGCTGCAACCGGAATCGTCTTGGATGGTAGCGCAACTGGTGTCTCGACATTTGGTACTGCTGCAAACAGCACGACCATCAACAGCACCAACGCAACTGTCGCCGTCGGTACCGGAGCAGCGGACATCAACCTTGATGGTGTTAACTCCACTATTAATGTCGGTGACCCAGCTGCAACCGGAATCGTCTTGGATGGTAGTGCTACTGGAATCTCGACGTTTGGTACTGCTGCAAACAGCACGACCATCAACAGCACCAACGCAACAATGGCCGTTGGTACCGGAACAGCAGACGTCAACCTTGACGGTGTTAACTCCACTGTCATGATCGGTGATCCTACAGTCGGTGGTATTTCCTTCGACGGTGGTGCCACAGGCATCTCGACATTCGGTGTCAACACAAGTGCAACTGGAATCGAGATCGACTCGATGATGGGTACGTTCAGTGTCGGTAACGGCGCGACAACGAATATCGATCTCTTGTCAGCGACTTCGACTGCTGCTTTGGGTGACCAAACAGCTGACGGAATCTCCATCAACGGTTCGACTGGTATCATCAACGTTGGCTTCGGTACTGGCGCCATCGTTATCGATGGTGGTGTTGGTATGGGCACAATCACTGTGCCTGGCACAGTCA
Organism: Planctomycetota bacterium; assembly: GCA_047639315.1. Taxonomy (GTDB): domain Bacteria; phylum Planctomycetota; family DRQF01; genus S139-23. The sequence continues at coordinate 7,380 of JBLINQ010000051.1, forward strand.
CTGCTGGCAACTTCGCCTCTACGACTGCGGCCGTTTCAACTTTCGTTGGTGACGTCAATGTTGGCACCGGTGGTGTTATTCTTAGCGCCACACCTGGTGCAACGACTGGCATCATCACAACTGGTGGTGTGACCTTTGGTTCGGGAACAGCATTCCCGTTCACTGTTGATGCATCCGATGGTGCTGTGACTGCTTCTGGAAGCGTTACTGCAGCTGGTGATATTGTCACTACAGACGGCCGTATGGTTGTTCAGGCTGCTACCGTTGCTGATGAAATCGCTACGATTGGCGAAGATGGCGCAACAAACAGTGGTTTGATGACGCTCTTTGATTCCGATGGCGCTGGTTTTTTGAAGACTTTGGTAACTGCAGGACGCGATGTACTTTCCACCGCTACTGAGGACGACGGTTTGGTTGAAGTTTACTCCGATGGCGTTGCAACAGTCCGGGTTTCCGGTTCGAACGGTTTCGCCAGTATGGTTGGTAAGTCCTTCATCCAGCCTCACCCTGAAAATCCAAAGATGATGATCAAGTACATCTGTTTGGAAGGTCCGGAGAATGGTCTCTACGCTCGTGGAACTGGGAAATTGGTTGATGGTTTTGTGCAAGTCACATTGCCTGAAAGCTTCAAGCTCGCAGCTTCCAACGATCAGTTGAGCATTGTCTTGACACCTATGGGTGACTGCGCTGGACTTTACGCTCCTAAGGCTGAATTGACTCGCGACGGCTTCGTCGTTCGCGAACTCTTCAACGGCCGTAGTAGCGCTGACTTCAGCTGGGTTGTTAACGGTGTTCGCCGTGGCTTCGAAACTCACGATGCCATCGTTCCGAACACAATGTTCCGCCCAACTGTCAAGGACCGCGAGTATCTTCCAAGCTTGCCTGGTCTACAGGATGTCATGATTCAAAGTGGACTCTTGAACTCGGATGGAACTCCAAACGAGCAAGTTGCTGCTGAGAGCGGAATGACACTGAAGACTTCTGATGAGATTCGCCGTGATCGCGAAAACGCGCGCACTGAAGGCAAATAATTCAGACTCACTGCTAAAGTGAAAACGATGAGCCCCGCTTCTTTATGAAGCGGGGCTTTTTTTATGTTGAATCGAAGACGTTTTGGAGTGCGCTGCCTGTCTCAGAGCCTTTGTCGGCAAGAGGGCGCAGCTTGGCTTTTCTTCATAAGCAGCTCTCAGCGTATCGGCGCTGAGGACTCGATGTGGGGGTTATCGAATGTTGCCCAGGCCCAAAGGACGTCATCGCCGGATGATGGGGATAGATCCACATTCTGTGGCTGCGGTGCGGTCTTTTTTGGTGCGCTGAGCCTTTGCTGAGACTGCGATGGGCAAGGCACGGTCAAACGCCATGGCTTATCGTCGTGCCGACGATAAAGAACACGAACCTCAACGCCATCCAGCCCCTTGAGTGCGGGTGCGCGGAGGTCGCCCAAGATGACTGGCCCTTACGTTCGCTTACGATGAGGAATTAGGACAAGAAGAGGAGCTGGGAACCGCTGAGCGGCCAAGGGAAGACCGACTTCGAGTGTAGTGGAGAATGACCGTTGGCCGCCCTCAACTTACCTCAAGGACGCGGATGCCTTCGTAGTCATGATCTTCTTGGGCAGACGCCGCGCCTGAATGCCGATGATGGCGAAAGGTTCACCTTTGAAAGACAAGCGGAAATCGGCGCCGCCGTTTTGACGATTTCCGAATCGTGGGTCGGGGAGGGTGAAGAGTGCACGGGTCTTGTTGTCTTTAGTGCCAAGCATTTCGACGCTTGGAGTGCTCTTGTAAGCCCCCGTCACTGGAGTTGATCGATCCCAAGAGTCATATTGCAACAAAAGTGTTCCCTTTGTTGCCGGATGCAATATGACTTCGACTTCGTAGCTGCCACCAATGCGGTAAGCGAATTCGTCGGCGATTCCGAAGTAGATGTAGCTCTGTGATCTTCCGGAAAGTGTCGGCGTTACTGTCGAGGTGCCTGCCGTCTTGGTGCGATTGAAGATGCCATCATCAGCCCGAGCCAAGCGCAAGCCATAACCGAAGTCACTTCGATGTTCTTTAGCCACAAAAAAGACGCGATCCTTCACACCCTTGACCTGCCACCAGCCCTTGTCGGGGCGTGGGACCGGATCAGGATTCGCCAATCTGACCGGCTTCTTGCGGTCGGGGAGCATTCGATTCTTCAGGCGGCCGATGAATCGGCGAGTTAAATCGAGGTATTGAGTGCCGTATTCTTGGCTGTCTGCGATACCGGTGCCGGAGGAAAAGTCGTTCCAGCTCTCGATGATCACCAATGTGGGATTCGAGAAGAGGACCTTATTCCACGACCATTGATAGAAGCGCGTGTCTTCCCGCTTGCGAACAGGAGTGCCGCGGTCAGGAATGCGAGTGTCATCATATCCGGGACCGACGCTCTGGATCTCGTTGCCATCTTGAGGGCCATGAAGGGCAGCCCCTTTTTGCCATCTAGCCGTGCCTCGGACATTCCAGGATTTCTCAGTGACAAACCATGGACGGACCTGGTATCGCATCAAGAAGGCATCGGCGATCTTGTCAAAGAAGTCACGGCGATGAGCGACTCCATGGGAGGTATCCACAACGATGACTGGAAAGTCGCTCATCGTGTACCGGAGTTGCTTTGGCAGGAGGTCGAAAAACTTGAAGATGGGGGTCCGAAACGTCGCGAGGCCTTCAGCACTTCGCAAATCGATTTTTTGCGTCGGATCTTTGCTCGCCAGGAAGCTCGTGTCTAAGAACATCGCAACGAGAGGCGGATTGCCGCCCGATTTCATAATCCCCGTCATCGCTGTGCATAGAGCTTTTAGTCCGTTTTCATTGCGCGTGTTGATAGTGCCCTTTGGACGTCGCGGGTCGAATTGAAAGGACGGCATCATGAAATCAAGTTCAGTCTCCATCATCGATTCGATCTGAGTCTTGTGCCATTTCGGGTCGGCGAAATTGACCGAGGTCTTTTCGGGGAAGTGCATGACCAAGGCATCGGAACCATCAGGATTGCGGAATCCTGTGTTCGGATGTTGCCAGTGGGAGTGATAGATCGCTCCGGCGGATGGAACGATGTTCTTCAATGCGGGCTTTGCCGGTTCTTGAGCATGGCCATAGGACGTCCCAATGAGGACGAGCAGGGCACCGATTGATTGCAGTCGTTTCTTTATCATCCTTAGTGAGACTTTAGGAAAGCCCGGATCCTTCCATCAAAATTCAGTTTCGACCTCAGGTAATGGCTCGCGCCATGGAACAATGAGGTGGATAAGGACTATGAAAAAGTGAATGAACACGCCGAAGGTGCCCCCTAAGAGCAGGAGGCCTGGCTTCGGGTCGAGACGTACGAAATTTTGGATGTCTTCATTTTGGGCGCCCAAAATGAGGAAGAATTCGGCTTCTTCAAATATCTCGTTGCCGGGAATCCCTTGGCCTCGAAATTCAGCTCGCAAGTCATACGAACCAGCTTGGTCGAATTTGAAACGTCCCTGGAATAGATGAAGGAATGAGTTGTCCTTCTTCAGCAAAGTGTCCCCAGGGCGAAATGCGAACTTGGCAACTTCGATATCCCAGGTTGGCCCTTTTCGCTCTTTTGCAGTGAAAGCTAGGTGGAGCCTTCGTGTTGATCCGAAATCTTTTTTGAACTCGGCCAACCAAGTATCGGCCCTCATGAGCATACTCTCGGTCATACTGCCGAGGGATATGTAGGCTTTCAGTTCGCCGGGATTCTCAACTTCGAGCACATGTGGTTCGAGGGCAGAGAGCGAGATGATTTCTGGAATGGCAACCCGGGGAGGGCTGACGTCTTCGCTTTCCAGAGAAACTTTGTTTGTCCACACGAGCCCGACCAAGAAGCAAATCCAGGATGTGACCTTGAGGATCAACTTCAAGATGGTCATTGCGACGCTCCAGACAAGAGGACTCTTAGGCTTGGACTTCTTCTTCAATTGTTGTGTGCGTCAAGGATTGCCACAGGTCTTCAGCACCTTTGCGCATCAACGGCGACAGACGACGCATGTCAATGTCTGGGAAGTTACCAGCACGGTAGACGAGGTCGCCATCAATCATGACCGAGGTAATGTGCTCTGGCCCCATCCCAAAGATGAGATGAGCTGGAAGCGTCTCCGGTGTCAAAGGCGTTCTGGCGTGATAATTCAGGATGATGAAATCGGCACCAGCGTCGCGATTCGTCGAGCCAAGTTCCAAGCCGAGTAGTTCGGATCCGAGCTGTTGGCCACCCACGATCATGCGGATCACATCTAACGGGTTGATTTCTGCTGCTCGGGCACGTCCTTGGAGGAAGGCTGCGCGACTTTCAGCGAAGACATTGCTGCGACATCCTCCGGACCCAAGGGCCGCGAAGTAACCAAAGTCTTCGAATCGTTGTGCGGGGTTCCCGCTCAAGGCATCAGCACTCGGTGAGTGAATCACCCATGCTTGGCGAGAGCGTAACATCTCGGCGTCGGTGGCTGTGATTTCGCCCCGGTAGTTAATGATGGTCTTGGGTGTGAGCAGGCCGAATTCGTCCAGGCGGTTGATCCCGTTCTTGCCAAATTGGCGGAGCGAAAGATCTCGCGCTTCGTCGTTTTCGTCGCAGCTAATTTGAACTCCACAGGCGAGTTCTTGAGCAATCGCAGAAACGCGAGCAAGTTGTTCGTCACTGGTCGAACTCAAGGCGCCAAGACCGATTGTTCCGCGTGCTCGCTCGGTTCGGTTATCGGCACAGAACCTCTCGTTTTCCCTAAGCGCCGCGTCGAACGAGGCGACCGAACGGGAAGCATCAATCTCGAATCCGCTTACCAAGCGAGGCCCGACTGTGAGGACCGTATCCCGGACGAGTCCAAGGGAGCCGTGGATCTGGTTCGAGGATTGATGGAGATCGATCAGTGTCGTGGTTCCCAAGCTGAGCGCATCCATGGCACCAGCAAATGCCGAAGTCACGATTGTCTCTGGCGTGAGCACATCTTCGATCGTCGGTGCGGGCTCGGTCTCACCATCTAAGACTGCGACATCAGGCAACCCGAGCGTTTGTGAGCGGTAAAGGTGACTGTGAGCGTCAACGAAACCAGGCATGATGTAGCGTCCACGGCAATCAACCACTTCACAGTCGGCTGGCGCCTCAATTCTCTGGTCCTTCGCTGCGACTCGACCATCAACAATGAGGAGGTCGAGTTTCTCAAGCTTGAGAGGCTCAAGGCTGATGAGGACGCCGTTTCTTAGGAGTGTGGTTTTGCTCACGTCTCGTCTTTCTTAGGTCGGTCAGACCCCTACTTCATATTGATCCCAAGAGTTTGCCGACATTGGTCGTTGACGGCAAGAGGCGATCAGCCGCCCAAGAAGCTGATTGGCAGGCCAAAATCGGCTGGAATTCCCGGGAAGTTCTTCTCAATGAAGTCTTCGCCCCCTCTTCGGGTCTCTTCCGAGAGGTTCTTCTCCAATTCCTCATGGCAGTCGACGCAGAATAAGATGGGAGGCGAAAGCAGCATCGGGCCTAGGGCCAGACCCGCGATTTCGTACTCGTCTTCACTGGCATCAACGGATCTCGAACAAGATAGGCAGCAACCTTCGGGGTGGTTTTCGGCCTTTGGCATCAATTCGGATAGGAATTTCTCCATCGTCTTTTTTGATTCCAAGCTCATTGTGTCTTGCATGGAATGGGCGCAATCCATGCAGATTGCTAATTCCAGAACAGTTTCGCCGTTTCGACGGGCTTTTTGGATGACGTAGGTCGTCCCACTCTCGACGATCTCGCTGCCGCATTCGATGCAATTCTTGAATGGGGCATTGCTAAAGCAAGAATGGAGCTCTCTCGGCACCTCTAAGTCTGATTTGTCGATGAGGTCCGGAAGCCAGGAAAGCTCCTCGAATTCATCGAAATCCTCCTCAAACGGCTCGAAGGGTTCGTGTTCTTCGCCATCGGGATTGTTGCTGTCGTTCTCTTTGGTCATGATTCCATTCTACTGGGGAGCATGGCTTGATGCCAAAAGGGTAAGATGTCTCTATGAATCGTTCGAGTATATCTTGGATTCTCTTTTTGTTGGTGATGTCCTCGCCCCTTTGTGCTCAAGCGCCCCTTCATGTGGGCTGGTTCGATTTTGCCGACGAGCGTAGCCAGACAACAGGCTTGGCGACCCATCTCTCGCGGCAGCAGAATGTCAGGTCCCATCCCTTCAAACTCAACGTGCCAAGTAGTTTTCGGCCTGAGCTTTATGACGTCATTGTCATCGCCAGTTTCTCAGAGTTTCATCCAAATTGGGACCAATTTGTTCAGCGAGAGAAGTCTCGGATTGACGAATTCATCCAAAGGGGTGGTTCTTTGGTCCAAATGTGCCGTTACCGGAAAAACGATGACAAGGGCCGGCTCAGCCTCCTACCGCGCGGATTTACCGTGGATCGGGGCAAAAAAGACATTAGGGACGGCGAATGGTACGTCTCCTACACTGCCGATCCCATATGGCGTGGATTTGGCAAAGATAAGAGGAACGGCTGGAATCGGCTCCCCAAAACAAAGATCGGTCCGAGGGAGTTAGATTGTGGGCTGGACGGGTTTGAGAAGTGGTCTCGCAATTTCACACGCAGTTCAGACTTGTCGATGAACAACCGTGCTCGATATCCCCGGTCTTTCGCTCTCACCGCAGATCATGGGCGTGGACGCATTTTGTTGTTTCAACTGATCTTGGACAAAGTTGACCAGACTCGGGATTCGCTGGCGAAGAAGCAATGCCGAGAGTTTTTTGCAACTTTGATGGCCTATTTGAAGACCAGGACCCGCATTGCCCGCCCTGAGATCAAGCAAGATCCCAAACCGATTATCGTGCCGAAGATTAAGGAACCGAAGATCGCGCCGCCGCCACGAACCTATCGGCTGCGTGGCAAAGTTTTCTACGATGCCAATCGCAACGGGACCCTCGACAATGGTGAAAGTGTCGCGAGACAAGTCGCATTGCGATTCGAAGGCGGCACAACCAAGTCGGACTCAAATGGTGGCTATGGCTTCGAGGTGAGCAATGAGCGGCCAAGTCAGGTCTTTGTTGATTTACCAAGTTCAGCCGACGCGAAGAGTCGTTGGTTCTTCAATTTGAATGCCGGAGCTGCCAAGAATCCAACTGTACTTCGTGATATTCCAATCCTGCCGCGATCGAATGATGGCGAAGGTGGCCGGCGTATCTTGGTTGCGACCTTGCCAAAGGAGATCGGGACCAATGGGGCGGCCCTGCTTGAATTGGGACTCAGTCAGGCGATTTCAGATTCGAACCCAGAGCTGGTCGTGTTCTTGTCTCCCGGTCAGGATTCTCGCTCAGTTCGGTCCTTAAGGGCACGTCTTGAGCGGGTGGCTAACAGCAACAATGTTGGGTTTCGCCTCCTTTCTCCTTTGCCGACGACTGGGCGAAATCAAGTGAGTCGACTCTATGGCAATGATCGCTTGGTCCATGCCATCGAAAAGTCGCTCATTTGCATGGCTGCAGGTAAGAATCTGGACCGATGGCTGCCAAGCGCCGCAACCGGCGTTTCAAAAGACTCACTCATTTTCATTTCTGGGGCAGAATTGCAGAGCAACCAAGTTGCTCTGCTGGCGCCACTTGCCAATTATTTGATCATGCCTCAGGTGTCGAAGGAGCAGGCCTTACCTGAGCAAGGGCCGCGTCTTGCGCCGATCTTTCTGGACGGGGAACGACGAGATCAGACAGCTCAATACCTGCTTTTGATCTGGGCTGAGACTGGGCTTGAAATCGTCTATCGACCCGAGACGAAAGAAGTTATTCCAGCCTTACCAGAGCACCCTTTAGGGCGTGGAGATCTTGATGAGCTGCTCAAGGAGGCCGGGAAGGGCAAATAAGCTCCCTTTCTTGATGGGCAATTCGCTCCAGTCCTTTGCCAATGCTCCTTGTTCCACGCCTCATTAGGCGACTATAATCGGGCCGAATCGGCGAACCCGCACGTCGATCGAAATGATAGACGCGGGGCTTAGGGAGTTTTGCTGTGGCCGATGCTGATGAGAAATGGGAAGACAATATCACGGGTGAGTTCTACGTCGACAAAGAGTGCATCTTGTGCTCGCTATGTGTGGATGTAGCTCCAGAAAACTTCAAGGAAGCCGACGATGGCGACCATGATGTGGTTTACAAGCAACCTGAGAATGACGAAGAACGTGCTGCCTGTATGGATGCCTTAGAGCAATGCCCGGTCGACGCGATCGGTAGCGACGGCGCCTAAGTCGCATTCGCAACATTCTTGTGCTGCCGAACCAGTTTCGTTGCAGAGTAGAAAAAGAGGGCGAAAGCCCTCTTTTTTTGAATATTGGCGAACTTCGGCCCCTCAGGCGTCAAGGTCTTTGCTTCGATGGGTGACATTTGTCGGCCAAGTGCTTAAGCTCTGGTAGAAATTGAAACGACATGAGGTAGTGAAATGCCGCTCGAATCTTGGGAAGAGCTGATCGGCGAGAAGATCGGTCCAGACGAACGATACACCATCCTCCGCCGCGTCGGTGAAGGAGGAATGGGCGTCGTTTTTGAGGCGATCGAAGACTCGAAAAACCGATCAGTCGCCATCAAAGTGCTGAATAGCGACGGCGGATCCGACGCCGAAACATTGAGCCGTTTTCGACGCGAAGGCTCGCGGTTTGCGAAGCTGCGTCACCCCAACATCGTTCGAGTTTATGGCATGGGCCGTGCCCGTGGCATGCTTTACATCGCGAGTGAATTTGTCGATGGCGTCGATCTCTATCACGTGATGAAGAAGGAAGGCGCGATCGAAATCGACCGATCCCTTTCTATCGTCGAAGCAGCGGCCAGAGGCTTAGCTGTCGCTCATGCCAACGGCGTAATTCACCGAGATCTTAAGCCAGAAAATATCATGCTGACTCATGTCGAGCAGGCAGTGAAGGTGCTTGATTTCGGAATTGCTAAGGATCTCAACGCCTCGGTTGCGCTAACGGTTCGAGGCGCCTATTTGGGCACGCCTGCATACAGTGCTCCTGAGCAAATTCGCGGCGAAGAGATTGATGGGCGTACAGACATCTTCTCACTCGGTGTCATTCTTTACGAGCTTGTGACGGCTGAGACCCCATTCAAGGGCAAACGAGCAACTGAAGTCTTAGCCAACACCATCAAGGTCAATCCCGTTAATCCGACCCGCATTAACAGTGAAATCGAGGCACCAGTCGCTCGTCTCATTGCGCGAATGATTCACAAGAAACCACGGCAGCGTATGTCGAGTTGTGAAGATGTTATTGCGCGAATCACCGAGGTGAGGGCCGCATTGAGGGAAACTGTGAGCGAAGCCGAAAAGAAGGGTGTCGTTGGATTCTTGAAGGGAATCTTCAACTCCGACTCCTGATCTAACCTTCGATCATTGTCATTGACTGAGTAGGGCCTACATTCTGTGTAGGCCCTTTCTCGTGGTCATTCTCTTGATCTAATTGCTGTCAGGTCGCCAGCGCGGGACTCGTTCGCGGAAAATCTCGAGGAGAAATTCGCGGTTCATCTCCGTCAGCGGGATGTCACACTCTTTAGGTGCCATGAAGCCTCGAGGTCCATGCCCGTCTTTGGGGCGCATGCGCAGTAGTTTTCCGTCGTTCTTCCAGTTCTCGATGTCATTCCAGCGCACATAGATGTTTTCGTCGGTGAAACAAACACCTTTTGTGGTCACGAGGATGTGAGAAACCCCATATTGAGTTCGCGCCACAATGTGTTCCCAGAATTGCCAAAGGACGATGAGGCACATCGCGTAGCGAAGGCCTTCTCCTACTCCCACTTCCGGCTTCAGGACAATCAAGAACATGCCGAGGAGCGAGGCAAGCGATAGGAAGGCCTTAAATCCTTGCCACATGGACATGGCGAGGGGGGGAAGGACTCCGATTCGGCGAGTCAGCCGAATATCGACATGGATGATCGGTAGGTCATCCTCTGTGCTCTCACTCTGCGAAGTGTCGTCATCTGTCATTGGGCTCTCCTCTTCGTGTGATGCGGAGGATATGAGAATCCGATGCCAAATCGTAGGGCACAACACGGATTCGGCACAGTTCTGACGCTCCTGAAGTGACTTAAGTTGTTCAAATTAAGATGTTTATGTCGTAATAGGGGCGAATGCAGTACATGTCCAGATCTTGTCTCGAAAGCCTGGAAGTGCTAATTTTGAGGGTCGGACTCGGTCTATGGGTACCGACGTTTTTCATTATTGCGAGGAAGCTAGCATGATTGATAGTCTTTTGGCCCGCGTGGTTGAGCGACGCAGCGAAAAAGTGGCGATCAACAATCGGATCCTATTTCTGGTCGATGACCCTGATGCCGTCCGTAGCCAACTCGCTGGAGAAGATCTCCCGTGGCCCCACGGCCTGCCTCTTCGCAACAACATTTCGACTGACGAAATCACTCCGGCATACATCTGCTATTACTTCGACGAGACCCTCGGTGAATTCCCCTACCTGGGATTCCAAGCAGGCAGCGAATTCCCGATCACCCGTGGATCGGTCAAAAAGGGTAACTTCTCCGTTTCCGTCTCTGGCCAGCGTCGCGGTAAAGGTTCGAGCCGTGAGCAGAGCCCGTACGCCGAGATGTTAGCTGGTATCGAAATCGTGATCGCCGAGAACATCGAGCGTATTTATCGTGAAAACTGCCACAACTTAGGCATTCTCACGAGCACTGATTTCACTTTGATCGACAAGATCCGAGCTAAAGAAACGATCGAATTGTCCTCATTCACCAAGGGGTTGGATGACATTTCACGTCAGATCGTCGAGTTCGGTGGTCTATTTAACTACAACGTCGCTCGTATGCAGGGTAAGGCGTCGGTGCCAGCGATCACGACAGAGCAACGCCCGTTGACTCTGGCCGAAAAGATCATTGGACGCCATATGGTTGCCGATTTGGCTCAGAACCAAGTGGGTGTGCCCTACGTGAAGCCTGGCGATTCGGGTTTTGTGCGTACCGATATCCGCTTTAGTCATGAATACGTGACACCGATGGCTGCCGATTTCTTTGAACAACTCGTCGGCAAAGACGAGAAAGTTGTTGAAGCCGACAGCGTCTTCTTCTTCCGCGATCACCTGACCTTCCTCGATGAAGCGATGACAGATGAACGCAAGAAGATGGGACTGCTCGACGTCGCGAACCAACTCGAAGCCAAGCAGCGGAAATTCTCCGAAGCCCAAGGCATTCGGTTGCACGGCGAAATCGATGGGCCGACAAAGGGAAGCGAAGCCATTTGTCACAGTAAAGTGACTCAAAGCTACGCTGAACCTGGCATGATCATCATTGGTTCTGACAGCCATACACCTCACAGTGGTGCCATGGGATGCTTGGCATTTGGCGTCGGCACAACAGCGATTTTCAATAGCTGGGTTACCAAGGACGCTCGCTTGACTGTTCCAGGTACGGTCAAGATTGAAGTCACCGGCAAGCCATCGCCAACCGTCACTGCAAAAGATTTCATGCTCGAGATCTTGCGCCAAGAGTATGTCCGAACTGGCGAAGCCATCGGCAAGATCCTCGAATACTGTGGTGAAGCCGTTGAGGCCCTGGATATCGACGAACGCGCCACGATGACCAATATGGCCGCAGAAGTTGGTGCCTTCAGCGGTCTGATCGCACCAGATATGAAGACCGTTAATTTCATGGTGCGCAATCGTGGAATGGATCCAGCTGTCGGTAAGGAGCTCCTCGAAGGACTCTACTCCGACGAAGATGCTGTCTACGAGAAAGTCATCACCATTGACGCCTCCAAGATTCAGCCGATGGTTGCTCTTCCAGGCGATCCAGGCAACGGCATCAATGTCGAGGATTTGCCCGAAGGTGTGAAGATCGACATCGCCTACGGCGGTTCCTGTACTGCAGGCAAAGTTGAAGACATGGACATGTATGCACGCGTGCTCAAGTCAGCTCAAGACAAAGGGCTTCGCGTTGCCGAAGGTGTGAAGTTCTACATTCAGTACGGCTCACAAGAAGTCAAAGAGTACTGCGAGTCGGTCGGCTACCCCAAGCTCTTCGTCGACATGGGAGTTGAGATCATCGAACCTTCCTGTGGTGCATGCATCAATGCCGGCCCCGGAGTTTCGAAATTGAAGAATCAAGTCACCATCTCGGCCATCAACCGGAACTTTCCGGGTCGCTCAGGTCCAGGTCAAATGTATCTTGCCAGTCCACTGACGGTTGCCGCTTCGGCCATCGAAGGCAAGATCGTTTCCTATGATCTCGCGGCAGCAGAATAAAGTCGAAGGACTTCCGCGCATCGGTCAGCGCTAGGAAAACGAAGTGAAAGAGCAGTGAGGATTCGTCCTTACTGCTCTTTTCTTTTGCGGCTCCTCGAGGTCTTATTTCTTGGCTGAAATACGGAAAACTCGAATCCGTGGGCCCGGCCGCCTGACGGCGCGTGCGTCTTCCATTGGTAGAAACCAATACTCGAATCGTTCGAACATCGACCCATCGGGGAATGCGCCGTCCAGTCGCGGGTCAAGGTCGAGTAACAAAGTCATCTTGACCATGCCGGCTGCTACAGACTTGCGAACGTCCGGTCCGACGGCGTTTCGTTGAAAGGGGAAAGTCAGTGACTCGTCGCCAAACGCAGGGGTTTCTGGTTCGATATAGAGCATGTCGTTGTCGCTAAGAATCTGAGCCAAGTCAATTTCAGATTTCTGCTTTTCACCAAATTCGAACACGCGGAGTCGATTAGTTTCAGGGCGAAGCTTGGCGGCCAATTCACGGGTCAGATTTTCACGTTTACTTGCGGTCGCCGACGGTGTCAAAGGAGCCAGTGAGAAGGCAGCATTGGTGGCGATCGGGAATGAGTCGAAGGGCCAGCTTGGCCGAATCACTGGTATATCTCTTGGCAATGTTCCATTAGCAAAGGCATCCAATAGCTGTGCTCGTGTATCACGTTGGCTCAGCATCTCGCTGGAAAAATGAGAGTGGATCAGGTTCGGTGTTTGGAGCCCGACTAAGATGGCCACCGTCCATGCCAAGAACTTTGGGCTGGCATGGGAACAAAGCGACGCCGTTGCCAGTGCCAAGATAGGGGCCAATGGAACGAAGTATCGGGCAAAAGGGACTCCCAGGAAAACGTTGAAGAGTGACAGCAAGACGGCGAAAATCACGAGCAACAGGAGTGAGCGTTGGCGTTTGGCTCCGACCACAAACCCCAAGGTCGAGGTCAGCATGGCTAGAGTGCCGAAGCCCGCGATTAGCGAGAAACGTCCATGGTGAGAAGTAATCTCTCCCCAAGACATCAGGTCTCGGCGGCCATGTTGTGATGCTGCTTCGGTTTGAATTCCATCCCAAACACCAGTTGGGTCTGTGAGCCAAGTGGGGGCGGCCATGAGGAGCCCGGCGACAGTCGCAAGGCAAACGAAGAGAGTGGAGCGCCACCCATTCCGATTCCAGAGGACCCGGATGAGTGGCAAGATTGCAACCATGCCAACGGGATACTTGACGGCCGCTGCGACCCCGGCGACAAAAGCAGCGGCAATGAGTTTCTTCGAATCACCTCTTTTTGCCGTCAAGGTCAGGTGGATGGCAAGGGCAGCAAAGAAGGCCGCCGGCACATCGACTGTGGCGAAGTGGCTGTGTAGAACATGAAGGGGATAGAAGGCCATGCAAGCAGCGGCGACAAGGGAGGCATGCCAACTGAAAAGACGGTGAGCAGTCAAACTTACCAGCACGATCGTAGCGATCCCCAGAATCGCGGTGAACCAGCGACCAATCAGATGGTAGGGAAGTGGATCAACCGCATACCCATACAAATGGTCGTTGTCGAGAAGACCCAGGGTTGAGCCAATCTCAAACAAACCCGCATAGACATACATAAGCGCGGGCGGATATCGGTGAAAGCGGACCTGATCGCCAGCGAGGAGGTAGACAGCTTCTGCAATGACCAGATTCTCGTCGGGGCGAGCGTCAGCGGCAGGGGCACCAAAGTTGATGCCTTGAATTCTCAGCGCCGCACCCAAGGCAAGGGTGGCCAAGATGAGAATGAACCAAGTTGACGTCTTCATCGACATGGACCTCGATAGTGATCGATGACCGATTCCTCCTACCCTGAGTTTTGCCGACGTTGTCGAAATGAACGTCGATGAAGCCGAATCATATCAGCCTCGGTCCACGATGTCGCATATATGCCAAAGAGACTCACAAATCGCGTTGTTTCGTTGCTTCGTCGTCGCAACTCAGCGGATATATTGAAACCGCTTACGAAGAATTTGTGAGTGAATCTCCTCGAAAGTTCACGGAGAACTGGTGTAGTATATGGCCTCTGCATTCTATCAAGACACAAAAGCAGGGAAGACCCGCATTCAATCACCTCTCGGATTACTCCGCCTACAAGCCTCCCATTATTCGCACTTAAACTGGATCTAAGTCCCAGATTAGGATGAGTGTTCTGATGAATGAAGGAATCCGCGCATGGACGACCTAATTTTTGACGAGCGCGCGCAGTTGATCAAATGGCGGCCCCTTGTCCCACTTGAGACGCCTGTCGCGCGAAACTACTTCGAGACGACTGCCGCGGTGGAATGGGGGAATTCTGCTGTTTGGAATACCGATCTCAGCCAAGTTCCAAGCTTAGATTTGGACTATGTCGAGATGCAGCGCGTCATGAGTCTGCGGCGAACGACGTACAAGAAGTGTTGCTTGAAGCTCGCCATCTACGCACCGAAAGACCTGGATCTTGCCACTTCTTGGATGTACCAATCTTTGATGTCGGACGAGAACATAGAGATCACAGTGAGCCGTGATCTGAAAGATCTTGACACGTTTCTTGGCCGTCCTCTTGCGTCCTTTACTTGGGAAGTTTTAGATTGAAAATCGACCTCGCGATTCTCGCTAAGAGTCTCTTGGCACTTGCGTTGACCACCTTGGTTGCGTTCGCTTTTGTTCCGCCCATTCCACAAGCATTGTCCTATCACAACTTTGCCGATCAGAATGCTTTCTGCAGTATCCCGCATTTCTGGAATGTGGTTTCGAATCTACCATTCCTATTCGTCAGCATTCTCGGGGCCACCTACATTCGCAAACGTCCAGATTTGCCGAACCGCAATTCATGGGTTGTCTTCGTGGTCGGAGTCGGCCTCGTGGCGCTGGGTTCATCCTACTATCACTGGAATCCAAATAATCAGACACTGGTTTGGGATCGGATGCCGATGACCATCGGTTTTATTGCGGCGTTGACTGCAATCTGCTCCGAGGTTTTTGGCAAGAGTGTCGAGCGTCTTCTTTGGATATTCCTCGCTATCGGTGTTGCCAGCGTTTGCGTGTGGTGGGCCTATGATGATCTTCGTTTCTATGCGTGGGTTCAGTTTTTTCCCTTCTTAGCGCTGTTCGTCATGCTGGTCTTTGATCAAGGGCGAATCAGAGTCAAGCATCGTGTGGTCTATGCGATCCTCTACTATGTCGTAGCGAAGGTCTTCGAGCACTGGGATGCTGCGGTCTATTCGCTCTCGGGTGATTCGATGAGTGGACATGCGATCAAGCATGTCTTTGCAGCCCTGGGGACCTGGGAGTTGATTCGTCGACTTCCCAAGCTTTGAAAAAAATCCGTGACGTATGAGTCACCGACGTGCCGGACTCGGCTGCGGCTGACGTTGGCAATTGTCACTCAGTTTTATTCATAGGGGGTGATGGTTACACTTTGCACTGCAAGGTCCTTATTGGGGACGAGTTGTCGAGGCCCTTGTCCGATCCGGTCGATCGCCTCCCACAATCGAGGAAGAAATGAAAATGACGATCGAAAATACAGAGATGAGTGGTGATCAAGCAGTCCTGAGGTTCGACGTCACGCAGAGTTCTTTCGTTGACGCGATCGTTGACGACGATGATGCACGCTACGAACTTGAAATGCGCCCCGACGAACCTGAAATGGAAGACGGTGTTGTCTTGACAGCAAATCGCAGTGCATGCTTAGCTCTCGCCAAGATTTTTGGCCAATTGGCCCTTTGTGATTTGCCAGATGGGCACAGTGTTCGTTTGGGATGGGACGAAGCTGATGCCGTTGGGATCCGAATCGTCCTGGACGAGACCGGACGCATGGATGGCATCGACGATGAAGATGGGTAGGCTCCGCCGAGAGATTGCCCGTCAGTCGTAACTGACGGGCTAGGCAACTTACTCGAGGCTGCGTCTTGGCAAGAGGCCTTCTTCGGCGTTCTTACGATCGGCTGTCACCATGATCTCGACGAGTTCCTCAAAGGAAACCTTTGGCTTCCAATCGAGTGCTTCTTGGGCTTTCGTTGGATCTCCAAGAAGTAACTCCACTTCGGCAGGGCGCCAGAATCGCGGGTTTACTTTGACGACGACGTCGCCTGTCTTCTTGTTGCGTCCCACTTCGTTTTCGCTTTCGCCGTCCCATTCCAGTTCCATGGAGAGTGCCGCAGCTGTGGCATTGACGAAGTCTTTCACTGAGTGTGTGCGTCCTGACGCGATGACGAAGTCTGTGGGGGTTTCCTGTTGCATCATCAGATAGGCAGCTCGCATGTAGTCGCCAGCGAATCCCCAGTCACGTTGCGCCCCCAAGTTGCCCAACTGCAACGTACCTTCGCCGTCGACACTGATCTGAGCTAAAGTCGAAGTGATCTTGCGCGTCACGAATTCTAAGCCGCGCAACGGTGATTCATGGTTAAAGAGAATGCCGGAAACAGTGAACATGTCGTGAGATTCACGATAGTTGACGCTCATCCAGTGAGCATAGAGCTTAGCAACGCCGTAAGGGCTACGTGGATAAAATGGCGTCGACTCCGATTGCGGGACAGCTTGCACCTTGCCAAACATCTCTGAAGTCGATGCTTGGTACATCTTGATGTCGGTGTTGACCGCGCGAATTGCTTCAAGAAGTCGCGTGACACCGATCCCATCGATGTCACTGGTGTAGAGCGGTTGTTCGAAAGAAACACCAACGAAACTCTGAGCCGCTAAGTTGTAAACCTCATCCGGTTGGATCTTCTGAAGGGTTCGCAGGATGTTGTTGTATTCGCCGAGTTCAAATGGCTCAAAACGAATCTGATCGAGGACGCCTAATTCCTTTAGACGCCATGTGGTCATTGAAGCACTGCGGCGATACGCGCCGAATACTTCGTAACCTTGTTCCAACAACAGTTTGGCTAAGTAAGCCCCGTCTTGTCCGGTGATTCCCGTGATCAAAGCACGCTTGGTCATGCAGTCCCCCTTCTTCAAGTTTCCCGGTGGGATCTTAGCACAGAAGGGGACGGCATTGGTTGCGGACTTTTACTTAGAATCGCCTTTCTTTGGGCGGATGTCAGCACGGGTTTGGTCGGGGAACTTGTCTTCGAAGATGTAGCCTTCTTCCTTGTAGTCCACCAAGCCTTGTTCGGCCAAGAGCGAGCAGGATCCGCAGTAGGGCATCGGCTTACCTTCGTAGAGACCACGACGCAGGGCTTGGTACTCCTTGCCGTTCCAAATCTCATCCCAGTCTTGTTCAAAAACATTGCCGACGACTGGGCGTGACTGGTGACAGCAAGGCGAGACATGCCCGGCGATACTCACGAAGACTTGGCGCCAAGCAAATTGGCACCAGTAGCGGCCTTTTTCAGCGGCCCAGGCAGGGGGCGGCGATTCCGTTTGTAGGAGTTCAACGTCACGGTCGGGGACCTCTGACTGCGTTGCACCATCGTTATCATCCATTCGTGGGATCATTCCAATGGCACCGACTTCGGCATCCAATTCCTCAGTCCGGGTACTGATCTCGGCGACCACGTCGTCTTGAAGATCGAAGAGGGCTGGTGCTGTGAGCTTGACTCCAAGCTCGTCGGCTCTCTTTTTTGCCTTCAGGATCCATTCGTTGGCGAGCGCCTTATGCTCAAAGAGGGAAGAGCCCCTGAGTTCTTTGGTGAAAACCAGCAAGTGGCCGGCGCTAACTTCATCGACATCTAATTCGTGAGCCCACTCAACGATCCGAGGGAATTCCTCGATGTTCTCACGCATGAGAGTGACGCCGAATGTGAACTTCACTTGTTTGGTTAGATTCAGGCTCTTCCGCAGGTCACGGAAGTCGCGCAAGTTCTTGATAATTACATCGAACTTTGAACCAGTTCGGCAATGTTCAAACGTCTCTTTTGTGCCACCGTCGAAGCTCATCGTCAGGCGATCGAGCAGCGGCATCATACTCTCGAGACGCGGGTTCTTGAGCAACATGCCATTGGTGACGATCTCAAGTTTGACGTCATACTTCTCGGCGTATTCCACCATGAGGTCAAAGTGTGGGAACGTCATTGGCTCGCCAATCACGGTCGGGTTGACCACCGATACATGGGGGAATGCCGTCTCGGCCATGGCGCGAAACATATTCTCATCCATGGCGAACTTGTGAACACCCTTCTTGCGGTATTCGTTGCGACCAAATTCACAATCGCAGAAAAAGCAATGTAAGTTGCAGTCTCCGGTGAATTCGAAAGTGATTTTCATTGGCACCGCGTTGACAATGGCGTCAGCTTCCAATTCGGCCTTGAGTGCCTTGGCTTCGTTGGCGCGGGTGATCGCAGTAAATTCGTCGGTGCTTTGATTTTGGTTCATCGGCCGCTCATGAGCTAGGGGATTGACTTTAAGAGCATAGCACACTCTCGGAGCCAATTCGAAGATTGCTCGCTCCGCTACTTGTACTTGCCTAATTACCCGGTTGGCCGTTCCCTTGAATCAGATCGATTACCCGATTCCCATTTTGATCAATGAATGCAAATCAACCTGGCCAAAGAACATGCTATGATCTGCCCGATCATCGTATGTCGTCCTCTGGTGGGTAAGAACCCGGCCACATCGGGTATTTCTCGTGCTGTTTAATTCCTACTTATTCATCTTCGTCTTTATACCCGTTGTCCTTTTGGGCTTTGGGATCTTGGCAGTACGAGCAAAACGACCGGCGCTGATCTGGTTGACCCTGGTCTCGCTCTTCTATTATGGATTCTGGAACCCCACCTATTTAGGGCTACTGGCAGTTTCCGTCTTCGTTAACTATGGTATTGGCAGAACCTTGGGCCGATTGAGAGAGCCCCACCGACGCCCAATGTTGATTTTCGGTGTGATCCTCAATTTGGGACTTCTGGGGTATTTCAAGTACGCCAATTTTGCCGTCGAAAATATGGTTCGTGCGTTCGACTTTGACTGGTCCTTGCCTCCCATCGTTCTGCCTTTGGCAATTTCCTTCTTCACTTTTCAGCAAGTCGCTTTTCTCGTGGATGCTTATCGCGGTGAGACGCGCGAATACAATTTCCTCGACTACGTACTTTTCGTGACTTTTTTTCCTCAACTGATTGCCGGTCCAATTGTTCATCACAAAGAGATGATGCCCCAGTTTGCCCGACTTCGGCTGCGTTTACGCTCAAAGAACCTGGCGATTGGTTCCTCAATGTTCGTGATCGGTTTGGCTAAGAAAGTTTTATTGGCGGACACGATGGCAGGCTTTGCCAGTCCTGTTTTTACCGCGACAGAAAACGGGCTAACCCCGGACTTGGCTACGGCGTGGATTGGTGTTGGCGCTTACACCTGCCAGATATATTTTGATTTCTCAGGCTACTCGGATATGGCCATTGGCGTGGCTCGTCTATTTGGCATTCGGTTGCCGCTAAATTTTGCTTCGCCGTACAAGGCGCGAAGCATCGTCGAATTCTGGCGCCGCTGGCATATGACTTTGTCGCGTTTCTTGCGCGACTATCTCTATTTCCCCCTTGGAGGGAATCGGTGTGGTGCATTGCGACGTCATGTCAATCTGATGCTCACCATGCTTTTGGGTGGTCTTTGGCATGGGGCCGGCTGGAACTTCGTTGTTTGGGGTGGACTGCACGGCAGCTATTTGGTCGCCAATCATCTGTGGGCCAACATGCGGCCCGAAGTCTGGAGCCGCGCGAAACTTTACCGAGCGGCATCACGGTTGTTGACTTTCGTTGCGGTGATGGTCGCATGGGTGTTCTTTCGGGCCACGACTTTTGAGTCAGCGTCTCTTATCTTGAGCGGGCTACTTGGCTCAGGCCAAGCGATTGAGGCCCATCTGATCATTGATACGGTTGATGCGTGGGGCCCACTCTTGGCTTGCCTTGCAGTGGCATTTTTCTTGCCAAATAGCCAGGAACTCATGAGTGCCGGGGCCTCCATAGAGGGGGCCCAGAAAAGCTGGGCCTGGCGCCCGAATCCACTGTGGGCCCTGGGCTTGACCGGACTCTTCTTTTGGTCGGTTTGGAACATCTCGAATTATAGTGAGTTCATCTACTTTCAGTTTTGATTTAGAGACGCATGAGACGACGATACCAACGCTACAATCGAACATTCTTTGTCGGAGCAGTCCTTCTGCTCTTGGGGAATGTCCTGTTCAATGGCCTGGTCGATCCGTTCTCTATTTACCCGGACCAAGCGCTCACCTCCCTTGAACGGTATCGAAAAATCGGACCTTCTCGAATAACGATCGCTGAGTCGCTGATCCGCGTGAATCCGGAGGTCCTTCTCCTTGGGACATCACGGACCAAGAATGGGCTGCGCACCGACCACGCCGCATTCGAGGGACGCCGTTGTTTTAACGCCGGGCTGCCGGCGGGAAGTATGGAAGAGCTGAGGCATGTCGCCCGCGTCGCCATGGACCAAACCGACGTGAAGGAGATCGTGTTCTTCGCCGACTTCTTTTCCTTTAATGACCGGCGTCTCCCCATTGCTGGATTCGACTCATCACGATTCTCTCCGACTTTCAACGTCTTAGAGTTTCACCTGGAACAGTTGCTGAGCTTCACGGCATTCTCCCGCTCGAAGAAAGTTCTTTGGCGTTGGCGCTCAGGAACTGACGCTCAGAATGAGAAAATCATTAATCGCAAGGTCATCGCTCGTGAGCTTCTGGCCTTTCACGACGATCCGATGCTCTATGGTGAATTCAATTCGAGCGCGGCTTCATGGCGCGAGTTGGCTGCGTTGAAGAAAATGGCTCACGACAACAATGTTAATTTGAAAGTGATTCTCTTGCCCGTTCATGCCACCATGCTCGAGACTTTGCGGCACGCTGGATTATGGGACAAATGGGAACAGTGGAAGCGCCAACTGATAGTCGAGTTGGGCCCCACCATTTCAGTTTGGGACTTTCAATACTATGGTGAGTACACCGCCCATCCAGTAGGTGAAGCCGGGGACATGGTTCAGGCCATGGTTTGGTTCAAGGATCCATCCCATGCGCTACCCAAGTTTTGCTCCTTAGTGCTCGATCGAGTGTACACCTCGAAGGAGCCTGCGGCCGGCGGCGGTTTTGGCAGGAAACTAAATGAGGCCATGATTGAATCGTGGCTCGTGGAGATAAGAGAGAAGCGGGCTCGGTATGCTGAAAACTATCCACAAGACATTCTGTGGATCGAAAAGATCTTAGCCTTGAAGGACTGACTCTCGATGTTGTTCAATTCGTATCTTTTCATCTTTATCTTCTTGCCCATCGTCCTGGCCGGATTTGGTCTATTGGCGAAACGAGATGATCGGCGCGCTTGCCTTCTGTGGTTGGTCGTTGGTTCGCTTTTCTATTACGGCTGGTGGAACCCCGACTATTTGATTCTCTTGGGCATATCGGTCACTTTCAACTTTGCCATCGGCAATACGATTGGTCGTTTGTCTGGCTCGAGACGCCAGAAGCTCTATTTGATCTTTGGCATCGTCTTGAATTTAGCACTCTTAGGGTATTTCAAGTATGCGGGTTTCTTGACCAAGAACGTAGAAGCCCTCGTCGGCGCAGATTGGGACTTACCGGTGGTGATCCTGCCCTTGGCAATCTCGTTCTTTACCTTCCAGCAGATTGCCTATTTGGTAGATGCTTATCGTGGAGAGGCTAAGGACTATAGTTTCCTTGAATATGTCTTGTTCGTGACGTTCTTCCCGCAGCTCATCGCTGGACCCATTGTTCATCACAAAGAAATGATGCCCCAATTTGAGCGTCCGAATCTCAATATCCGGTCTGAGGACATCGCTGTCGGCGGGACCACCTTTATCTTGGGTTTGGCCAAGAAGGTGATTATCGCGGATACGATGGCCGCTTACGCCTCTCCGATCTTCGCCATGTCAGAGTCAGGGACGACCCCTGGCCTCGTCGTTGCTTGGGCCGGTGTACTGGCCTATTCCATGCAGATCTACTTCGACTTTTCCGGCTATTCCGACATGGCCATTGGTATCGCGCGTCTCTTCGGCATTCGCCTCCCGCTCAATTTTGCTTCGCCATACAAAGCAGAGAGCTTGGTCGAATTCTGGCGCCGTTGGCACATGACTCTGTCCCGTTTTTTGAGGGACTACCTTTATTTCCCCTTGGGCGGGAATCGACGCGGACCTGTGCGCCGTCACATCAACCTCATGTTGACGATGCTCCTCGGTGGATTGTGGCACGGTGCTGGTTGGAATTTTGTGGTGTGGGGTGGACTCCACGGTTTCTATCTTGTGGTCAATCATGTTTGGCTTCGATTCCGCCCAGAAAATCTGGTGGGAGGGGTGTTCTATCGGATCGCTTGTCGCGGATTGACATTCCTTGCGGTTCTTCTGGCTTGGGTGTTCTTTCGTGCCATTGACTTTGATTCGGCGCGGTCCATGTTGAGAGGTCTGGTGTCAATGGGGGCAAGCGGTGGGAGTTTAGGTTTCGCGTTTGAAGCGGCCGAAGCTTATCCCAAGATCCTCATAGCACTCCTAATCGCATTCTTGGCACCGAACACTCAGGAGCTGATGGGGCAGACTTCCATTGATGCGGCTGACGGGCATCCCTCTCATTGGTGGCAATGGCGTCCGTCATTCGCGTGGGCGATCCTCTCGATGGTTTTTCTTTCGTGGTCGGTGCTCAAAATTTCGAGCTACAGTGAGTTCATCTACTTCCAATTCTGATGCTGTGTGAAATGCAAAGAGACTATCGTCGGTACATCAAGATTTGCGCGTTCCTGTGCGGGATGCTGGTCCTTGGCGCTTGCGGGTTCAATCTTCTGATTGATCCCTTTGGTATCTATCCGAACACCGGTCTAAGTAGCCTGTCGGCTTTTCGTCGTGGAGCACGAGCCCGAGTGGCAAAATCGGAACAGCTCTACCAGGGCGAGTTCGAACGCATTCTTCTGGGATCATCGAGAACCTTGGCGGGCATTGATGTCGGGCACTCGGCCTTCGCCGACGGGCGAACGTTCAATGGTGGTTTGGCCGGTGCAAGTATGGAAGAACTGTCTCATGTTGGGGCCATGGCACTCGAATCAAAGACGCTGAAGGAAATCGTTCTGTTTGCCGACTTCTTCACCTTTAATGACCGTCGGTCCCTGAGCGCAGATTTTCTGGCATCAAGATTTGCTCCGGGCCAAAACAGCCTGGAATTCCATCTGGACAAGGTTTTTGGCCAAGGCGCTTTTCAACGCAGCAAGAAGG
>JBLINQ010000052.1:0-29528 GCA_047639315.1 Planctomycetota bacterium
GGATCTATTCCGCTAGCCACCAAGGAGTTGCCGCCGAATGCAACTGGATGGCAGAATGTTATGCTGTTGGGGCGAGACAGAAACCAAAGGCTTCGTTGATCTCGCTTTTTGTTCTGATCATCGTCACGATGAAATTCGTATCCAATCTACCACGTCGATAGCGTGTTATTCTTGGGCCGATCATAGTTTTAGTAAAAGGATATCCAACATGAATAGCGCTCGACGCTGGCCACGCCCATCCTTGCTCATCTTGTCTCTTATGATCTTGGGAGTGGGCGCGAATTTCGCTTTGGCTCAGCGCCAGAACGGCGTGGAGGTGCCTGACCTCACGAGGGGAGGGATTGTTCCCCAGGGCTGGACACACGATTGGAATCTTGGGCCAACTGGTGCCCGTGGCTGGATTTTCAGCGACAAACTGGTCACCACAGATGCTCGGCAGATCTTGGTCACCAAAGTCGAGCGTGGATCACCTGCTGACGGCGTTTTACATGTGGGCGATGTCATCGTTGGTGTGGCGGGCAAGAAGTTTGATGACGATGCACGGATTCTCTTCGCCAAGGCAATTACCGAGGCGGAAGGAAAAGGGAAGCGCAGCCGACTGCGGCTTTCATGCTGGAGGCGTGGGAGAAATCGCACTGCGGTCTTGAAGCTTCGTTCTCTCGGCGAATACGCCGCGACGGCACCGTATCAATGCGCCAAATCGAAGCGCATTTTCGACCAAGGGTGTAAAGCTCTCGCTAAACAAATGCGCGCCAAGCCTGAACAAGGGCATGAGATCACGAGGGCGCTCAACGCCTTGGCCCTGCTGGCGAGCGGTAATAAGAAGTACTTGCCCCTTGTCCGCGAACAAGTCGAACTACTCTCAAAGTTTCACAAGAAGAGTGGAGTGCGTACTTGGCACTATGCCTACATCAATGTTCTACTGGCTGAGTATGTTCTTGCCACCGGCGATCGCAGTCCGCTGCGCAAAGGGCTGCGCCGAATCACTCAGCTCATTGTTGATGGACAGAGCGCTGTCGGTTCTTGGGGCCATGATTTTGTGAGCGTCGGTTCCAAGCGTCTTCATGGCTACGGCATGATGAACTCCCCTGGCATTCCATTGACCTACTCATTGGCATTAGCCAAGAAAGCAGGCGTGAAGGTTGCTGGCCTCGACGAGGCGATTCTGAAAAGCAAGAATCTCTTGCGGTTCTACGTCGACAAGGGATCGGTGCCTTATGGCGACCATCGCCCCTATAACGAGACACATTGTGACAACGGCAAGAACGAGATGGCAGCAGTTTTGTTTGACTTTGAAGGCGATGCCAAGGCAACTGAGTTCTTCTCGCGTATGGCTGTTGCTTCTCATGGTGCTGAGCGTGATACCGGTCATACTGGCAATTTCTTCAACATGACTTGGGCTCTTCTTGGAGTTGCTCGCTCAGGGCCGCAAGCGACGGGTGCTTGGCTTGAGGAATTCAGCTGGAGTTACGACTTGGCCAGGCGCTGGGACGGGACGTTTCAATATCAGGGGGCACCCACACCTCATCCTGAGTCCTACGACAGATGGGATTGCACCGGAGCCTATCTTCTTTCTTACGCGCTGCCACTTCGGAAACTACATTTGACGGGGCTTGAGCCGAGCAAGGCTCCAGTCCTTGATCGCGACGCCGCAAACAATCTGATCGACGATGGGCGTGGGTGGTCGAACAAGAACCGCAAGAGCTTCTACGAGAGCTTGAGCGTCGCCGAGATCATGGAGCGACTGAAGAGTTGGTCTCCGATTGTAAGAGAGCGGGCAGCCATGGCGCTCGGGAAAAGAAAAGATAAGGTCGCCAAGAGGCTGATCAAGCTACTTTCGGCACAGAATATTTACGCACGCTACGGTGCATGCCGCGCGCTCCAATTTCAGAAGAAGAAGGGAGAGCCCGCGATTGCGCGACTGCGCAAGGTATTCAGAGAATCCAAAGATCTTTGGTTGCGGATTCATGCCGCCGAGGCTCTTGCTGGTATCGGAAAACCGGCCCGCGTCGCAGTTCCGGATTTGCTGACGAAACTGACCAAGAAGAATTCGAAAGACGATCCAAGGGATATGGAGCGTCGTTATCTGACGCTTGCTCTGTTCAATCAAAGAGGCGGCTTGGTCGGCCGTTCCTTGGAGGGTGTCGATCGAGATCTCTTGGTCAAGGCGGTTCGTGCAAGTCTATTGAACGAAGATGGCCGAGCCCGGGGTTCCGTCGCAAGTGTCTACAAGAATCTCACCTTTAAGCAGCTGGGACCTCTGTTGCCAGCGATCTATGAGGCGATCATTGTACCCGCCCCGAGTGGCATCATGTTCGCCGACGGAATACGCACCGCCGGACTGGAGCTTCTTGCGAAGCATCAGGTGGGTGAGGGGATTGAACTACTAGTCGCCTACGCTCGCAATCAGAAGAAGCATGGCAGTCAGAAACGCATCATTCGTATCATGGCTATGTTGGAAGGGTACGGCGCGCACGCAAAACGAGTTCTGCCTGAGCTTGAGGCTCTGGCTAACTACTTTGAAAAAGAAGAAACAGATTTCCCACGCCGTATGAGCATGGACAAGGCCCAGATCGTCCGAGACACCATTAAGAGAACTAAGGCTTCCAAAGCAAAGCCGAAGCTCAGTCATTTATGAAACGGCATTTGCCAACTTTAGCTGGCTCGGCCTACTGAAATAGGCTTTGCATTCATTGCTACCGACTGCCCTTCTCACTTGTGCCAGAGCCCTTTACTTTCACTTGTTCGGATCATGACATTCGACAGGTCCGACGTGTTGGGGAGGGGGTTTCCGCGTGAGTCCTTCAGGATATCGTGGTTGCTGATGTCGTGGGAGAATATGAATTGAAGCTCTTCCTCGGCAAAGATCTTAGAGCGGCCGAGCGTCTTCGTGCCCTCCCAAAATCCATGATAGACAAGCAGATCCTTGAGGTCGGAAGAATATGCCTTGTTCAAGGTGATCCTTACGTCGTCTACTGTCTTCCTTGACTTGTTCGCGATGCGGATTGTAATCGATTTCGTTCCAGGGGTGTCGGATTCGACTCGGGAAAATATCGAAAGCGAGCTCAATGTGTTGGATGAATCAGGGATCATCTCAGTGGGCTTCTTTTCAGAACAACCTCCTGCAAGAACAATGATCATGAACGTGATCAGCGCGTATTCACAAATTTCATCGTGTTCGTTCCTTCTGAGAATGAGGCCCCATGGCGAGTCTATGCTGGTTCGGCAGTGAGGCAAGATTACCTTACTTTCAATCTCAGCACGTACCGTACCACTTGAATATCGAATTGGGCTAGATGAAAAGTCTCTCTTGTGAGCAATCATATCACTCAATCAGATCGATGAGTTTCGCGGTCTTGGCCGGGGCCCAATTGGGCGGGTCAGTGATTGAGATCCAGCCCTGGATGTAGTCTCTTGAGGCGTAGTTGTGCCCTTAACCTCGAGGAACACTCGTGGCCAAAGCCAAATTGAAAGCACACCGAAGCCCTGACATGATGGGATACCAAGTTAGGGGTGGCGATACATCATGGCCACGTTTGCCTATGAGCCACTCGGCTTCCTTGAGAAAGAGATCAGGGGAAAAGAAGACCATCGGGTCACTGGCATTATCGAGGTCACCGAATCGAAGCGGATCCCATGGCTTTTGGAGGTCTAATTCGGTGTATTGATTCTTGAATCGGATGAGCCGGTCTTGAAATGTCGGGAGCCAAAACGGCGACTCGGGATTCCTCTTGTTTGTGATTCTGTTCCATCGCGCACTTGGAAAGGGGGGCCACTAAACAAGGTTCCTTGGGTTGGGTCTTCGAATATCTCGTAGATGGCGGTCGACATCCCGCCGCCTAATGCGCCGAGACTTAGTCCGTGCAGGTAGAGTTTAGGGCGGGAACTCTTACAAAGGCATGGCCGGTCAAGGTCGATGGAATCAGTATTGGCGAAGATAACTTGAAAAAGATGGTGATCGCTGCCGACTGTCGCATCACTTCAGTCAAACGCAAGATTGACCTTGCAGATTTGGTCAAGCTCAAAACGTCGACAAACCTCAAGCTCATCGACGACAAAATCGCGGAGTTGTGAACGCAAGAGACGGAACTCGATCTGAAGATGAGCGAAGTCAAGATGAGCAAGACGATGAGTAGCCTCTCGTCGATCAAAGACAATGTGCGCGAAATCGTCACAACCGCTGCGCCCATTTTGCGTACTGTGATGGCCGAAAGCGAGAAGAAGTCGATCGAGGTCAAGTAAGTCCTTGGGTCTTACTTGAAATGGCGACAAGCAAGGCCGTGACCCATATTGAGAATTTCCACATCAGCGCGACAGCCAATCGAGATGCCACTAAAATGGTGGTGCAAATCTCTCAGCTCCCTGTCATCAAACACTCGACATAATTGGTTCCTCATGTAGGATCCAAGCACTGTCGGGATGATACGGATTCGTCCCATGTTCTCTTGCGAAGCTGGGATCTTTGTACTTAGTCTTTCCCAGCAAAACTTCAGAAAACGAGATGGCAAATGCAGCGTCGTGATCATTACCGCGCATCAAGGGGCAGACCTGATGTTCTTGTCGCGATTACTTGGCCGAACAAGCAAAGCGAATCTGTTATTCTCATGAATACCAGTTCAGGAGGGCTTAAGTTCTCCCTGAAAGAGCGTTCTCTGACAGCTCTCAAGGTTGGTCAAGAGTTGCCTTTGTCATTGAAGCTGAATGCCACCACTCCAGCCATCAAAGTTGGTGTAGTGGTTCGGCGAGTGGAGGGTGGCAAGTCCGAAGAGGCCTATGCGTGTCAGTTCGTCGACGTGGGTGGGCTCACGGCGGCGAAGTCAGAGGGCTTGTGGAAGCTCTTTAACCGTCGTGGGGCATTTCGAGTCACTGCGCCGATCGAACGGAAGTTGGCCCGTCTTGTTGCGATGAAAACAGATGGCTTTTCGCACAATGGGATCTTGCGCAATATCTCCACCGGCGGGTTTTCGATGGAAGTTCCTCAAGATACTGAGTTCGAAATCGGGGCATCGGCCAAGTGCGCATTTGCCCTCAAGGATTCCAAGAACCCGCTCTACGTCACGGCAGAGATTCGCCATCGTACGCCTGTCAAGGGCAAGGTCTTGCTTGGTTTCGAATTCAAGCCAGAGTTAAAAGGGGCATTGGAAGATCAAGTGTCTGATTTTGTGAGTATGCGTCAGGTTTTACTGATAAATAGGTCGTGACTAATGAGCGCCAAGGCTCATAACTTTGCCATTGGTGATAGCTTGAACTCGAAGAAATGGGGCAAGCAAAGAGGCTACTGCCGCACATAATCCCCGTCAAACCGGGGCGCCCAATTTTGTCCATCCTGTGATATTGAGCCTTTGGTGTTGAGCTTTCCAACTTCAGAAAAGTCGTGGGCTAAGCGCATGTTGTGGCCGATGACGTTCTTGCTCTCGAGCGTCAGGACGTCACCATCCCACGAGCCTCGGAACAGCTCGGGTGGGCTTCCCATGCTGTCAAACTAATGCAGCAAGACATCCTGACTCTGATGTTCGATGGAGTAGACCCCGTGTTCTGCATACGTCGTTTGACCCTCTCGCATCTGCCGGTAGTTGGTGATCACAATGAAGTCAGCCAAGTCCAATCTTGAAATTGTGATGGCTTCACACTCGCTTCCACCTGGTGTCCAGTCGGAAGGAAACATCTTCTCAGTGCCTTGCCAAGTCCCGGCAACACGGGCCAACTTCTGATGATGCTCGTTGGGCGAGGGCATGTGCATGAGGGTTTCTTTCGGGCAGGGGCAACGGAATCAGAGATACGCATTTCGAGACCCATGAGCATAGTTCATTCGACACCGACGTCGAGCCATTTCTCATGAGTATCATTATGGCAAGACTGCGTCGCTTTCGGCTGTGGTGAAAATGGGCCGTGTTCGTCCGCATTCTTGGTTCCAAATTGTCGAATTGAGCTGTCTCGTGAGTCTGAAGTTCGTAGAATGCGCTCCCTTTCAGAATTGACCAGTCACAACAATGTTGTCTGATTCTCTAATGCCAGAACTAATTTAGTCGTTCTGGGTCGGTGACCGCTTATCAGTCATCGAGGTGTTGACGATTCAATCGTATCAGCACCATGGACACGACTTTCATCTGTATACCTATGAAGACGTCGCGTGCGTGCCACACGGAACAGTGATCAAAGATGGTGGCGAGATCGTACCTCGTCACATCTTGAACTCTTACGAGGGTCGCTGGGCAGAATTTTCAGACTTGTTTCGATGGACGATGCTCTTTATGCAAGGTGGTTACTGGTCGGCTCTTAATCAGGTTTGCCTACGAGCCTTCGATTTTCAGGATGAACTTGTTTTTGGCAAAGAGACGACTGAGCTGGTAGCTCAAGGTGTCTTGCGATTTCCGTAAGGCCATAAGATCGCCCGTGCCATGATGGACGCCTGTGCTAACCCAGATGTGATCAACAGTTTTGACGGTCCGAAACAGATCAAGCGGAAGAGCAAGATGGGACGTTGGTTCAGAAAGGGGCGAAGTCACTTCCTTGGGGTGATGTGGCGGGCCGCTGGCGTTCACCAGGGCGCTTAAGCACTTCGGCGGTTTCGAACTGGCTAAGCCATATACTCATTTCTATCCGATTGCTCCGGGGAACTGGGATTCGATTTTTGACGACACTCTTGCTGCTGATCTCGGACTATTTCGTCAGACCTACGCCGTTCATCTGTGGAATGAGATGATTCGCAGATCCGGTTTGGACAAGAACGGCCGATTCCCTGGGGGTTCTCTCATCGAGCATTTGAAACGAACCTACATGTCTGGAAATTAGCGCCCTTGCTAAGTCTCATTCACGAAACGGTTGAGTCGTCGATCTACCCGGATCGAGAGCATTAAGTGAAATCGTCTATCGAATTGATGATTATCCTCGGCGTCGAAGAACTCTCGATCATTCCTGATACCCGACGCAATCAAATTGACAAGAAAAGAGTCGAAGTCGCTGCTTATTGATTAGATCGTTGAGAGTTAACAAAATAGACATGCTCGGACTGCATTGACGTAGTCTCGGCACAGAAGGACGAGAGAATCTGATGGCTCAAATTATCCAATCCAATAGCGCTCAGGTGAATCATCAGGCGAGCGCCTTGCCTCTTACGACCGTTTCGATGGTTCGAAACGAGGCCGATATTGTTGAGGCTTTCATCCGCCATCATTTGTGCTTGGTCGATCGTATGGTGATCATTCTTCACCGTCCCGATGTGCCGAATCTCCTCTCTGACAACACGGAAGAGATTTTGGAAGAACTCCGTGCCGAAGGACTCCCAATTGAGCTCACGGTTTTTGAAGAAGCGCGCTACGCCCAGCGAGAATTGGTGACGAATGCCGTTCGCGAGGCGGCTAAGAAGCAAGGAGAAGGGTGGGTTCTCCCTCTGGATGCCGATGAATTCGTTGTCTCGCCTGCTAACATTGACTTGAAGGATGTCCTCAGGAGTTTCGACTCTTCCAAGGCTCAGCAAATGCCTTGGCGAACTTACGTGCCGACTGAGAATGATGACAGCCTCGAGGCGAATCCAGCTTGCCGCATTCAGCATCGCCGCGTTCGCGAGACTGTAAGAACGAACAAGATCATCGTTCCCGCGAAACTTGCTGCCCATGATAGAAGCAAAGTCTCGCAAGGGTCGCATCGTTTCAAGATTAGCAAAGATGCCCTCAACGTCGAATGTGACGAGTTGAGCTTGGCCCACATCCCCATTCGTACAGTTCAGCAGATCCGGACGAAGGTTTTTCACGGCTGGCTGAATGATCTTGTTCACCGATACACAACTGATGATCGGGTTGGTGTTCATTGGCAGAGACTCTACAAGGAGTTGTCCGTTTCCGATTCGGTCACCGTTGCGAAGCTGCGAGACTTAGCCCTCGACTATGTTTCCCCCGGCGCTCCGGATGAAGACCGCTCCCTCATTCACGATCCTATTGCTACGATCGACAAGAAACTGCGTTATGAACGCCGTCCGATTGATCCTTGGGCCATGTTGGCTTCTGATGCCGAATCGATGGCTAAGTCTTTAGGCATCAAGAAGCGCAACTCATTCCTTCCCTGGCGATCTTCGTCCTGATTGAGGTGATGCACCCGAATTCAGCAGCTGCAGAGAGTCGGGGCCTTGCATCGTCAATATATCTAGTTTTTGGTCACTGCTTTCATGACGTCAAATCCAAACTACAAAACGGATATCCCTCTTGAGGCTGAGAAGGTCGATCTTGTTGAGGTTCCAGGGAATGGCTACGTCATTAGTGGGGCAGAGTATCTCATCAACGGCGAGAAAGTGGGTGAGCGCTATTGGAATGAGTACGGATTCTTGTGTCAGGAATTCGCCATGAAGAACGGTGAGAAGAACGGGCGATGTTATGACTTTTCATTCGGTGGCAAACTCTCCTTAGTGGAACCTTACTTCGAGGGTAAACCCCACGGAGTCGCAATCCAGTTTTCGGAATCTGGCAAGGTCATGGGCACCTACGAACTTAAACATGGATCTGGGATTGACCTGTGGCGCGATCACTTCGATGGCCAAAAGAACAATCCAGTCTATCTGGCTGAAGTTCATTACTTGAAGGATTGGGTTCAAGACGGATTCAGCTGGTTCATCAACGAAGATCAGAAATCAGTCTGGATGGAGAGTTTCTTCAGTAAGAGTCACTTGCATGGCTATGTTGGGATTGAACGACAATGGGACATCGAAGTAGCCAGTCTCGACAAGGGATATCCAAAGTTCTCGATTGGCGATGAGGAAGTTACCAAGGAAGCGTATCAACTGATCTGCAAAGAAGACCCATCGCTTCTCCCTTATCGAGAAGCCGATGACTCCCCCGAACGAACCTTTCCACCTGAGATTGAGGCTCATCTCTATTCACCGCCGAACGATGTCGAGCCGAATACGAACTAACCGTTCGATATCTTATGCGGCACAGTCTCTTTGCCCTACATTGCCGCGCTCGCAACCCATTCACCCTTCACTTACCTTACCGGCCGACTACGTCTGTTGCGATTTCTTCGACGGCTCAACAAAGCTCTTTCTGGATCGGCAGGCTCCAAGCATCAACCGGTGTCCTGGTGTTTTTAGGAGCGAGTTCTGGGGGGCTGGGGGTTCTTGCTGTCAGTTTGGCTGCTGCCTGAACCTCATCTACGACTTCCCGCTCCTTGTGGCCAATGATCCCCAGGGGCTTTTGGAGTGGGGCACTTTTGGCTTTGATAGCCATGTGTTTTTGTCGCCAACAACGTGTCGCGACACGACCCGGTTATCGCCGACAGCGACCTTCATATCCAGTTCTTCGAGTCTTCACCGACATTGGCTTCATCTACGCCATTCGCATGACAATTGACCCCTGAAGCCACGCTGGTCGAATTCTCAGAATTTTGCATCCAACCAGAGATTGCCGTCGAACAGGTCTGTAATCGAGGATCCACACGAATCTTATGGACAGAACGGATAACATCTCATGTCGACTTTGACGCGTTTATTATTCACCCTCAGCTTGGTGGCTGCAACTATGACTCTACACAGCCAAGAGAAGGTCCTGACAGACTTCACTGACGCTGAGGTCGCCGAATCTTGGATCACAGTCAATGACAATGTGATGGGAGGTCGCTCGAAAGGCGGTCCAAGCTTCACTGGAGACCGTTTGATCTTTGCTGGATCGACCAACACCAATGGTGGCGGATTCTCCTCGATTCGGACGAAGCCCATTGATTGGGAGCTTGGCGAATTCGACGGGCTCATCATGCGCGTCAAGGGAAGCAAGCGCACATTTCAGTTTGACCTCGGAATCGATGGCAGCCGTTCCCGTCGTCGAGTCTCGTTTCGTGCGGAATTCGTTCCTGAATCCGATTGGTCAGAAGTTCGAATTCCATTTTCGGATTTCAAACCGACATTCTTTGGACGAGTCCTGGAAGGAAGGGAGGCTCCTGCCCTCAGTCGTGATCGCATCGCGACCATTGGCTTCTTCATCTACGACAAGATTGACGGGCCTTTCGAGTTAGAGGTTGACTGGGTCAAGGCGTACCGCAAGGGCGTAGCCAAGGTGAGCCGGAAAAGCGTGGCTAAGGTGAGCCGCAAGAGCCCAGCCAACGTTAACCCATCTCTTGTGATCCCGGACGCAGAAGAAGGTCGCTATCGAGGTTTCCTGAGCGGTCGCTTCAGCGTACGTGCGACAGGAACGAGCATGGTGTCTAATCTCACGGCTGCAGCTGGTGAGATTGGCGGACTGAATTTCAAGAGTTCTCCTCAGTCGCGATTGATCGCCAGCGGGTTCGATGCTCTTGGCCGTTTGGAATATCTGAGGCTTTACCAGCCCATTGTTTTTCGATCGCAGCTCTACGCCGAAATGGCAGCGCTTCGTGGGGCCAAGTCGGATTTCGACTTCGCCACAGTTGTTCGTGGGTTAGAACAAGGTGATTCAGCTGCCAGCGCTCTTGTCTTGGCCCTGTGGGCAGAGATCGACCGCGTCGCACCGGGCACCACTTGTCAAGTTGCTTTGGGGATCAAGAGCGGTAAGAGAGTCGAGTTCCAAGAGATCAGATCTTTTGTCTTAGAACGCAGCAAAATTGACATCGCTGGGAAAATGAAGACTGTAGTGGCCATGGGGTATCTTAAAGCATCGTTCCCGTCATCGGTGATATAGTCATCCTGTGGATGACGCCGTCTCTCCGGATTGCAAGGAAGCTACCTCTTGTCACTCTCAAACGATCGATCGACTGTGGATGAAGCCAATGGCAACGCCATTGATGGCGTTGCGACGAAGCAGAAAGCCATCGTTCTTGAAGAAATCTGCATGTCCTACTCTGAGGGTGGTCGTAAAAAAACGATCTTATCCTCGGCGAATCTTACGGTAGAAGCAGGAGAGTTGATTGTCTTTTTGGGACGCAGTGGCTCTGGCAAGTCGACTCTGCTCAACCTTCTTGGTGGTATCGATCAACCTGATTCTGGGAGGATCTTGGTCGCTGGAGAAGATCTCTCTGCCGCTACAGAGCAAGATAGGACGCTCTTTCGGCGTCGTCACATCGGCTTCATTTTTCAATCGTTCAATCTTGTGCCGACGTTGACTGTTCTTGAGAACGTGACCTTGCGTCTTAATTTGCTTGGGCAAAATGCTGAAGCAATTCCTAAAGCAATGAAGTTATTGGATGAAGTTGGCTTGGCAGACCGAGCTGATTCGTGGCCCGAACGACTTTCGGGCGGAGAGCAACAACGTGTTGCGATTGCTGCGGCATTGATCCATGAGCCGGAGCTTGTCCTTGCGGATGAACCAACCGGCAACCTTGATTTGGAGACGGGACAGCAGATCACCGACCTTCTTGACCGCCTCACCCGCCGAATGGGAAAAACCCTGGTGATGGCGACACACTCCAAGGAAGTCATGGGTATTGCCGATCGGGTGCTATCGATTCGCGATGGCCACCTCGAGGAGATTAAGTCCCAATGAGGCTTCTCTTCGTCTCTTCCTTGCGCGATGCCATGCGGCATCCATGGTTAGCTTTGCTCTTTGTTGTCGGCATCGCTGCCAGTGTTGCGCTGGTTGTAGCGATCGACTTGGCGATTGAGTCATCGAGCCGCGCGTTCACGTTGTCAACGGATGCTCTTAAGGGTGATGCCACTCACCGTATCCTCGGCGGGCCAAGCGGTATTCCGGAAGGGTACTATCGCGAACTCCGCGTGACCCATGGCTTGCGTAAGATTGCCCCGATCATTGAAGCTGACCTCCGCTCTGCCAGTCCAGCAGAGGGTTGGGTGCGTTTGCTCGGCATTGACCCTTGGGCTGAATCGACATTTCGACCTGGGCTCCAGCCAGACAATCAACAGGCAAATGGCCCCAACGAACTCGTGGCTCAGGCTGGTAGCGCTCTCCTTAGCCGGCGTCGAGCTGACCGCCTTGGTTTGAATAAGGGTGAATCGATTGAACTGATCGTCAATGGTGAGCTTAAGAAAGTCACCATCTGCGGCTTTTATACCCTTCAGGGTGAAGCTGCCAGCGCCCCCGATGACATCATGGTTGTCGATCTCGCTACAGCTCAGGAACTCCTGGGCAAGGAAGGATTCTTGACCGCGATCGATGTGATTCTTTCAGGCGATCAAGAATCTGACACGGCGCAAGCCATCATTAGCCGAACGTTGCCAACAGGGCTTACGCTCACCGAAGTCGATTCTCGTGGCAACTCAGATCAGCTGCTCATGGCGTTTCGTCAAAATTTGGAGTTTCTGAGTTTACTGGCGCTCGTTGTTGCTGCTTTCTTGGTCTACAACACAGCGACGTTCTCAGTTGTTCGGCAACGAGAACTCTATGGTCGTTTTCGGTCTCTGGGAGCATCTTCCGGTCAAGTGCTTGGCGCAGTCATGTTGAGTGCCTTAGTTTTCGGGGCCCTTGGTACCGTCCTTGGTGTTGCTTTGGGCATCGCCTTAGGCTCCGGGCTCGTAGGGATTGTCAGCCAGACCATTAACGACTTGTATTTTGTCGTCACCGTGAACGAAGTGGCCCTCTCACCAGTGACACTGGCAAAAGGTATCTTGCTTGGCTTGGGAGCCACCCTTGCGGCCACCTACGTTCCCGCACGTGAGGCAGCGCACGCTCCCTTGCGTCGAGTGATGTCGCGCGCCGATATCGAATTGCGTGCCGGACGCCGGGCGCCACATTGGGCCAAAGCTGGGGTCCTCGCCATTGTGGCCGGGGGCGCCATTATAGCCTGGCCACAAGGGGGTCTTTGGGCCTGTCAAATCGCATTGGCATTCTTCATCCTTGGCTTTGCATGGATGACCCCCTTGGCTACACGTGGCCTTGCGACTCTCGTGCGAAATCCGGTTGGCAAGTTGTTTGGCATGACGGGTCGAATGGCCTCTCGAGGAATCCACACCAGCCTCAGCCGCACGTCAGTGGCTGTTGGTGCCTTAGGCATTGCGTTGGCACTGACGCTGAGCGTGGGGCAGATGATTTCCACCTTTCGTGTCAGCGTGGTTGACTGGTTGGAGACAACCTTGGCGGCAGACGTCTATGTCACTGTGCCTCGTCCTGTTGCCGGTAGCCGAACATCAGCCGAACTATCCCCAGCCTTAGTCAAACGTCTGATGGCAGCGCCAGGCATCGCTTCAACGACGACCAACCGAACTGTTCGGATCCAATCGAGAGACCAAGAGCACAAACTCGTAGTCTTGTCATTGGACCCCACACGCCCTCGAGGATTCTCTTTTACCAAGGGCGATGACGATGCGATTTGGCGCGAGTTCGACCACGAGGATTGCATTCTTCTCTCTGAGCCATTTGCCAGTCAATTTGACATGACCGTTGGCGATGAGATCCCCCTAAGCACACGGAATGGCGAGAAGATCTTCCGAGTTAACGGCGTCTTCCGTGACTTTGCATCTGAGCACGGCTACATCATCATGAGTCGTCCAACCTACGATCGCCATTGGGATGATCCGCGAGTGACCGCACTCGGACTCTTTGCCAAGCCCGGGCATGACCTGCTGCGAGAGCTCAATGCCATTGTTGGTGAGAACCAGGGGCTGACGATTCAATCGCAAGGAGATTTGAAGAGAACATCGATTGAGATTTTCGATCGGACATTCACCATTACTTCAGTCCTTCGACTTCTGTCAGCCGTTGTTGCATTCATTGGTGTGTTTAGTGCGCTTATGGCGATTCAACTTGAACGTCGGCGCGAAATTGGCATTCTTCGCGCGGCGGGCATGACGAAAAAAGGTATCGCTTTGCTTGGTGTCGTGCAAAGTGCTCTTTTGGGGCTATTTGCCGGCTTGCTGGCAATTCCTCTTGGCATTGTCTTCACTTGGATCCTAACCGTGCCAGTCAATCAACGTTCTTTTGGTTGGACGCTTCCGTTCGACTTTGAACCTTTGTCGTTGGTCGTCATTGTTGCGTTTGGTGTCTTGACTGCGGTTGTTGCTGGCGCACTACCAGCCTGGCTGATGTCCCGGTTGGAAGTCGCAAAAGCCCTGCGAGGAGATGGATGATGCGCTTTGTTCGTCCGTTACTGTTGATTCTCACGAGCACCATAGCTGTCATCTTGGCTTCCATTTTATGGTCTGCGTGTTCGCCTGACGTGAACGAGGTTGTTGGTTCTGAGGAGGTAATCTCCGTAGCTGATGTCCTGAGATCGGCACCCAATGACGATTTCGAGACGATCAACGGACCTCCGGATTTGTCTTTTCCGAGAGATCATGGGCCTCATCGAAAACAACAGATTGAGTGGTGGTATTACACGGGCAATCTCAAAGCGGAAAACGGCGACTTGTTCGGTTTTCAATTGACCTTCTTTCGCATTGGCCTAACCCCCGAAGCTGTTGACCGTCCATCGTTATGGGCGGCCAACGAATCGTTCATGGCGCATTTCGCGTTGACCGATGTGGCTCGCCAAGAGTTTTACTCCTCCGAGCGTCTGTCTAGGGGATCGATGGGGCTTGCTGGCGCCGAGGCGACTCCCTTTCGAGTATGGACCGAATCTTGGTCTGCTGTGGGAAATCCGGGGTCGACTTTCCCAATGAAGCTCCAAGCTGCTGATCGGGGCGTTGAGCTAAGTCTGTCGCTGACGCAAGAAAAGCCTCGCGTCTTACAGGGTGATCAAGGCTATAGCCGAAAGGGCAAAGACGTCGGCAATGCATCGGGCTACGTCTCCCATACTCGGCTTAGTGCTGCCGGCTCTATCGTTGCTGCTGGACGCAAATTCACCGTTACCGGCAGCGCATGGATGGATCATGAATGGAGCACGAGTGTGCTCGATGAAGGTTTGGTTGGATGGGACTGGTTTTCTCTTCATCTAGACGATGGACGCGAACTCATGCTCTATCAGCTAAGGGATGAAGACGGATCCTCTTCTGAATTCAGTGCCGGTGCGATGATCGACGTTGATGGGAAAAAGCAAGCGCTGAAACGCAGCGACTTTGTCATTCAGGTGAAGGACACTTGGACCAGCCCCCGAACTGGCCGACGGTATCCTGCCCGATGGATCTTAGAAGTCCCGACGTTGTCCATTCGCCTAGAGGTGGAGCCGCTCTTGGCAGACCAAGAGCTACAGGTTTCGGTGAATTATTGGGAAGGAGCCGTTCGTGCCAAAGGCACTACAACGGCAAGCGGATATGTCGAGTTGGTCGGCTATTAAGAGCGCAGCGGCCTGAAGGGGAGAGGCGCAAGAGCGCGCCCGCCTTTGGGGTTAGCGGCAAGCCCCGAAAGACTCTCGCTGAGGTCTCAGGCGAGTCTTCCGAGGCTGTTGAATCGAAGAGCTGCGACTAAGACTCGAAGGGTCTGATGTCACCTGGAGTACGGAGCATCTTGTTCACTTCATCAAGGTGCAATTCCTCGGAGACGATTAGCTCGCGGGCATACTCTTCCAGAGTTACAGACTTGCCGTTTTCTGAAAGTGCCAACAGCTCGTAGTAAGCGGCGAGTGAAGCTTTCTCATGCTCCAAGCTCTCACGCAGGATATCGCCGATGTCGTGCTTCTCCGTTTCCAGGAGCTCTCCAATCTTGAGGGATGGATGCCCACCCATGAGAGTGGCGAGCTCGCCTGCGCGATGCGCGTGGACGAGACCTTCGTCGGCGTTGCCCTTGAGCCAGCTCACGATTGGGATGCGATTATATCCATAGACCATGAGAGAGTAGTGTGTATAGCGAACTACTCCTGCCAATTCGATCTCCATGATCTTGTTGAGGATCTCGATCGCCTTGCGTGTTTCAGTATCGTTCATCATCATGTTTGTTTCCTTTGTCGGTCCTATGGGCCTGACTGCTTTCACGCAGTTATCAATCGCTTTGCCGGAATTGAGTCGTCCGGGCTTGGATCCTTCGCCTTGGTCTCAGCGAGACGCTTCCAGTCAATGTAATACCGATTTCCTCATGATCAAGCGCTCATTAGTTGGATTGAAGAGGACAAACCTTGTTCGATAGTGGGCCCCTATCAGAAACCACAAGGAACTCACCAATCTGGACATATCTTGGGATATGGGCAGCTTGAAGATTCTCGATAATTACCTCGCCGGTGCCAGGTTTCCAGGCCAGTGGGGGCTATCGGGAATGAAAAGGGTTGCCCTCCGGGTTGGCCCTAGAGTGCAGGACGAATCCAATGACAATCTGCCATTGCACGCGAAGTGTGTACTGGTCGCTCTAATTGGACGAGATTGGTCCAATATAGGGAGACGTGGAAGTAAAG
The DNA here is from genome assembly GCA_047639315.1 of Planctomycetota bacterium. Classification (GTDB taxonomy): domain Bacteria; phylum Planctomycetota; family DRQF01; genus S139-23. The sequence goes on from JBLINQ010000052.1 coordinate 16,168, forward strand.
GAGTTCGATGTTTCCCCGATGAAGCGTGTGAATTCGAAACTGATGCGTTCGTTGAAGCTGCGTGAATTGACGCGGTGATGGACTTCGATCGTTGCGCCTTAAAAGTCAGCGACGTGAGCGATGTGGTTTATTGGTATCGGGCTACCCTTGGTTACGGTGTTGCTCTTTTGGTGGCGTGGAAATTCAAGATTCTTCAATCTCTCGTTCCGAGCATTGAAGCTGGATCTAATACTCTAATCAGTGTTTCTTCGTCGAGAAGGCCTTGCTCGCGGACAAGCTCGATAATACCTCGTCCGGTCCTGAGGGCTTCAGTCGCCAATTCCGTTGCCTTCTCATAACCGAGGACCGGATTAAGTGCTGTCACGATGCCGATGCTCATCTCGACGAAATTGCGACAAGTATCGCGATTGGCTTCAATGCCGTCGATGCAGTTTTTTCTGAGTGTCCTGCTCGCGTTCATAAACATGGTTTGTGACTCGAGAATGCTGTGTGCGATGACTGGTTCCATGACATTGAGTTGCAGTTGGCCAGCTTCCGCAGCGAGCGTCACGGTCAGGTCGTTACCGATGGCTCGGAAACAAACCTGATTCATGACTTCGGGAATGACTGGATTGACTTTCCCAGGCATGATCGAGGAGCCAGGTTGTCTCGCTGGCAAGTTAATTTCGTTTAGGCCCGCACGAGGGCCTGATGAGAGGAGCCTTAGGTCGTTACAGATTTTTGACAGCTTGATGGCCAGGCTCTTGATGATGGAGGAGTAGATGACGAAGGCCTGAGTGTCTTGGGTAGCTTCGACAAGGTCGTCGGCTGTGTAGAACTCTAAGTCCATGATTTTGCTCAAGTGCTTGGCGCAACTCTCGGCATAACCAGCTGGCGCATTGAGTCCGGTGCCGATAGCAGTTCCGCCCATATTACTTTCTAAGAGCACTCTCTCCGCCGTTCGTAACGCGGCGATCTCGCCCTCGAGACTCGATGCCCAGGCATGAAACTCTTGGCCAAGAGTCATGGGGACGGCATCCTGTAGTTGTGTCCGGCCCATCTTGATGACATCGGCGAACTCTTCGCCTTTAGCGTGCAAGGACGCTGCCAAGGCGTGCATCTCGGCCTTCAGCTTGACATTGGCCAAGATCATGCCGACATGCAATGCTGTTGGGTAAGCATCGTTGGTTGATTGGGAACAATTGACGTGATCATGAGGATCGCAATGATCGTAGTCTCCCTTTTCAAACCCCATGTGCTCGAGCGCGCGATTCGCAATGACTTCATTGGCATTCATATTGGTCGATGTTCCGGCTCCGCCCTGGAGCACATCGATCTTGAATTCGGATAGGAACTCGCCATTCATCAAGTCAAGGCATGCTTTTTCGATGCCGCGCAAGATCTTTTCATCCAAGGTGCCGCAATCGTAGTTGGCACGGGCGGCGGCAAGCTTGACGATGGCTAAGGCTTTGATCAGATCTTTGTGCTGACTGATTGGGATTCCCGTGATGTAGAAATTCTCAAGCGCCCGGGCCGTTTGGATGCCGTAGTAAGCGGAGGCAGGAACTTCTTTCTCACCGAGCAGATCTTTTTCGATTCGAGAATTTTCTGATGGTTGCATGTCGTTTCTCGGCAAGGCTTTGACTTTAGTGGTTTATGGAGCTGCTGTAGCGATCAACCGCGAGTGGGAAGGACAAATATGGGTCCTCTATTTGACTCAATGATTGCAGGTTTGCGAATGCCCTTTAAGTAGTGATTATGGCGGTGGAAACGCATCTCTTCAGTGCTCTTTCGAGTGGACCGCCGAGGTGAGGGCGAGATTAGCATATGAAGGTTTCCTGTCAATTCAGGAGATCTTGCAGTCGGTGTCATTCGCGATCGATTCATGGGCGCGATCTCGGAGCGCCGCCGCCCGTTAAATCGAACGAATATCTCATTGATATGCAGTTCTCGATGCGGATTTTATCGATAGCGATCTCTTGCCGAGACTCGAGTGAGACATGACTCGGGGAGCCCGAATTTTGACGCCCCGATCACGGAGGACGTGTGAGGAATTTACATGGAGTCTCCGGTGCCCAAAGAATGGAACCATAGATGACGATTTCTTCGTCCTGTAGATTTGCGGTGCAATATTGAGGTCTTATCATGAAGAGTTGAGCGGGGTACGCGGAATGTACTTGCGCCATGCGAGTTTTTGGAATGGATCTTCCGGATTTCGCCGTTTTGCTGTTCGCGATGAGAGATATTGATATGAACGGAACAATGATCGTCTACGGTGGGTCAGGTGGGATCGGTGCGTCACTAAGTCGCGCACTGAAGATTCGCGGTTTCGAATTGCATTTGGTGGCACGTGACGAGCGGCGATTGTCGACCACAGCGGCGGAACTTGATGCGACTTATACGGTTGGCGACGTTCTGGACGCGGGCCTCTTTGCCCGTGTAGCCGACGAGGCCGGTGACAATGTTGTCGGGCTGGCCTATGCCGTTGGGACGCTCAATCTGAAGCCAATTCAACGTCTCACCGCAGATGATTTCATGAACGATTTCCAGGTGAATGCAGTTGGGGCAGCTCAAGCGATCCAGGCAAGCTTGCCAGTGCTTAAGAAAAGTAAATCAACATCCTCGGTCCTCCTGTTTTCCAGCGTCGCAGCATCCCAGGGATTCACGTTTCATGCGTCGATCGGAATGGCCAAGGCGGCCATCAACGGGTTGACTCTCTCTCTGGCCAGTGAACTGTCGCCCAAAGTGCGGGTGAATGCCATTGCGCCGTCATTGGTCAAGACGCCCCTTGCCCAAGATCTTGTGGGGAATGACAAGATAGCCAAAAGAATCGCGGACATGCATTCTTTGGGACGTTTGGGAGAACCGGCTGATATTGCGGAGTTAGGTGCCTTCTTGTTGTCCAGTGATTCCGCCTGGATGACAGGCCAAGTCATCGGAGTCGATGGCGGAAGATCATCATTAAGGTAGCGAGACCGTTTATCCCATTTGTGGCATAATGATATTTCCTGCAACATCTATCGAGACCGAAGGATAATTCCCTGTGCGAACCCATAACCGACCTCTCATCCTTGTAACCGGGGCTACTGGTTATATCGGTGGTCGCCTGATCCCACGCTTACTCGAAGCCGGCCACCAGATTAGATGTCTCGTACGTAACCCTGACCGGCTCAAAGGACGGCCCTGGGAGAGTGGTGTCGAAATTGTGACCGGCGATGTGCTCGATCCTGAGAGTCTTGAGCTGGCACTTGCTGGGGTCGATGATGCCTATTATCTCGTCCATAGCCTGGCGAGCGGATCGGATTTCCATGATCGGGATATGATCGCAGCGACCAACTTCGGCAATGCGGCCAAGAAAATGGGTTGTCGACGTATTATCTACTTAGGTGGGCTCGCTGTTGCTTCGAAGGAACTTTCTCACCATCTCCAGTCACGGCAAGAAACTGGTAATTGTCTGCGGACCTGCGGCGTCCCGATCACTGAATTCCAAGCAGGTGTCATCGTTGGTTCTGGGAGTTTGTCATTTGAGATGATTCGCTACTTGACCGAGCGCGTCCCCATCATGATTTGCCCCAAGTGGATTTATACTCTGACGCAGCCAATCGCAATCAGGGATGTGATCGAGTATCTGGCTCAGGCTCTTGAAGTTGATGAGAGTATCGGCAGGACAATTGAAATCGGTGGGGCTGCCGTTGTTTCCTACGGCGGTATGATGACCGGTTACTCAAAAGTCCGCGGGCTGAGACGATGGTTAGTGCCAATCCCTGTTCTCACCCCGCGCTTGTCATCGTATTGGGTCAACCTCGTAACCCCTATCCCAGGTGTCATTGCACGCCCATTGATCGAAGGTTTGAGGAATGAGAACATTGTGCGGGATCATATTGCGAGAGAGTTGTTTCCCGACATTGTGCCTCTTTCTTACGAACAAGCAGTCGACCTCGCTCTGGAACGACTCCGCGTCGGCAACATCGATTCTGCTTGGAGTGATGCCCTGATTACGAGTCAAGGGGATATCCAACCCAGAGAACTTGTTGTCCAAGAAGGAATGATTATCGAGAAGCGTCAGCTTGCTGTTAGCGCCAGTTGCGAAAGTGTTTTCAAAACTTTGACTGGCATTGGCGGTAACCGTGGTTGGTTCTATATGAATTGGGCATGGATTGCCCGAGGCCAGCTGGACAAGCTACTTGGTGGCGTTGGCTTGCGTCGTGGTCGACGTGATCCAGACGAGCTTCGAATCGGGGATGCTCTTGATTTTTGGCGTGTCGAAGCCGTTGAGAAGGATCGCATGTTGCGACTACGGGCAGAGATGAAAGTTCCAGGTAAGGCGTGGCTTCAATATGAGGTGACCCCTCATGGGGACGGGGAGTGTGTCCTCTCTCAAGTGGCCTATTTCGCGTCAAAGGGATTAGCCGGTTGGTTGTATTGGTATGTTCTCTATCCGTTTCATGCCCTTATCTTTAGTGGCATGATCAAAGAGATTGCGAGACGATCCGTGGAACGAAGCGCCGCCGACTAATTCGGAATCCTCCCGGATTACATGCATGCTCTCTGTCGCTCCCATCATCAGTCACTCGTTTGTGTTGGTGGCGTTTCAAATCCACCTTCGAGCCTGCCGAATGTATGTTCATGCATCTAAAGAAAACCGTCCATTTATGGCCACGTAGAGTTCAACATCGGCGATGATCGGATACTCTGTCATTCTGAGAAAGAACTCTTGAGATTCGATGCGCCCAACCTGATTTGGCGCGTTTCTGGCACGTCGGATTTCCACCCATTTCACCTCTCGCGACTGTTTGGGGGATTCAAATGAGCCTTCTTCAAGCTCAGTCAGTGGCGGCTTTGGGGCGTCCGTTATTGATTAAGCGAGGCCTCCCTCTGGACCGATTTTGAGAGAGGCCCGGAAACTCTTTGACGAGGATAACGTCGTCAAGAGCGATGCGCTCTTTAGCATCGATCCAAACGGCTTTGAGGTCGAAGTCGTTGAGGAGGAGACGGAAGTTGATTCTGAATCGCCGAAGACCGTTTGCCTCGCGATCACGATGGCGTCTCGCTGATGAGCGAAGGTCGGAATGAATTGGCGGAGAAGGGCAGCAGGCCGACAAGAATGGTCTCTTGGGTGGATTCTGGGCATTGATGTGAAGCGCTGCCGGGTCGTCTCCAACTTCAAAACAAGCCGGTGATGAAGCGTCGAAGTAAAAACATGATCAACGCCGATAGCGGGAAACATAGTAGCCATGTCGCTGGTCTTGATGAACATTCATGGCGCCTATCTGCGATCGTGAATAATGGCGTGGATGTCGGCAAGAAAAGGCGTGACAACTCGATTGAGTTGTCACGCCTTGTCTTTTGCGCTCAGCTAAGCGCGAGACCACTTAGAACGTGATCTTTGGCTCTGTGTTCTTGGATTTTTCGATCCAGTCAGCAACGACGCCTGCTGCTGGCGAGGTCTTCGCCAAGTTCTTTTCGGCGTTCACTTCGGCCATCTTGACGGTGAGATTTTCAGCGTTTCTGTGACGTAGTTCCTTCACAGTGTCAACGCCGGAAGCCTCAAGCAATTCTGAGAATTGTGGGCCGATGCCGTTGATCCGCATCAAGTCTGCCAGGTTGGCCCACCTGAGAATCAACTTCGAGGTGATTTCTGTTTCTTCTGAAATCTTCTTACGGCCTTTTGGGTCGCAGCAGATGTTCAAGAAGTCATCGGTACTCTTGATGCCTGCTTCGTTCAGCTTGGCGCCAAAGGTTGGGCCGATGCCTTCGATTTCTTCGATTTTGTAAGACATGGATATTCTCCTTTTCTAAGACAACAGGAATTCTCTAACCGAGAAGTCTTTTCAATTCGGGGACACTTGAGAGAACTTTGCCGAGCATGCCTTCGCCAGCTTTGTCCTTGATAAATTCGGTGAAGAGACCAACAAAAGATCCGGCGTTGTCGAAGGACAAACCGGATGTCGCAAGTTTCTGAACCAAACCAAGTGATGAATCACTCCCGCCACCAAGGAATGAGGAGGCTTTGGATGCCAGGCCGCCAAGAAGACCACCGCCGCCAGCGGTCGATTCTGCTTCGCCCATGGCTCCCAAGCCAGGGATCTTGTTGACGAGGTCGCCAAAATCTCCAGCTGGCATCTTGTCCTTGATCAGGCTGACGACAGCAGAAGTTGATGATTCGGATTCAGACGCGGATAGACCCAGCTTAGACTGAGCGAGTTGCAGGAACTCTTCCATTTTACGACTCCAAGTGAATTGTTCGGCATTCGGTAACGTGAGCGACATAACTACGGCTGTCAAATCTCGGTGTTGGCGTCCGTCTTAATTTTGCAAGAATCATGCCAGTTTTGGGAAGATGGAATTCCCTGGCAGGGCATGAGAAATCGGTAACCTCGCTTTTGGTCACATCGACAAATTGGGCGTTTTATACCGCGAAAAGTCGACAATTTCCTGGCTCCCGGCGGCACCGTGCACAGATCCGTCATTCGGGTATGATTTTGACATTTCCTGGATCGTGAGGGCGCATAGAGTCTGCGAAATATGGCCAGTGCTGATCCTACTTCCGAAATGGGCCGAGGTTCGGCTCGTTGCACTGAGATCAACGTAGTCTCATTCTGCTGTCCTGCTGACAATTTGGTCGCCACGCGGTCGCCGAAGTTCTCGGGCTCTCGTTAGGCATGGATTTAGCACCTTACTCAACGCACTGCAGTGCTGCATTAGGTAGTATGTTGGTGAAAAGTCTTTCGCGAACAAGTAAAGATGGCGGTGCATTCTTGTAGCGAGTCATCGATGCCTGGAGCAATATATGAGTTGGCGCAGTCGGTTTGCAGAGAAGCAGCTTAGTTCGGATCAGGCCGTTCTAAAAATCAAGCCCGGTAAGCACATTCAGATCAGTTCTGGGGCGTCTGTTCCAAAGGCTCTGGTTGATGCTCTTGGCCGCAATGCGTCACATTTTGCTGACAACACCATCGTCCATTTGATGACTTTTGGGGAGGCCCCCCATGTGAACCCCGAGTTTGAAGGGCACTTTCGTCACAACGCCTTCTTTATCGGGGCCAACGTGAGGCAGGCTGTTCATGAAGGCCGCGCCGACTATACGCCTGTTTTTCTTTCGCGGATCCCGAATCTTATCCGGACGAGGCGTATGCCCGTCGACGTCGCCTTGATTCAATGTTCGCCTCCTGACGAATTTGGCTATGTGAATCTTGGCGTTTCGGTGGACATCGCATTGGCTGGTATCGACGCAGCTGAACTAGTGATTGCCGAGATAAACCCACAAGTTCCGGTGGTCCACGGCGCCGGTTATGTGGCCATGGATCAATTCGACTACTGGATCGAGCACGACGCGCCGCTGCTAGCTCATTCAGCTAAAGAACCTGATGATGTCTCGTTGGAAATTGGCAAGCATGTCGCCAGTCTCATCGAGAACGGCAGTACACTCCAATTGGGTATCGGGGCGATTCCCGACGCAGTGCTTCTGTCCCTATTCGATAAGCGCGATCTCGGGCTATGGACCGAGATGTTCTCTGATGGCGTTCTACCGTTGATCAAAGCAGGAGTGATCAATGGGAAGTTTAAGACAGTTCACCCAGGGCGGATTACTTCATCATTCACCTTCGGTTCGCAGGAACTCTATGATTTTGTAAACAACAACCCGCTGTTCACGTTCCATCCTTCTGATTATGTAAACGATCCGATTCGGATCTCGCAGCAACATCAGATGGTTTCGGTTAACAGTGCTCTTGAAGTCGACTTAACCGGACAAGTTTGCGCCGACTCAATTGGGACGAAGTTCTTTTCCGGAATTGGCGGGCAAGTCGACTTCGTAAGAGGCTCAGCCATGTGCGAGGGTGGTCGACCAATCATCGCGCTGCCTTCGACCGCAAAGGGTGGCACCGTAAGCCGTATTTCTGCCACGCTCACTGAAGGAGCAGGTGTTGTGACTTCGAGAGGAGACGTTCGGTTTGTCGTTACCGAATACGGCGTCGTCGACCTGCTTGGGAAATCGATTCGAGAGCGGGCAGATTTGTTGGTTGGTATTGCTCATCCAAAATTTCGGCACGAGCTAATGGACGCAGCCAAGAAGCGACACTATGTCTTTGCACAATCGCGGGAACCGCGCGGTCTCTATCCGTTTGAACTTGAGCGAAAGATTAATGCCACCACTGGAGAAACCGCACTTCTTCGAGTTCAGAAGCCCGGTGATAGCTCGAAATTACAAGACTTGATCTACCAAGTGGCCCCTCATGTTTGGAACAAACGGTTTCACGATGTGCTCAAGAAGGCGCCCCATGACTTGGTGTTCCGTTTGGTTGATGTTGATTATGATGATGGTGATCTCTCCTTGGTTTTGGAATACGGCATTGGGAAGCAAGAATCAAAGATCATTGCTGCGGCTCAATACATCTCCGATCCGGCCTCCAGCCTTGCTGAAGTGGTATTCGTCTGCGATGAGGCGTGGTGCGAAAAAGGTCTGCGTTCCCAACTCTTTGGGGCTCTTGTTGATGTGGCAAAGAACATGGGCGTGCGTGGATTTACGGCCGAAGTACCTTTAGCCTACCGTGACTTACTCCAGGTCTTTCAGAGCGCTGGTCATGAAGTGACTAGCAGCACCGTGGGCGAGTTTATTCAACTCAAGATGCCATTCCGAATTGAACGAAACTGACTGCCGCCGTCTTTGGGGCTGCTGATTCATGTTTGCGTAGGAATCTGGGAGGGCGCACAGCCAAACTTCTGCCACCAGTGTTCATCGCGACGCGTGACCGCCTGACTACTGATCAACCGAGCGGAATGACAAGAAGCGCATGCCTCCCAATTGGTCGGCACACGCTCCTTATTCTGATCGCCCAGTGGGCAAGTCGCTACATACTAAGCAGTGACTTCAGATGTGCAGTTCGGGCATCGCGTTGCTTTCAACGAAATCGTCGACATACACTTCGGGCACTCATGGGTCGTTGCTGCCTTTGGCTCTTCCTTCTTCTTGGCCGAATTCATGACCTTGACGATCATGAACACACAGAACGCCGTGATGAGGAATGAGATGATGTTGTTGATGAATATGCCGTAGTTGATTGTGACTGCATCGACCGCAGCGACTGCTTTGCCATCGCCAATGGCCGCAACAGCGTCAGTGCCTTCTTGCACAACGTAATTCAGTTTCGAGAAATCAACCTTGCCCATGAGGATGCCGATGGGTGGCATGATGATGTCTTTAACCATCGACTTGACGATTGGCGAGAAAGCAGCGCCGATAATGACGCCGATCGCCATATCCATCACGTTGCCCTTCATCGCAAAATCTTTGAATTCTTTCAGCATACCCATAGTTCGATTCCTCTATCTCGTAGTTTTAATTCTGACTAAAATTCCGTGTAACGACGGCAGGTGTAGTACTCCCAAAAAAAAGAATTCAGGCGTTCTCGATTCGGAGCACAATAGCAGGTAATTCATCAAAGCTGGCTGCAATTAGCATGATTATGGACAGTCGTCGGTGACGATCCATAAGCTATATTCGATCGAAGTTATCACGATGTGCTGACAAGCGTCGAGGTGAAGCGGAGAACAACGCGCATTGTTTCACTTCAGTAAGTGCGTTTCGATTCGACGTCAAGCATCGATTTGATTTACCAACGGTATAAACGTGGAAATGAGACGAGTGAGAGGGTGGAGATTTTCTTATTGGATTTCTTCGGCGATTGACAGCGCCCTTCAATTGTGGCGAAGCAAGTGTTCGCAATAGCGCGATTCAACCGAACTCTTTTGCGGCCTAATGATAGTCGAATTCCCCAAGTCAATCTGAACGGATAGGGGGTGTCAAACCCGTAAGGGCCGTTATGCGAGATTGAGCCTATCGCTTTCTTTTGGCTGTTTTAGTCACAGGTCTTGATCAAATCAGTTGTCAAGAACAACGACTCTACTCCCCTTCACTCTGGCTCTCGGCGTCAGGAAATGGTGCGCAAATACGGCGGATCAAGTCTCAGTTCGAGTTTTATTTTAGGCGGTGTCTCCACGACAATTCGTGGATGTCTTGGGTCCAAGAGCGGATGAGGAAGTCGTTTCGTACTCAGTGAACTGGGCCGCGACGACTAAATCCAAATCCGAATGGGACCTGAGTCAAGACGAATAACGACTGAGATCCTAATCGCCAAAGGGACCAGGAAAGCCCCTGCGGGTTCGACCTCACCAAGTCAAGGGGAGAAGACCGGATGGCATACGGCCGGAGGCATGTTCGGGAGTGCCGATCTCGACGGCCAGTCTGAAATCATTGATCAGAACGAGCTCATCTTTCTGATTTTGGGCTTCCTGCTCATTGAGAAGATGCCCATCTCTTACAAACGCTAAGTGGGGGCACTCCCATAGTTTCAGAATCCTCTCTTTCATGCGCCAAATAAAATAAGTCCCTGCTAAATCAATCTGGACTGACTCGTGTTTCTGTATCCAGATTCGAGTTGAGATTGACGACACCGACCGCTGGAAGTAATTTGAACTTTGGATGGTAAGAAGCGCCAAGTCGAATGAGATTTGAGCCACCAAACTTGGGCGCAGTGAACGATGTCCTGTTCGACTCGATTGGCTTTTATCAAGACTGGAGTATGCCAATGAACTGTTATGACCCCCTGAATATCGTAATGCTTTCTCCGCGGCCGGACGAACAGCCCGAGGTACCCCCCGAGCGGCCGCCGGAAGCCCCTGCGCCAAGCCCCGAGTTGCCCACACCGACGCAACCCGAGGTTCCGCCGTATCACGATCCTGTCGATCCGCCAGTTGAACATCCACCCAATTTAGATCGGCGTTGAGTATAGGTATGGCGATTGATGTTAAGAAGTCAGCCATGATTGAGCCCTGGAAACTTTCGGGACAAGAGGCTGCCGCCGCTCTCGATGTACGGCCAGAAGTTGGGCTCAATGCCGTGGATGTGAATCAGAGGTTGCTCACTCACGGCCCAAATCGACTGCGAGAACTGGGGCAGCGCAGTGCCATAGCCATTCTGGTCGATCAATTGCGAAGCACGATTGTTGCTCTTCTGGTTGTTGCTGCCGTCCTTTCATTCTGGTTTGGCGGCACCAGTGAGGGCATCGCAATTCTTGCGGTCATCTTAATCAACACCGTGATCGGCTTTGTCGTCGAGTTGCGCGCAGTCAGGAGCATGGATGCTCTACGGTCACTAGGGAGCGTGAAGACGAGGGTGCGACGCAACGGTGAATCATCGATGATTCCCGCTAAGATGGTTGTCCCTGGCGACATTCTTGTTCTTGAGGGCGGCGACACAGTCACCGCCGATGCTCGCTTGCTGACGGCTTCGCGGCTGCGTGCGGATGAAAGCACTTTTACCGGCGAATCTGTACCTGTCGATAAGCATGACCAACCGATCGCCGATGCCAAGAGAGTCGACCAATGCCTGAACATGTTGTTCAAGGGAACCTCTCTGACAACTGGGAGTTGCGAAGCGATCGTCGTCGCTACCGGTATGAATACGGAATTAGGACGCATCTCGGAGCTGACCGAGTCTTCCGGAACTGAGATAACACCGCTCGAAGAACAACTGGCACGCGTTGGCAACAAGCTGATCGGCCTGACAATTTTGATTGTGTTGTTTGTTGTTGCGGTGGGCGTGGCTGCCGGCAAGTCGATTGAGTTGATGATTGAGACTGGCGTCGCCTTGGCGGTAGCAACGATTCCTGAAGGACTGCCCATCGTTGCAACCATCGCCTTGGCGCGCGGACTGTGGCGCATGTCCAAGCGCAACGCTCTCATCAATCGCTTGTCCGCAGTTGAAACTCTGGGTGCAACAAGCATCATTTGTACCGACAAGACCGGAACGCTTACCGAGAATCGCATGCGATTGGCAAGCGTTTGGCTCTCATGCGGTGAAATCGAATTCGGCGCCTGCGCACCAAGCGATGAACTCGAAAGAGCATTGAACATCGGAGTTCTTTGCAATCGGGCGGCGATTGGGCCCGATGGGAATGATAGCGTTGGCGATCCACTTGAGGTGGCGCTACTTCTTGCCGGCTCCCAATTATCGTTGTTTCGAGGTGACCTGCTTGCTGGCGCTCCTGAGGTCGCGACTGAGGCGTTTGATTCGAATTCGAAATTGATGGCGACTTTTCATGATTGCCAAGACTCAATTCTGGTGGCAGTGAAAGGAGCGCCAGAGGCTGTTCTTGAAAACTGTGATTCAGAGATCCGGGACGGTGAATCAGCAAAGCTGAGCCAATCCTCCCGGCAGGATTGGCTGGATCGAAGTGAACAAATGGCACAGCGCGGGCTTCGCGTGATTGCTGTCGCGGACAAGTCGATTCCGGATGCAAACCATCCGGCCTACGAAAGCCTCATATTTCGAGGCTTGTTTGGGCTCATCGACCCTCCACGGGTTGAGGTCAAGAAGGCAATCAAGAGTTGTCAGGATGCGGGCATCCGCATCCTCATGATCACTGGCGATCATCCTGCGACTGCGGGTGCAATCGCACGCGCTGTCGGATTGACGGACTCTTTAGATCAGGACAGGGTCAACGTTGTCCTCGGGGCTGAAATCGAAGATCTCGATTCCCTGTCCGTAAAAGAGAGGCAAGCTCTCCGCCAAGAGACTCTCTTTGCTCGAGTGAGCCCTTCCCAAAAGCTCAACATCATTCGCTTACACCAAGATGCTGGTGAAAAAGTCGGCATGATCGGCGATGGCGTCAATGATGCCCCGGCTCTTGAACAAGCCGATATTGGCATCGCCATGGGTGAACGGGGGACGCAGGTCGCCCGTGAAGCTGCGGAAATGGTGCTCAGTGATGACTCATTCTCATCGATCGTCGCAGCGGTCGAGCAAGGACGCGTCATCTTCGGGAATATTCGCCGATTTGTTGTCTATCTTCTTTCCTGCAACATCAGTGAAGTTCTTGTGTTGGGAATTGCGGCAGGAATGAAAGCGCCACTGCCGATCTTGCCTCTGCAGATCCTCTTCCTGAACTTGGTCTCAGACATCTTTCCGGCACTTGCTCTTGGTGTTGGAAAGGGGCCAGCGAACGTCATGAAGGATCCACCGCGAGATTCTTCAGAAGGCATCCTGACGCCGTCAAACATTCGCTGGATCATTGGCTTTGGCCTGGTCATGACAGCCAGTGTCCTTGGCGCATTTTTCCTGTGTCTCGGCCCACTCGAGCGAACCGTAGAAAGTGCGACCACGGTTGCCTTTTTGACTCTCGCATTTGCCCAGTTATGGCATGTCTTCAATATGCGAAATAAGTCTGCGCCATTCTTTCGCAATGACATTACCGAGAACCTTTGGATTTGGGGAGCTCTTGCGCTTTGCACTCTTCTCCTCTTCGGTGCCTTATTTATTCCGGTCGTTGCCGCTGTGCTTGAACTCCAAATTCCGACAATGACGGAATGGGCGTTGATTGGTGTAT
>JBLINQ010000053.1:0-29393 GCA_047639315.1 Planctomycetota bacterium
TGTAATCCTGCGCCTTGAATGAGCTGCAAGAGATTCTGAGGCTGTAAGTTCGCCTGGGCCAAGACCGCTAAGGAAGCCTGGGTGAGGATCTGATTGCGGGCGAACCGAGCCGTTTCTCTAGCGTAATCCACATCTGTGATGCGTGAGGCCGCCGCCGAGAGGTTCTCAGTTTGAACGGCAATTGCGTTTAATCTCGACTCCAAGCCATTTTGCGTCGCTCCGAACCTACCCCGAGTTGAAGCCACCGAGTTGACCGCCAAGTCAATGGCATCGATCGCACTGGCCGGATCACTACTGATGTCGAGAGAGTCCAATCCGAGAGCACTGGATTGCATATTGTCGAGATTAATTGAATATCGATCGCTACTCTGGACTCCGCTCCCAATCTGCAGCCCAACCGAGGCAGAATCGCCGTTGAGCAAACTGATCCCATTGAACGTCGTCGAGTTCGCAATCTGGTCGAGTCCGGTGCGTAAGGCGTGAAACTCACTCTGGAGTGTAGATTTATCAGAAGAAGAGAGAGTGCCGTTGGATGCTTGAATCGCCAATTCTCGTAAGCGGATCAAGGTGCTTGAGCTTTCATCCAATGCCCCCTCCGCAATCTTGGTCAGACCAATTCCATCTTGAACATTTCGGGAAGACTGGGCCAAACTGCGGATCTGCGCTTTCATGCGGGCGGCGATTCCAAAGCCAGCAGCATCATCTGTTCGCAGCCTCTGCCCGGACGAGAGACGGCGGTAACTCTTTCCCAGATCACGCAATGCAACACCGAGGCTTCGCTGAGCTCGCAATGAAAAGATGTTGGTGTTGAGTGTCAGTGCCATAGATCGCCCGGTCCGAATTCAGTTCAGCCTTATCTTTATCGACGCCCAGAGATTACAGCTATAGCTAGGCAAAACCCCAGACATGGGGGGCATGGGCACGCTCACAGGTTAGAGATTGCCCCAGTCTCATGCATTCCAGCACAGGACGAATCACCGCCTCTTAGAAAAGGGAGTTGGCTGAGCAACTGTGGCCAACGGGCCTATCAGGTGACCAATAGAGTCGATGCACAAAAGGCAACGGCCCCTTCACCTCTGGCTCTTTAGTTGACTTTGACAGCGAGGCTCCTGCGAAGCATCTTCACTTCAGCCAAGCCAATCTTCTTATCTGCCACAGGAAACGAGTGGATCACGAGCACGACATCACAAATTAAGAAACAGGTCTGATTGAGTCGTCGATCACTGTGATTCAGTTGAATGCCTATCGTGATTGCCTACGATGAGCCTTCAACTGAGGAAGGAAATCCCAATCAAACATTTGCAACGCCTCACCTTATTGACGGGCTCTGGCATTGGATTGATCGCCCTATTCGTTCCCTGGGCAACGATCTACACCTCCGGCAGCATCTTCCAAGGATCGGACACGGTCATCATGATTCAAGAAGAAGGCGAGCAGTTGTTTCCCTTGATCGCTTTTCTTTTCTGCGGAGCACTTGCCTTTTTGGGTGACCGAACCAAGCCCATCAAGAAATGGGCCACAATTGTGACCGGAATGATTGGGCTGCTATTCGCTGGCTGGTGCATATTCGTAATCTCGCAACAAACGAATTCTGAACAAGAGACGACGACGGGATTGGGCATTCATCGAATGCGAATCGAACTCGAATTGGGCATCTATCTTTTTGCCGTGGCCGGGTTCATCATATTCGTGTCGGCTTTTCTCACGGGTCGCAAGTAGGAACGGCAAGAAGCGCATTCCCCAGCCGATGGCCTTTCCTCATGCCCTTGACGCTTCCTCATTTGAGAACAAGGACAGACTCGACCGGATAGTGATCTGAAGAGTTGCGTCCTGCCTTCACAACATTATTGATGCGAGCTTCCCGAGTCTGCCAGTGCTCCGAGTGCAGGATCCAATCGATGCGACGGCCTTTTTTGGAATCAGTAAACTTCTGGTATGTCGCTTCCAAGTCGGTCCGCACTTGGTGCACCGAGCGATAGGAATCGATCAACCTCACCTTCGATTTGCCTGATTCCGGAGCCTCGACGAGTGTTTTGTAGGGTTGTGAATCCTCAGTCGCGTTGAAGTCTCCCATGAGAATGAGTGGTGTTTTTGGATAAGCCTCTAACAAGCGAGACCGGATAAGCGCCGAAGACTTGGCACGAGCAACCACGCCACGATGGTCGTAGTGCGTGTTGGCGACAAGGATTTCCTGGCCGGCGTTGCTCTTGTCTTTCAGCCGCAACCACGAGACCATTCGAGGCAACGAGGAATCCCAACTTTTGCTCCCTGGCACCTCTGGGGTCTCGCTATGCCAGAAATGCCCTGCGGCAATTTTCTCGTAACGGCTGGTCCGAAAGAACAACGGCACGAATTCCCCAGAGCCGTCTTTCCTGCGACCAATGCCATGAAATGAGTAGCCTCTTAGTTCATCTTTCAAGAAACGAACCTGGGACTTCAGCGCTTCTTGGACTCCCAAAATGTCTGGTGCGAATTGATTGATCGTTGTCAACACTAGGCCGGTTCGGTTCGACCAACGATTGTCTCCATCGCCGGCGTTGTCGTACCGCACATTGAAACTCATCACCTTGGTGGCTGTTTTCTTCTCATCCGCGGCCGCTTCGCCAACAACTTTACAATCTGCCAAATCAAAGATCTTGCCTGCTGGGACAGCCACGTAGTCTGGGGTTCCTGCGACGACTGGCGTATTGCGATCATAGAAAAAGACGCGACCACGCCCGACGATCTGGGCCTTCGATTTCTTCACAATGAGCGCCGTTGATTCATCAATGCCAATGCCCAGAAGCTGTGGATATCGGTTCACCAACTTCGTCATGTCTTTCTGGCGTTTCCGTTGCGAGAAATGCTGGTCGATGGCTACGCCACTCAAGAACCCAAGTCCACCTCGTTCGTATCCTGGAGCCATGATCTCGGAATTGCCAATCGGTGTGGCGCGGGCAAGGTAGCGCCCTTGAATCGAGGCACCTGCAGAAGACCCGCCGATGACTCCCCCGCGCGCCAAGACCGCTTTCATCAGTCGGTGCGCTTCGGTTCCATAGTAGGAGTCGGCGAAATTCCATTGACGTCCGCCTCCAAACCAAATCCCAGTGGCGGTTTTAAGTGCTTTGAGGAAGTCTTGGTCCGCATTGGCTTTGCTACGGTCCTTAGTGTGGATATGGGCGGCGTGCTTCACTCCCATCTTCTTCCAGGAATTGACCAAGCTTAGTTGCCTCGCTGAAATCTCTTCTGCCTCACTGCATGGCACATAGATCAACTTGGCGTCGTCGACACCTCCTGCCAAATCTACGAAACGTCCCATGAGACCCTTTGGCATACCGCCCCCGCCAACAATGACGAGAGATCCATTCGCCACATGAGGAACACGGGACTTCTTCGACGGAAATTCCTTAAGCGTACGATCGATCGCATCTCGCCGCCATTCGGTTAAGTCGATGAGAAACTCTTGTGGCCTCTGCCTTCGATTTTCTCTTGCCATGATCGTTTGAATACGGGGCTTTTTGAAGCCACACCCAGCTAATAGGAACGTTGCGCCCTCCCCGCCGTAGCATGTCACCTTACGTCCAGAAAGCATCAACAGAGTCTTGGGAGTTAGGGCGACGCCGACGGCCTTAGGAGTCTGCGAAAGAGCTTTGAGGTACGGAGTCCAATCATTTGGAAACGCTTCTGTCCAAGGTAGCAAAACGCAGTCTGGCAGGACGTTGAGCCCTTTAGACAATTGTTTCATGACCCACAGTGACTTGCCAAGAATTTGGGCCGCCCCACGATCCAAGATCAAGCAACCCTTTTTGGCCAGGAGGTTCCTAAGCCCCGCCTTGAGGGGACGCAATTGCTCAAGGTAATCTCCGGCTGTGCTTCCCAGTTGCAAGATCACAACATCGTGGCGACTGAGCGCCTCTTTCAGAGCTTTCACTGGAAGGATCTTGAACCGGATCATTTGGAGTTTACCACTCTCTCCGAGTTGCTCACGCAAAGCATCGATCAAGACCTTGTTGCCAGCGCCTTCTACTTGAAAACAGATCACCTTCTTGTCGTTCACGATTCGTTTCAGAACGCGTGACGCGCCACTGAGGTCAGTGGCGCCATGATCAATAAGGATCCGCCCCTTGATCGTCGTTTCCAGCGGCCAGTGGTCAAACTGTTCATCAAAAGTCTGAGCATGAACACGTGCTGACTGAAGAAAGACGAAGAGTACGAACATGGGGCAAAAACAGTGACGTAAGTTGGTCAGAGATTTCATCTGGTTTTCCCTGTTGGTTGTCATCCGAGATTTCGTTGGCACTCGGTCCTTTTGGATGAAGATGGCATCCTATCAGATCAGAACGCCCGGCGAACCCTCAGAATCGAGGAACAGCTGTTTGGGTGAATGGCTCAAGACAAGAGGCCTGTGAGTCAAACTCACAGGCCTCTTGATTCGTTTATCAGGTTAAGGCTTTGGCGTTACCACCCTTGCCCAGCTGAATACTCGCTGTTGCTGCGGGCAACTCAACCTCTCGCCCAGAATCACTTCTGCTGAAGATCGATGGTAATCTCGCTCGTGAACATGCCCTTCGGATCACCTCGTTCATTGAGCGTCTTATTGATCACGGCAATGGTCCGTTTGACTGGGCCTTTGTGCACCACACCTTTGTTAACCGTGACAGAAATGGGTCGATCCAAATCGATCATGCTGTCGTCTAAGCGGATTGAGATCGAGGAGAAGCCCTCGCCCTTCAAATCAATCTTCTGACCACGGCGTTTGGCAATGACCTTGACGCCCTTCTTCTTGTTCATGTCATCCACGGCGAGCCAATAATATCTCGACTGACAGACGTCATCTTGAAGCCAGACAATATGGTCGGTCCTGAGTTTACGATCAAATTTTGCCATCCAAGGAAGGGCGATCGCATCTTCGCGGTCCATCCAATGGCCTTTCTTGGGATAGATCTTGACGAAATGCTCATAGCCTTTGTGATCGCTCTTCTTGAGTTTCGCCAGCTTCTTGCTCCAATCCGCGGCGATTTGATTGCGCTTGTAGGCGGCGTCCTTGCCACCCATTTGCAGAATGAAAGGAACATTTCGCAGACCAAGAGGTGACGTTTCATTGGGATGACCGGCCATCATTGCCGCTGCAGCCCAGCGATCTGACATGCGTGGAGCCAATTGATAAACGCCATCACCACCAGCGGAGTAACCCATGATGTAAACCCGATCTGGATTCACATCTTCGAAAATGATCATGTTTTCGATCAGCCGATCAAACATGGGATCAATGTGACTTTCATGCCAGAGATTCCAGGTATCGGTAGGAGCTCGTGGAGCAACGTAGACGCCCTCCTTTGGTTGGTAGAGCCGTTGCTGATTGCGCCATTGCTGATCATTGACTTTCGCCGGCGCGCCGCCACCCCCATGCATGGAAATGTAGAGGCTCCGCCCGGTAAGGGGCTTCTCACCGAAGACGGTGTAATGAAACTTCATCTTCAGATTCTTGTAGGGAATCACCCGGTCGGTCATCTCTTGGGTGCGGGACTTCAGAATCTTGCCAACGTGAGTTCGCCACAGGATTTCCTTGGCAAGGACGCTCTCTTCCTTTGAAAGTGCCGTGGTGGCGAACGCCTGATCGGCGAGGTAACCTCGGAGTGATTCCTTCTTGTTGAGGAATTCTTTGAGCTGGTCAAGTGGCTTGGATTGCGAAGTGGCAAGATCGACCGAGACAAGCTGCTCATCCTTCTTTGCTTCGAAGGACCGAGTTTGCCTGACACCCTTTTTGTCTTCCCAAGACAAGACGAAGGAACTCCCGAGCTTTAAGATCGCCGTTACATGATCGTTCCCATCAAAACGTTCGTCGTTGGTTCGTCCCTCAAACACCACTTGCTTGTCTTCGCCAACGACCTTGATCAGTTTGGCAAGCCGGCCCCCATTCGGGCCAACAATCCGAAATCGGATACGCCCCTTGCCTTGCGGAATCTTGAGGCGACGAGAGGTGTAGCGGTTGCTCACGTTCACTGCACTCACATAGCGCGCAGACTCTTCCCAAAGAAGGGGAAAGAACTGAGGGGTTTTGCGATAGCTCACGGCATAGATCGCACGCTTCGCATCATCACGAAGGGCTTTCGATGCCCGGCCCTCAAACCACCCCTTGTCAAGGTCATCTCCGGTGGGCTCTGCAGCTCCAGTGAAATGCCAGCCTTGATCCCAAATCTCGACCCAAGAGTGATTCCCACTACCATCAGACCAAAGTGGTGTCCCGACGAAGCGCGCTGGCACACCTACAGAGCGGCAGGCGTCAATCAAGAGAATCGACAACCCTGTGCAAGATGCGGTACCGGCTGCCATCGACTCGTAAGGGCTTTGGTCGGGTTTAGGCCTTTTGGTCGAATATTTGACATTCAGAGTCTTGAATATGTGTTGATTGAGAATCGTGGCCGCCTGACCTGGGGTCTTTGCGGCTTTGATTTCCTTGGCGAATCGCGCATGAAAGTCTTTCCGCCAATTGTCGCGGCGCTCATTGATATTCGCGTAGGGAAGAATCTCGTTCAGGAACACGTCTTCTGTGATCGACTTGTGCCATGGTGCTTCGCGCCATGCCCGGTAGGCCCAAGCGACGTTCTCAAGCAAGAACACTGAAGAAAGCGACTGCAGGTCTCTCTCTGGCATGTAAGTAATAAGAAAGCGAAGACCCTTCTCCTGCTTCTTTGGCACCGTGGTCAATGCCAACTCAAGCTCACTACGGTTCTTTCCGGCCCTCGCTAATGCCAACTTGACGCCACCGTCGTATTCTTCGCCTTTGCTTTGCGCCAAGACCCGCGAAGTCAGAGAAACGTGAAGCGAGATAACCACCGTAATCATGACGAATAAGTGGCGCCAATGTTGCTGACAACCAAGATCACGTGGTTCACAGTGTCGTTGATGAGCGAGTTGTGCTGTACTTTGCATGCAAATTCCTTTGCCCAAGTCTGGTCCGATTGATTTACGCTGTTTTAACATGATTGGGCTTCTCTGTGCCACATAGGGATAACGCCCACAGCCGGGCCCACCGCAGAGTCATGGACCCTCCGCCATGCCTGCTGCGATTGCGTCAGCAACTGTTTCCCAGTGAAGATGACGAATATTGAGAGGAAGCTCAATTTGAATGCCATCGTCGGTATAACGATTGACAATATTGTGTGGCGATGCGCCGGCGAGAGGCATGCCAGGAGTCAAGACACGTACCGCCGCAGAAAGATCCGCAGCCAACAGATGCTTCTTGATAGAAATCTTAGTTGCGGTCGTCCCCGCTCCGCCAATCAGAATATCAGCCCCGCTGTGTCCATGAATGGAAAGTGCTCGGTCAAACCGCCCTTGGTATAAGAGCAAATGCCGAAGTTTAGGAAAACTACGAGGCGAGATAGAGGCGCTCGTAACATGCCAACGCGTGTAGGCTCCGCCACCAACCTTGTAGCCGAGACAGCCCCACAGAATCGAATTCTGAATGAACTGCGACGACTTATGAATACGCTCGGCCACTTTGTCCGTGTTTATTTCGATCGTTCCACCATGAGGCGCCAAGATCAGGAGCGTTCTCGCATGAGTTCGGCTATCCTCGTCATTGCCAACAAACTCAACAAGCTCACCATGAGCCTTGGCCTCGGCCTTCGAAAGCCCGTCGGCAACGACGACTGAACTAACGGCAACCTGCTCACCCGATAGCGGACCGTAGTTCATGCGCAACCGACCATCCAAGCTCAAACGCAACCGACCAACATGGGCACGCCATTCGGAGCGCAAGAAAGCCGTATAGACCGCGAAGTCAGTTCCGTCGTGTCGCGTCAACCGAATTTGGTCACCTTCTTCTATACCATCAGGCAGGTTGGGATTATTCGGGTCGATTGAGCAACCCTCTTTACCCAGCCGATTGATCTGCGCCGACTTGGCGGAGTGCAAGGTTCCGTATCCTGACTGTGACATGGGCATCCTAAGGGCAGTTAAGGCGATCATGCAAAGAGCCGTGTCTACCAAGATCACGAACTCAACTTAGCGCACATGCAATTCTTCGTATCAATCTCTTCTTGATCGACAGCAAATGTGGGCGCGAAATCCAACATCATGCGTACGGGCCCATGGCCCTTGGCATCAACGTACTCAGTTTATCAAGAATATCAGAATCGATGTGGATTTGGGGCGGGGATCTACGGACTCGCGGGCATTTGGATGAAGTAGAGCCCAATGCGAGATCCGAGGCACCAAACCCAAGGCAAGCAAGACTGACAGTGGGCAAGCCGTCAGTCCCTCATTCGGCTCATTTCTGCCTTAGGGTTCGTGTGAGTAATCAATTCCATTGATCGGGTTCCCGAGTTGTCGGCACATGGCGGCCACCTGCCCTTGATGCTGAAAGATATGGGTTTGGGTACGAAGAACAACCTGTGCCGGAACCAGAGTCATGAGCTTCCCCCCCCAGGTGATGAACTCGCCTGCCGCATTGAGGTGCTCCGCCGCCGACTTCGACAAGTAGGTCGCCGATTTATTAAACACCTGTTCGCGAAACTCGCCGATCTCTTTGGCCCCCAGATTCTCTTCGGCCCTGTCATCGACGTCCATCCGTCCTTCTAAGACCCCAAACCAGTACACCTCGGCACCGATGACATGGCACAATTGAGATTGTATCGACGAATAGCCGAAGCCATCGAATACTTGGCGAAACTGCTCGTGTGAGAAACCACCACAATGACTAATCAGCTTGGTAAGGCCTCGGTGACAGCGATCGTGAATATCTAAGAGGACCTCTGAGGAATACATGTTCTTCTCCGGAGCAAGATTGATTCACTTAACTACGACCGCCGTATTTCACGAATCGCCAGCTCAGCTTGGCTGCGCACGTTATCTTAAAGAGTCTCCACTTGATGTCGAGACATCTCAATCTCAATCACGGTATTTGGGGTAGTCAATTTCGCCAGCCCTTGGCGACGGTCATAGGAAACGCCCCAACTTTCCTCGGCACATTCGGTTGCCTGCGGAGGTCAAACCCAAGAAGCAAGGAGAACAGCCTCCGCGCCGACTCGTCTTAGGCAGACAAAAGATAAAAACTCATTGTTTCGAAAAGAGAGCCGTGTGCTAAATTCAACCTGCGCACGAGCGCGGTAGTTAACGGACGAAGCAGTCAAATCCAATGGATCAGAACCCATGCACTATTTAGTGGCGCTCCTCTTTTGGATCGCATTTTTGATCCCCGGATTCGCCTTCACCAGGCGCTGGGACCAAGCACTGCATCATGGTGGATTCCTCAGCAGCATTGCCGTTTCCTTCATGGGCTCTGTTTGTCTTTGTGTCCCAATGGTTCTGGTTGGCTATCTCTTCGCCCTGCCCATCAGTCTGGTATCGACCGGCATCGTTGCCCTCGTGGTTTGGGGGTTGGTCGACATCAAACGCACCGGTGGCGGCCAAGCCTTGAGAGTTCAAGCAAAAGATCTTCTTCGATTGGAGTCTCTTGTCCTCGGATTTACCCTGATCATACAGAGCCGCGTCGGTTCCTATATGGGTGGTGATGGCCTGATTCATCTAGCTCGCGTCCGACACATCTTGGATCATGGGCTCACCAACATCGATCCATTCATCAAAGGGGACTTCTTCTATCCCCTTTACCACACAAATATCTATCACGCCTTACTTGCGTCTTGCACACAGCTGACAGGCGTAGACTACCTCGAGGTTTGGTACGGCATCTTGCCCGTCCTGGTACTCCTGGTTGCTGCATCTACTTATTTCTTGACCTACCAAGTATTTGCCAGCCGCTGGGTCAGTTGGCTCACTGCGCTCTTTGCGGTTGCGACGCATGGTCACGCAAACTTCATCACCTATCCCAACAAGATCGCGCCGTTTATCGTTTTGCCGTTTCTTTTTGGACTGGCAATTCGTGCCTTACGCAGTCGCCCCACAGGCAAAGATGCTCTCCAGATTGGCGCTCTATCTTTGACCCTCAGCATGATCCACGGCATGTATGCCGTTTTTGGCGTCATTATTCTGCTCCCGCTGTTTCTCTTCCAAGCAGCGAGGCTTCAGTTGAGGAAAAAGAGCTACGCAAGGAACCTCGTGATGTGCGGTGCCGCCTTGCTACTC
The DNA here is from genome assembly GCA_047639315.1 of Planctomycetota bacterium. Classification (GTDB taxonomy): domain Bacteria; phylum Planctomycetota; family DRQF01; genus S139-23. The sequence continues at coordinate 10,069 of JBLINQ010000053.1, forward strand.
GCATTGCCCATGCCTCTCATCTCCAGAGCGGGCCGCAACGAGGCCAAGGCTGAAACCACACGCCTTCGCATGGCAAGAGATCTCGACAAGGATGCCTTGCCAATTGCGATTTCTGAAATCCAAAGAAACGCTTTGCCCAATGCTGCCGGCTTGCGAGCCGATCCTTTCTTTCATGAGCTAAAATCTGGGATGCTCATGAAGAAGCCCCTTCGCGGCTTCGGTGGCGGAGAGGGAATTTTTGGCATACGTGGGTTCCGCTACCAGTTCCTGGTCCTTGGCTGTGTCTTGGCGCTACTTGCACGTACGAAACGGCGCTACTTGATCGCAGGCAGTATCACCTTAGTAACCGCCAGTTATCTCTTCGTGCCGCCACTTTGTACCGCACTGTTCCAAATATTCGGAGCCAAATGGATGCTCCAGCGCTTAGACACAGCAGGCCTCGCGGTCATGTTTCCCACATTGGTATTCGGCAGCCTTGCTTTCTTTCTGCAGTCGAAGGTTCGGCTGTTCCAAATCCGAGGGACATCGAATCGACTTCGGTGCCTCACCCTTCAAGGGATCGTCAGTATCTTTGTCCTTTGCTTTGCATTTTCTTCCTCGGGTCAATGGGCACGGTGGCGCAGCTTCACTCTCGATGATCCATGGACACCCAACAAGCGGTCATGGGGTATGAGCTACAAAGTTGCATTTAGATACGATATCGAGGCGCGTCAAGAGAAGCTACGCACCATGCAAAAACGTCGCGAGTTGTACCGCAAAGTCGTGCCGGTAGGTGCCAATGTCATTGTCATTGACAACTTGGCACTCGAATTAGTAGCGCTCCACGATGCTCACATCCTCGATGCCATACGTTCAAGCGACGGCGTTCCGGATCGAGACTACTACCGACATCTCAATAAGATCATCCTGGACCCGACTACAGACTGGCAAACTCGGAAGCGCGTCCTCAATGAAGCTGGCGCCAGATTCTACATACCCCAAGACGGTCAGTCCCGCTGGCTCCGGGGGCATATCAAGAATCACTGGCCACTTCATAAATCAAAGACTGAATTAGTTGAAATCTTGATTGATTAGTTGACGTCACCCTGAAACCCGCGAAGGCCACCTTGTCCTTCCTCGTGAAACTTCCGACATCGACCGGCATGGGCGTGATGTCGCAGAAGTGGGAAGTCAAAACCATCGTGTGTTTTTCTGCTACCGCTGCCAGCTTCCGCTTTCTCGAGCTTCATCCCAAGAAAACGGACCTACCAAAGTCCTTGTTCTTGGCCGGAAAAGACGAGCTTCCCCGATATGACGCAGCCGCCACAGCATGGTCGATGGTGACGGTATCTGCGAAAGGATCGAAGACAATTATCTATGAAACCAGCGCCCACGCGTTGGAGCTTGTCGCAGTTCGATCGGGTGCGACTGAAGAAGCCACGAAATGGCTTGTTGCGGAATTGGCTGTCAGCCCCAACCTCCAAGCCCGCATCCATCCCATCCAAAGCCAAGTGAGATCGGGTGATCGCCACTTTAGAATTCAATCACGGCTTTGAGAGGTACCTCGCCTGGGCAAGCTACCCACAGCTTTGAGCTGTGGAGTCAAGCGCATGGTCGTGCACAAGGGCACCGGGCATTCGTTCCGGGAGCCCGCTTTCTCAGGCCGTCGCCTTGAGAATCGCTGACAACAGATCAGCCGTGTCTCTCTCTCCACGAAACTCAATCACGGGACAGCGTAGCGCCCTCAGGTGCTCTTCGTGTCGCTGGAGAGTCTTGCCCTCGATATCGCCCTCATCATACTTGGCAGCCCAATCGAGGAAATTCTTGTGGGTCTCATTCATGTCGCCACCAAGAGAGACTCGGGCCCCGAATCTCTCGCGCTCGCGTTTGCGGAGTCGTTCGATCCGAATCGGTGTTGGCACCCACAAGAACACAACAAGCGTGAAGTCAAGTTCAGGACATGGATCCCAGCCGACGAGTCCTCCTGAAAGAATCCAACCAGCTGACGCGGCGAGGTCGTTTCTAAGCCGGTCACATCGTTCGCTTGGTGTTCGCATCTCCTGAAACGGTGGATCGCTCGGTTTGTGAAAGTAGTAGTCGGAATCGAAGTGCGGCACCTGTAGCTCGGTCGCGAGGAGGCGGCCGATGGTTGAAGTCCCAGATCCGGAACCTCCCAAGACGTTGATGCGATGGCTTTTCATGACTGACATAATCTCACATGTCAGCGGCCGATTCCAAGAAAAGCGCTTGAGCACTTCTTTATTCATGCTCGGGCCTGCGAACCTCTCAATATAGAAACAAGCCGCTGACAATTTGCCAGCGACCTGTTCAATCAGTCATTTCATTGAGTTTGCTCAGAGCTTACTCTTGAGCAAAAACCCAAGGGCGAGCTTGCTTGATTAGAAGCTGGCCTTTCTTGTTCACCTTGAATTCGATTTCCATGGCGAATTTTTGCCCTTCGGGGATCTTATAAATCGCCAAGAATTGGGCGTGAATCACCCGCATCGCACGACGCAATTCGAGGAGGTGTTCTTGACTTAGAATTGTCTCGTTTGCACCCTTAGTGTTCGAACGTCTGAGAACTCGATCGGTACCCGGATTGCGTGGGCTAAGGAGTATCTCGTCAGGAGAGGAATCGGCATTGGGGTTGGTGACAAGGTCTTCACCCACTTGGGCGTTGACTAAGAAACGTGGCCCGACCTCACCTTCAGTTTGATAGAGGATATCCCTGGTGACGGCAACACCATTCGCCTGCTCGTTCTTCTCGTTTTGATGTAGCACAACACCCATCAACGCATCGAAATGACCAACACGGAAGAACGCGCGCTCTTCGAAAGCTCGGTAATTCCAGAGGCTGGAGAACACCTGTTTCACAGATTTTTCGAGATGACCTTCGCGAGGGTGATGGGTGAAAGAGTCATAAAGCCCAGCGCCGCTGAAACCTGGTAGATCTTCGTTGTTGGTGCTGGATCTTGCGCGAATGGAAATACCTTTCGAGAATTTGCCTTGAACCTCAGTTAGTTTACTCCTCAGGTGCTGCGGCATCTTCCCCTTTTTGACCATCTTGCGGAATCGTTTCAGGTAGCCCCGCCTTGCCTTCGCATCGCCCGTGAAGTCTTTCGCTGATATCATGGCTTTGGCGATGGCGTAAAGCTTGTTGTGCTTCATGAATTCATCATAGAAGTAAAACGGAATCGCAAACCCTTGAGGCGTGAGGTCATCCCGAAAACCGAAATCTCTCAGAGTTGCGAGATTGGCTGCCTTAACGCCGACATTAGCCGAGTCTGTAAACTTGATGTCGTCTAAGGAACGAATCTCTTTGACCGAGAGATCTCTGGCGGGAACCATCTTCTCGGTTGGTCGAAGATTCTTGAAATGGGCTTCAACCTCTTCGCTCTTTGCCTCGCGAATCTCATAACCGTCGGCCGAAACCTTGAAGCGAACATATTTGCCAACAAGACCTTTGATCTTCTCATCAGACATGACGTTTGCAATGAAAGCATTCGGGATCTTGTCTTGAACGGCGCGCAAATTGACATGCGACAGAGGTGTTTGGCGTACCGCAGTGATGACGCCGGCCACGCGTGGCATTTCGTTGGGCAACGTGGGATAGATCACAATAGAACGTTGATCTGGCCTTTCTTTTGCTTTCATCAAACGAAGAAGGCCAAAAGATTCGCCGTGATTGAGTGGCAAGAAGACGACATCAGAATAACGATCCTTGACTTCGAAAGTCGGCAGACCGGCCTTCGTGTACTTCTCTGGTTCAGTGATGTACTTCTCTTTCGAGCGTGGCAAGAGATTGTATGAAAGGTTGCCCTTCATGACCGGGCCAAACTTAACCAGAAGATCGTAAGAGATTTTCACCATCTCAAAGGAGTAAGAGTCATTGGGCTCATACTCGAAGGTGTACAAGCCACTCTGTCCAGAAGGCGACTTCAACATGGGCCAGTAGATGATCACACCGCGCATGATGCCTTCGGTGTCTCGTGCGATGCCAAATTGTCCCATGAACATCGGGTGAGCCCGGTGTGTCTTGGTATTCATGAAATACAGTTTTGGGTCTTCTGTCCCGGCACCGGTGATGGTGTACTTGACGTACTCAATTCCCTTCAGGTGAGTGTCAATCATGACGTCATCTCCTATGTAGGAGAAATCGCGGAACGCTTCGCGGGTCAAGATCTTATCACTGCCGTCCTTGTGCTCCAACTCGCTGGGCTCTGGCGTCTTGATTGGCTCTTCGCCATCGCCGCCAGGCCTCCGCCCACGTCCACGACCACCTCCAGGACCTCCGCGAGGTCCACGGCGGCCAAAGTCTGGACGCAGTTCGTCCATCGTGAGTGAGCCATCTTTGTTCTTATCGAGCTTGCTGAGCGAAATGGCCGCATCGGTCACCTCGTCTTCGAACAATTCAGAGTCACTGTCTTTGTCGAGCGCACGCAACATGGGATCCATGCGCATCATGCCACCAAATCCACGACGACGACGGCCCCCCTCTTCACCTTCGCGAGGTGGTGGAGTCAATTCGACTTTGGTGATATTGCCGTCCTGGTTCTTATCCAAGGTCAGAAGTGCCTTGTATGCCCCAGCAATCTCTTCCTTAGAGATAGTTCCGTCTTCGTCGGCATCAAAGGCCTTAAATAAGGGCGACATGCGCAGCATTCGTTCCATGCCACCACCTCGCCTTCCGCCTCCCGGTGGCTGAGCGTAGGTCGTCATTTGGAACGCGAGAACAGCGATAAACGCCACGATGATTCGAAACAGGACTAAAGTACTTTTCATGGTGATTTCCATTTAGATTCTGGTGGCGTAACCAAGCTTGTTGCAGGCACTGATGTATTTGGAGAAGCGAGTTTGTCTGGCCCCAAGGGGGGCAATCGCACGAAAGATCTCCCGCTCCTCTCCAAGATCAGTCTTGCATTCAAGCAAGACCAAACCGCTGAGGCGCTCAGGAAAACTCAAGTTGTAAGTTCGTTTACCCAATTGAGGATAAAAACGAATGTTGTAGTCCAACGTAATTCGAACGTTGGTGCCGTCAAGAGCGAAATGCTCGCGCTGATATTGAACGAGGGTCACCGCATCCGTGTCTTGGGTAAGATAGTCGATGCGGTCAGAGGGAATGCTCTGGCGCAGTGATTTGTGAAGGTCGCGAAACGCGAAGCGCTCCTCGATATCAGGTCCTCTGAGTTGCATTCTTTTCTTGCCAACGATTCGATTGCGTCGCCATTTGGTCTCAAAGAAGAAATCACCGGCCAAATGCGCACGATCGTACCAACGAAGTCGAGTCTTGTGCCTAAGATCAACTCCATCGAGGTTCGCCAAGCATGTGCTAAGACGAGGATCATCGAAATAGAGGCTGTAGACATTGGAGATCGGTTCGGCGTAGACGATCTGACGGCAACTCCGTCGTAAGACGCTTCGAATCCTCGCGACATCAGGATTATTGAAGGTGTACTTAATCTCTTGACGCTCTGCCAAGTCTGAGCGAGCACTACCGTCATCAATGATTTCGAACGTCGAAGGGGCCAGCATAATTAGGGCAAACTCTCGGCATTGACGAAGGAAATTTGACAATCAAGAAGAGCACTACGCAGTTGAGCGAGTTTCTTCGGGGCCGCATTCGGATCGATTCGGTGCAGCTGCAAGCGCAGCTGCCCTTCTTCTCCGTCGATCTCACATCGTTCGATTGTCGTATGAGGAAAAACCTTGTTCACCTCTTTGAGTGCCTTCTCGCTGTCGTCGAAATTAACAGTGGCATCGCCGACGATGGTGAGAAATCCGTTGCATCTCTTGTTTTGGAAACGGTCGAAGCCCAACACGAAGACACTTGCAATGACGACCAGCGCCACTGCAGGCCACACTTGGAGAGCCCCCAACGAGAGTCCGATCCCAATGCAAAGAAAGAGGTAAACCAATTCTTCGGGATCTTTGATCGCAGCTCGAAAGCGAACAATCGAAAGCGCGCCCACAAGTCCGAGCGACAACGCCAACGAAGTCTTAACGACGAAAATGACCGCGATGGTGACAATCGTCAGTAGCGGAAAAACCTTGGCGATTGATTCGCCCGAGAGTCTCAAGCTGGAACGGCTGTAAAGGAAACGCAGGTAGAGCGCTAACAGCCCCCCCAAAGCCAGAGAAGCCGAAAAGACCCATATTGACCCCTCATCAGGCAGCGCAAAGGCATTTTCAAGCTCTGCCCAGCGATTGGGGACATCTTGTGTAGTCGGCATTCAAGCTCTCTTTGTCAGTCAGAATATGGGAGGCAACTCTAACCCGTGCGTAGAACGGGTGTTCCTCCGTAAATCGGTTAATCCGCAGATAATACTCGATCTACCATATTGCGCAATCGGACCGCCACGGGTGGCCCCGACACTGATTTTGTCCTTAAAGCACTGAGTTCCCTATCGATTGAGCAGAAGTGGATGACATGAAGATGGCGGCAAGGAATTGATGTGCACGCCGCCCCCACCCACCGAGCCCCACCTTCCAAGGCAATCAAGACATTTCTCGGCATCGCCCGATAAGCTTCGTAGTATGTCTTAAGTGACGCTCACAGGGTGAGCGATCACCAGTCCATTGTCGCGGGAGCCGAAGAGCAAAATGAAGATCCGTTTCTCAATCCTGATCATAGTCGTATCAGTGAGCGCTGTCGCTCTTCTTCAGGGCCAAGAATCCAAGAAGAAGGACGACGGTCCAAGCGACGGCCCTTACATATTCCACAATGCTGACGGAAGCCGAACGGCCCGCTGGTTAGACGACGGAACGCCAAAAGAGAAGAAATTCGCCAAGGGTGAAAAGGTGACCTTACCGGAATTCGCTGCCCTCATCGGCGCGAGCCTCGAATGCGCTCCTCACAACGTTGACGCGAGTATCTGGTCGATGCCAGAAAAACTCATGGTCATCTCAGACGTTGAAGGCCAGCACAAGAGACTCAAGAAATTCCTCATTGCCAACAAAGTTACCGACAAGGATGGCAAGTGGGCCTTCGGCAAGGGGCACCTCGTTTGCGTCGGGGACTTTGTCGACCGCGGCAAGAAAGTCACCGAAGTCCTTTGGACGATCTACCGCCTCGAAAAAGAGGCCCTCGCTGCTGGTGGTCGAGTCCATATGGTCCTCGGCAATCACGAGGTCATGCTTCTGACCGGAGATGAAAGATATCTCGCCAAGAAATATCTCAACGTCTCCAAAGCCATGGGTATGAAAATTCACCAACTGCTTGGGGCCAACACCGAATTGGGCCGCTGGCTTCGCACAAGAAATTCGCTGATACGAATTGGCGAATACGTCTTTGTTCACGGCGGAGTCTCACCGTGGCTCGCTCACCGCAAAGTCGACTACGACGGGGTCAACAAGATGATTCGCGCCGTCCTTACCAAAGATAGGCGAGTCCGGGACAGCGCCCAGGCAACCGCCCTCTTCTGGGGACGCCAAGGGCCCCTGTGGTATCGCGGTTACTTCAAAAAACACGAAGCCGGTTTTGGTCCTTACGTCACCGCCAGCCAGATGGACAAGATCTTGAAATCCTTAGGTGGCAAGACCATCATTATCGGTCACACCAAAGTCAAAAAGGTTCTTGAAGTCTATCCGAAGAAAAGAGTGATCGACATCGACACGACGTGGGTCAAGAACAAGAAAGTCCACGGCCTCCGCATTGTCAAAGATCAGATCCGCATCGTTGACATCGATGGTGAAAGCTCGCTCCTGGAATCAGACAAAGACCAAAAAGAGAACTAAGAGTCTATCTCCACTTTTTGGGCCTATCTGTCGTTCCCACCGTAACGCCCACCTCCAACCTCAAGTCTGCCACGCAACTCCTTTCGAATTTCACAATTCACACTTCGATCGGAGCAAGGAGTCTCGACGACCAGGCAGTGTCAAGGTAGCATTCAGCCGATGCCCCATCGGACAGTACGGGCAGCCCCCACCCCATTTGATTGGTTAGAGAGAAACATGTTGCGATTTCTTTTAGTGACGATGGCGTTCCTTGCCCATTCGCTGGCAGCTCAAGAACCTACGCTGATAACGTTGGATAGAATTCATCAATCCAACGATTTTAGCTCTCAAGGTTTTGGCCCAATTCGGTGGCTCAAAGACGGTTCCGGATACACGACATTGGAGTCATCCCAAAACGGCGGGCGAGACATCGTGAGCTATGGGCCCAAGTCGCAGGGGCGCACAATTCTCGTGGCCGCTGACAAATTGGTCCCCAAGGGCCGCCGCAGTCCCCTTTCGATCGCCGACTATGTGTGGTCTGATAACGGTAAGCGTCTACTCATCTTCACCAATACAGCGCGGGTGTGGCGATACCACACAAGAGGTGATTATTGGGTGCTCAACTTGGCCTCGGGAGAGCTGAAGCAAATCGCCCCAGCGTTCGAACCTCAGCGACTTCAATTCGCAAAATTCTCGCCCGACGCGACACGGGTGGCATTCGTCTACAAGAATGACCTTTTTGTCGAATCGATAGGCGACAGCAAACAAACGCGGCTTACGAATAACGGCACATCGACCTTGATCAATGGAACCTTTGATTGGGTCTACGAAGAAGAATGGGGATTGCGCGACGGGTTCCGGTGGAGCCCAGACGGCAAGAAGATCGCTTTCTGGCAAATCGACTCCTCAGCCGTCAGTGAATTCGTGTTGATCAATAACACGCAAGGCCTTTATCCGAAGCTCACTCATATTCCATATCCGAAGGCTGGTGAAAAGAACCCCAGCGCACGCGTCGGCACGATAGCAGCGACTGGCGGCAAGATCACTTGGGTCGACTTGCCGGGTGATGCGAGTGAAAACTACATTGCCCGGATGGACTGGGCTCACAACTCAGACGAACTATTGATCCAACATGTAAATCGGCTTCAAAACACGATCTGCGTCATGCTAGCCAGCAGCAGCTCTGGTCAAGCGAAGGAGGTCTTTCGAGACGAAGACCCAGCCTGGTGCGAAGTTTGTGATGACGTTGTTTGGTTAGGCAGTGGCAAGTCGTTCACTTGGATCTCTGAGAAAGACGGCTGGCGTCATGTCTACGTCATCTCAAGAGATGGAAAGAACGTACGCGTCGCAACGCCAGGAGAATACGATGTCGTCTCCATCGCCAAGATTGATGAAGCTCAAGGGTTTATTTACTTCATCGCCTCACCAGACAATGCGACAACACGCTTTCTATATCGTACACCCCTTGCCGGCGGAAAACCTGAGCGTCTTACGCCAGAAGATCGCGGGTGTCACGCCTATCAGATTTCAGAAGATTCTCGTTGGGCGATTCGCACGTGGTCGACTTTCTCACAGCCAACTCGCGTCGACTTAGTCAAACTTCCGAGTCATGAAGTTGTCCGCAACTTCGTCGCTAACGAGGCGCTGATGGAAAAAATCGCGGCCCTCAAATTGGGGCCGGAAGAGTTCTTCAAAGTAGACATTGGCCAGGGCACTCAAGTCGATGGGTGGTGCATCAAGCCACCTCAATTCGATCCCAAGAAGAAGTATCCGCTCTTGATCTATGTTTATGGTGAGCCAGCTGGTCAAACCACGCAAGACCGCTGGGAAGGGTCACGCGGAATATGGCACCGCATGATGGCCCAAATGGGATGTGTTGTGGTGAGCCTCGATAACCATGGAACACCAGCGCCACGGGGTAGAGCCTGGCGCAAATCTGTCTATCGGAAAATCGGAATCTTGGCCGCCAACGACCAGGCCAAGGCTGTTCGAGGGCTATTAAAGAAGTGGGCGTTGATTGTCCCAGAACGCGGTGGTGTATGGGGTTGGAGTGGCGGCGGATCGATGACTCTGAATGCCCTCTTTCGTTTCCCCGACCTCTATAAAATGGGCATTGCGATCGCCTTTGTTGCCAATCAGAGGTATTACGATTCGATCTATCAAGAACGGTACATGGGTTTGCCAAAAGACAACGTCGCGGGTTTTCGCGATGGTTCGCCGATCACTCACGCCAAGAACCTTCGTGGCGATCTTCTCATCGCTTACGGCACAGGCGATGACAATTGTCACTATCAGAATTGCGAAGCGCTTGTCGATGAACTCATCAAGCATGGCAAGGAATTTCGCATGATGTCCTATCCGAATCGCAGCCACGGGATCTACGAGGGCGCCGGCACACGGAAGCATCTCTTCACTATGATGACGAAGTACATAGAAGAGAAGTTGATCAACCGAACGGCAGAGTAAGCGCGCCATTTTTAGGACGGCAGGCGAAATTCGTCGTTGAAGAAAGAGCTGTTCCAATCGACTTTGCCGGTCTCTTTATCACAGACATCCGGCCAATGGAGAGAGGCGGGAAATTGGAAACAAACCCGAGACCAATCTCGAAAGAACTCAAAGAGTGACTGACCAAGGATGAGTCCATTATCGCCAGTACCGGCGTCCATCCATGCCATTTGGTTATAGACGACCGGACTCGGCGCAACGTGCGTCTCAAGCGCAAAGGAATCGCCATTGCCCTCGGCGTGAAAGTGAATCCAGTTGCGCATGCGAGCGGCCGTTTTCTTGGCAAGCACCGGGTCAGCACAACCGTCGAATTCATAGTTAGCCACCCATTCGGGAGCAAAGTCCATCTGCTCTAAGTTCTGATCAACGATGTCCTCAAGCGAATCAATCTGGATATTCGTGAACGTGCCGTCCTCAGCCTCATCGTCAGACGTCCAAAAGAACTCGACACCATCGCCGATTTCCTCGAGAAACTCGATCAGCCCCTCAGGTAGGGGCACATATGAACGCTTGCGAGCCTTCACGATGTCTTTCTTCGTCAGTTTTGGCCCGAAGTCGATGTCAACTTCGATCCCCTTCGTCCGGACAAACCGAGCGACGTCTTCAAAGATCTTCTTGTAGCTCACAAAAGCCGTCCTTCCTAGAGCGCCCCATTTGGTTCGCTCATTGGGCGAAGGCGCAAATGCCAATTTTGCCCCACTTCAAATAGGCGTAACTTCCGACTACAAGGACCAACCGTTCTGATAATCGTGGTTAATATAGATGTCTGCTTCGGGCGCATTAGTCGCCTTCATCTTGTCGCCATCCCAAACGATCATCTTGCCGACTCGACTCGCGACATTACCGAGCAGGATCACTTCAGTCAGATGAGCCGCGTATTCGAAGTCACAACAAGCGCGACCGCCGGCCTTGATCGCATTGAGCCAATCTTGATGATGACCCTCGACGCGAGCGATGGTCTGCGCCGGGCGCTTAAAGCTCTTCATTTTCTCGGCTGGCAAGAGTTGAGGGGCTCCGCCCCATCCGCCACACATCATGACTCCTTTGTCACCGACAAAGATGATGCCATTGCCGCCCATCTTGACATCTGGGTCGAGGCCAGCAGGACGAGGAGGCATGAGCCCCGAGTCATACCAACTGAGGGCAACCGGAGGCATCTCACCCCGGGCCGGGAACTGATAGCGAATGATGTTGTACTTCGAAGTGGACACATCACTGATCGGGGCTGAGCAAGCTTCAACCGTAGACGGATGCCCAAGCTTCAACGCCCAGAAAGCCGGATCCATGTTGTGGCACGCCATGTCCCCGATTGCCCCGGTGCCATAGTCCCACCATCCGCGCCAATTATAGGGTGCATAATCAACGTGGTACGGCCGATGAGCCACTGGCCCTTGCCACCTTTCCCAATCAAACTTCTTCGGTACGGCCGATGCTTCCGACGGTAATGTCATGTGCTGCGTCCAGCCCGCTCCGCCATCGGTCCAAGCATGGACTTCCCTAACTGCACCAATGGCCCCAGCCTGGATCCATTCGACAGTTTGACGAATTCCGTCACCGGAGTGCCCTTGATTGCCCATCTGCGTGGCGACTTTGGCTTCCTTCGCTGCCTGCGCTATTGCTCGAGACTCTGAAACAGTATGAGTGAGGGGTTTTTCGCAATAGACGTGCTTTTTGTTCTTGAGCGCGTGCATGGTTGCAATGGCATGGGCATGGTCAGGAGTGGCAACTAAGACAGCGTCGATGTCTTTCTCTTTCTCCAGCATCTCACGAAAGTCAACGTAATCTGCTGTCGGTTTTGCAGTTTCATTGCGCTTGGCCATCCTCTCCTTGATGAGCTTGAGTGCCGGTCCGCGTCCCGCTTTGCCCCCGTAATAGAAACGACTGTAGTCAGACTCCCAATTCACATCACAAATCGCCGGGATCTGAACTTCAGGAAGGCTCAACAGACTCCGTATGTTGGAAAGGCCTTGGCCCCCTGTGCCGATGACTGCCACATTGATTCGCTCGCTCGGTGCGATAAATCCAGGGCCGCCCAGGACGTGCCTAGGCAGGATCGTAAACGACGCCGCCAGGGCAGCCGTAGTCGCCAAGAACTTGCGCCGAGTTTGTTTCTTTGTGCTGCTGGGTTCTTCTGGTTTGCCGTTCATCATCACACGCCCTTCAAATGGTATCCGTGGGAGCTACTCAACCGATCGAGGGCAGTATACAAGAGATTCCAGAATTGCGTTACTGGGGCTCTGTCAATTCGAAATCTGGAGTAACAACGAACTGTGAAGATTCATAACCTTGAAGCTGAGGATACCCACAATGTTCTCCAGGCGGGAATTCACACCGTCTCAAGCGGGATAAGCGCAATTTGGTGCGGTTCTTGTAACCGGCATGGGCAAGATACATCCGAATCGAAACTGGGCTGGATTGCTCCAAGTGATGGCCCGAAATTCAGGACCGGCCTCAATGAGGAACGCAGCTTGAGTCGATGACTCAGCCGCCCTTCGTCCTTGGTCAACTCCAGATCATGCTCATGACGTTTGATCGCCGACTCGGAATCATACTGGTCGCCGACCTGCCATCTTAGCGTCCATTGCCGCACTGAGCCTCACCATATCCCTCATTTCAATCTGTCTTTGATTTCTCTGCTTCGATGACAAGTTGCTCAAGCGCCTCATCAAGCTTCTTGCCGCGCAGGTCTCGAAAACGGAGGACGCCCTTGTGGTCAAGAATGTAGATGGATGGCCAGCCTTCGACATTCCAGGTGGTCGAGATCGGCCCGCGTGTTCCTTCGCGGCCGTTCCAGAAACTTCGCCAATTCAGTCCATTTGTCTTAACGGCAGCTTGAGCTGTCTCGAGTTTCCTATCGCTGTTGACACCGATAAGAGCGAATGGACGACCCAACATATGTTTGACGAGCGACCGCTCGTGTGGGTACATAGCCCGGCAAGGCCCTCACCAGTCACCCCAGAAGTCAAGCATGACGACCTTCCCCTGGTAGTCCGAGAGTTTGAATTCAACGCCATCAAGGTCAGATCCCTTGATGTCGGGAACAACCATGCCAATCTGCAATCGCTGCATTTCAAAAAGTAATCCCGTCGCCTGTTTCTTGGCACCCTCATCACCTTTCTCTATGACCGCAACAAGGTCTTTCATGGCTGATGTTTTCTCACCAGCTGTCGACTTGGTTCGGGCGATCAGATAACTGCGCCAGAAAAGAACGTCGCTGCGCAGCTTTTCGGTCGGCGCACTCTCAGCGATCTTCCCCTGAATAGCGAGGGCTTCGTTGCGATCGAACTGACCTCTCGACCCCTTGAGCGCGAGAGAGAATGCGATTCGTCCCATGACCGGGTTCAAAAGATGATCCCGCACCAACTGATCAAGCGCGCTTTTTGCGATTTTCTTGTCAACACCCGTCGCCCAACTGAAAATCCATTGTAGATAGGGAATGGCCAAGTCAGTCCCCGCATGTTTCTTGGCACCCGCTTCGAATTTCGGGATGTATTTCGCCGTGGGTTCTTTCGCTTCGAGAGCGGCAAGGTCTTCCTTACTCGCTTTGTTTCGACGTGCCGCACTCACCTCAGATCGCCAGGCACGCCAGACTTTCTGAAACTCCTTCTCAAGTGCTTTGCATTCATTGGCACTATCTTGTTTCTTCGATTCTGCGACATTGCCCTCTCGGGCAAAGGTGAGAGTACTCAAGAACATGAGCCCTATGAATATGGCGAGTAGCTTGGTGGTCATCTTCCACTCCTTAGAATCGATGGAAACATGGGGCGAATGAAGTACGGGGCCCAGTCGGCAGGCGACAACCAACAGAAAACGACTCATGTCGACTGAACGATTGCGTCCTGACAATCATCATACCGGTGAGTTCGTTCATGTCGACCTCAGCAGCGTGGCTTCAATCGACTTTGTTGGATGAGCTGTCAAATACGATACTCTTGACGCTTTCCCAATCTGGTCTTGCGGCGTAGGTGGACAAGCCAGTTTTCGCCAAGAAACGGGGCCAGAGGCGACTCTTGCGTCGTTGCCGCTCGGCCATCTCACAAACCCAATCAGGTGGAAATTCGTCCCACTCTCCGGCGATCTGGAGATGATTGGGGCCGAGGAACGGGGCCAATTCTAACTCAAAGACGTCTTCAAGTTCTGCCCTGGAAAGGCCAGACCTGCGGACCGCTTCGGCAATATAGAGGTGATGCTCTTCTTCTAACTCGGTATCCAACCAGAGTATCGACATGGCAATCCAAAGATCTTCTCTGGTTTCATTCATGTCCTGATCATCAGAAGTAGATTCGAAAGACTCGCTCATTCAACGTCGTTTCTTAGCACCGAACAACATGATGGCGCCACAATCGTCCGCCTTGTCGATGATGCGAATTCTGTGAGCCACACCACCATCACAATGAGTACATTCTCGTGTATCCAGCCGATTCTCTTTCATGTCAAATCCTCAGGCCTCTTTGGCCAGGCTGTTTTCGCAATCTATGCTAATCCTCTGCGAATCATCAAATGCAACCTATCCACTCAATCGCGGAGAGTCACCTTGAGTGGGAAACGAGGATTCTTGAAAACTGCAAGCGGCGCCTCTTTGTCCGACCCAGGTATTTTGCTGTAGACTCTGACAACGAACTTGAGCCCGCGCTTATGCAAAAATTCACAGCGCCCTTCTTCATTCGTCAAATCGGCAAACGAGATCGCCATGTCTTTTGCTTTGCCAATCTCCTCGAAGAACACGAATTTACCGCGACATGATTGTCCTTTGCTATCGAACACCTCCACGGCAGCCACTTCGAAGTTGGCCCACAAGTCAACATCTCGCAAGTCCTCGGGAGCAACATGCTCACCCGAGCCGACTTTGATGCCAACACGCGTTTCGATGACTTGTTCGTTCACTATAAAGAGGAGGCGATAATTGCCGGCTTCAAGTTGCTGAGCCGAGAATGAACCGTCATTTTTCACATATACATATTCGCTTATTTCGGAGCCCTCTCTCAATACGCGAACATGAGGCCATTGAAGCACTCGATGAACATATCGCGACCGATAATCTGAGATCTTTCCCGAAATGGATCCGACCAATTCGCAAGACAGATCAACGTGAGTTTGGCCCGACTCAAACTGCCTTGTGGCTTTCCTATTGGGATCCTCGAACTCAACTCTAAAGGAGCCCTTTGGCAACGGCCAGCCGCGTATCTCAAAGGTGCCATTTGATTCGCTAACACCATAGAATCGTTGTTGCTTCCCGTCTTGGACGACCGTCAGTCTAGCAGCCGCCAAGAGGCCACCATCTTCATCAAAGAGCGTTCCTGAGATCAAAATTGGTTTGGTGGGAAGTTTCAAGAGGCCAAGATCAAGGGACTCCCCTTTTTTGATCAAGCCAATCGGCGCGCGTAAGAGAAGAAGAGGGAACTGAGTCGTCCATGACAGCTTGAAAAGTGAGGGCGGTTCGCGCACTTCAAGAGACTCATAGCGCCCTGGCTTTACAGAACCGATAAAGCACTCAGTCTCAACATCGTATTTGAGAAGAGCTGGACGGCCAATTCCGCTTTGGGTGACCAGTAAGAACTCAAGATCTTCTGGGATGTACTTCTTCCCCAGCACATGACTCACCTTCAGATTAATGACAGGGTCAGCATCGTTGGCAATTTTAGGGATTTCAGGAGCTTTAGGAACTATAGGAATTACAGGAATCTGGGAGATTCCACTCGCCTCAGAATCTGGTTTCGAGTTGTCACAAGCCATCATGGACAGGCAGAGCCCTAGCAAGATCCCTGCCAAAACAACTCGGCTTGCTTGCCTCACGAATGCCCCTTCCCCTTGCCGCCCCAACTTTCAAGGAAGCCAACAAAGATTTCCGATCGCCGCATTGCGATCCATAGGACACTTTACTGAGTTGGGAGCCCACGGGGCATGACAAAAACCAAGGAACGACGAGAAAACGAAGAATCAAGCCTTCAGGTCGCCCAAGCAACTGGCATCACAGCGGCGACACGCAACCACAGATTATCCCGGGGCCTACTTCGATGCGCTCGACACGACAGATTTTTTCTTTGGCTCAATAGCCTTCTTGCGTGTTGTCGGCTTGGATGTTGGTGTTTTGGGCTTCGAGGTTGGCGCAGGCTGCCACTTCTGGATCACGCGATCGACTTCAGAGGCATCAGCCCATGATAGCTTGTCTTTGATCTTGCCGTTTTTCTCAACAAAGATTGCTGGATTAGGGACATCCCCAAAGAGCTTGCGCGAAGGATCGCCCATCTCGTCGATGAGGAACAGAGCATCGATTTTCAGCTCGTCCTTGGTCTTTTGCGCCAGATCTCGGCGTTCCTTCCAATTGAGCGGCTGCACAATTTTCTTGAAGGCAAGTTGGCGGGCGTGTGGTTCACGGGTGTAGATCACGACGAATTTCAGGTCCTTCGAATTCTTGATGGTGCGTCGCAACACGGCGGCACTCCGGCGAAATGGAGGTCAGGTGTAAGCGCCACCAATGATCACCAATCGATGCGTCTTGCGAAGTATAGCAAGAGAAACCTTGCGCCCCTTCAGGTCACGCAAAGTGAGATTCGTCATGAGTTTGCCGACGGCCGGCGATTGCTTCCGAAACGCCTCGCGATCGTAGAGAACTCGCACGCGCTTTTCCATTTGTCCAAACGCGACGGAAGAGAATAAGAGAATGAGCAAGAAAGAACACTTCATCATTAAAGCTCCTGAATGACTCGAAAGCCGATATCATCTGCCTGCACTAAAGGCCGATACCACATTCGAAATGAGTTTCTTAAGTAAGGCCCATCTAAGACGTAGCTACCGCCCTTTAAGACACGTAAGCCCGGTGCGTACCAACTGGAGGTCCACTCGAAGGCGTTTCCGGTCACATCGAAAGTACCCCAACCAGTCGCCGGGAACGAACCAATCTCCATGAGCTTCCCGCTTTCTTGATTAGCGGAATCTGGATCATAGGTGTCGCCGTAGGCGTAGGTGGATGACTCAGGGCCGCGAGCAATTCGTTCCCACTCAATCTCAGACGGAAGCCGGTGCGTGCGCCCAGTCGAGCTGGACCTCCACTTGCAATACTCAGTAGCGCCGTCATAAGAGACGGTGACGACCGGCATCATCGGAGCATCCGTCTCGAAAGTTCCCTTCGCTGCCCGCGAGATGTGGCACTTGGGGCCACCAAGATCAAGCCACTCCTCGTTGAAGGTGCTTTGTGCATTCAAGAACGCGCAGTATTGAGAGCTGGATGTCTCGTACTTAGCGACAAGGAAGGAATCGACGTTAGCAATATGTACGGGCCGTTCATCGACTGCTCCGACCCCAAGAACATCGCCGATGAGAGTTGGACCACCAGGGACGAAAACGAATCCTGGCAATGCGGCATTCGCAGGCTCTAACGTGATTGTCATCGTCTGAGATTCACCCATCGGACTAACCAACAATGGGACGCTGAATTCAACGCCGTTGGCGGTGATGACATATCGGTCCGACTCCAAATCGAGCACAGTACGCTCGGCATCGCCCAGAGACATCGAATCCCCATTGACTCGTAGTAGCTCCATCGAGAGCCTGCTGGGGTTCTCAACGACTAATCGCCTCACTGAAGTGTCCTGCGCCAACGGAATCGTTGTGCAATTGACACAGAGCAGAAAAGAAAAGAACGCGAAGATCGGTTTCATCATGAATTCATTGTCTCCAAGCGCGCCAGTCACAATCTGATTGAAAGTGGTCCCCGATATCGAAACTCGACGCCAATCCATGAACAAAATTGCCATACTCCCAATCCAGAGAGACGATGACCATGGGACCAAGCTCAAGCCGATCCGGAGCCCTACCCATGTCGAGACTCTTCTCTCCTCGAATACGAAAACTGAACTTCATGGCGATGCGTCAAAAGAACAGAAGTTTTCATTGATTGTTCCCTTGGCAGAAACCAGTGTGGCTCAGGAGATTGTTTTCTTGAACACGCCAGAACCCCATGACAAGCCGACACCATTGAGCGACGCGCTACCCAAATGGATGGAACTCTGGAAAGGCATGCGGGTCCCGACGAACCTACCGACAGTCCAACGAGATGAGGTCATCCGTCTCTATGAGCGTGATCCCGAAACAGCGCAGCAGCTACTAGAAGAAATGGACAACCCATGGTTTAAATGCCAGGCGCTGAGCCACATTCTCATCTATGGACCGATTGAGTCGGCAACGGATGTCTTTAATCGGTGCATTGCCATCGCGATGGGCAGTACCGATGATTACCTGGCAGTCGGCGTCACTGCTTGGCCTTTGAGGGCCATCATTCACTTACAAAAACCAGCATTGGCAGCAGCCACCCTCTCCCTCGTCATCGAACGATCCCACAAGATCACCCACCCAGTCTGTCGCCTTGATGCGCTCTATAGAATCTGGGGCGACGTTTTCTCACTACCGCGCCAACATTCAAACCGAGTACTTGAGGAATTCAGGATCTCGTGCCGACAAGCCAACTCTTGGCGGGCTGGCTATAAGATGATGCACGCCGTAAACCTTGCTGCGCAGCACGACAAAACCCTTGCCAGTGAACTCGTGAATGAAATGAAGGAAAACTGGTTCAAGAGGAGAGCACAACGCTTTCTCAATCAAGAGCCTCCGGCGACCAAGTAATACTTGGTCTCCAAGCGCGCCATTCACTTCGAATAAAGGCACGTGCCGGGCGAATTCCAAAGTTGAAAGAACGAGACGTAGAGATGAGCCATTTTCGTTTTCGCGGCTTTGCCATTTTTGCCACGCTTCCCCAATCGCAACCCGGCAAGATCTAATCTTGTTGCTCCAGAGCCCGACATAGCCCAAAAACTTTGTTCGGTTTCGCATCCAATCCAAGTGGCTTTCGGGGACAACCCGGATAGATACAGATTCAATGGAGACGCCTCAAACAACTATTTTCATGCCGAACGATTCCGGAATGGAACAGAGGTCAAATGGGCCACGCTCCGCTTGAAGTGTGGCCTCCCATTGATCAATCATTGAAAACTCATTCACTCGTCAATTATGGCGGAAAATCATGGCCCCATGAGCAAACGAATCGCATTCGATGAAGCGAAACTGGGCGAGCTTTCAAAAAACTGCATGTGCAAGTTTGACCCCGCAATCCCAGGTTGACTCCGAGAGAAACT
>JBLINQ010000054.1:0-28595 GCA_047639315.1 Planctomycetota bacterium
TCCAGGATCATAGTTCTCCTGTATTTCGGAGAATCCGATGCTCCACCGGACGACGTCATTTGGATAGGCTGCACGGGCGCCAAATGCAAGATCATTGCCGCTCTCGGCTTCCGAAAAACTCTTTTGAATATAGGCCGCGCCAGTCAGGACTTTGTCGCCAAACACCTTGCTGTTGCGATAGTTGAAATCGATGCCACCGAGGTAATTGTAATCGTTCGTGGTCGGGTCGCCCGCTGTTGCAATGAAACCAACGCTCGACTCCTCCATGACATTGTATTTCAACCTTGCCACGCCGAGGTTCCTCGAATCTATGCCATCGGCAGCTGCTACTTGGACATCGACGAGCCCAATGTTGAGTTGGTCAACTCTCCCGGTCAATTTTAGGCCAGCCAAAATGTCTACCGGCTGACCCGATGAACCGATTCCAATGCGTCTTGAAAAGAACGGCAAAGGGCTACGTTGGATCCCACCAAAACGAAAGATGCCCGCATCCTGAAGAAAGAAGTCGCGTTTCTCAGGAAAGAACAATGGGAAGCGAGTCAAGTTCACTCGACGTTCATCAACTTCCGTTTCCGCAAAGTCGGTGTTCGCCGTAAATGCCAACGTCAGGTCGGGAGTGATCTTGTAGAAGATGTCGATGCTTGGTTCATATTCGAAATCGCTGCGACCACCAATTGGATCACGGCGATATTTCAGAGTCAAACTGGGTTTCACATCAAGGCCAAGACCCTGTTCTAAACCCTCGATTGCAGCGAGAATTCCTGAACTTCCGACGTCAAAAAGCTGGTTGTCTTGGCTCGGAGATGCCCAGCGGATGACTTCGTTCTTGCGCCGGATGAAACGGCTAAGATTGAAGCCCCAATTGCTGCCAGTGGGATCAAAATTGATGGTATTCGTTGGCAGGGCGATCTCGGTCGTCCACCCCTGGTCGTCGATATTTGACCTTCCGTACCAGATGCCATCCCAATCTCGATTGAAGTTGGCGCTATTTTCCAGCAAGCCATCGCCACGAGCACCGGCTGCATTGATTTCAAAAACGAATGCATTGCGACGATCAAAGTATGTATCAATGATGAACCTGATATTGTCGTCAGCTCCTAAATTCCCGTCGCGCAATAGTTGCGTCGTACGAATTTTGTCTGGCTCTTGGTCAAAACATCGAACTGCAAAGTAGATGAACTTCGAGTTGTAAATAATGCGGACTTCGGTCTTCTCAGACGGAGTCGTCAACTCAATAGGCTCCACCTGCGTGAAATTTGTAATGACGGCGGCGTTCTTCCACGCCTCGTCGTCTAAGATACCATCGATGATCGGCGGGGTGTCTGTGCGGGTGAGAGAAACCTGCCATCCCATATTAGGGAATTCTTCTTGGACCACCCGATCGATGTCATCTTCACCAACCCGTGTTTCTTGGGCAAATACCAGGACGCTCATGAGCCCGAGGATGAAGGGAATTAGCAGACGGGTCATTGGCTAAAAGCACTCTCATCGACAAAGAGACGGTGCCACATTTCAAGAACCATCAGGCACCACAAAAGGTGGCTTTGATCTCGTCGTTGGCTATGATGTTCGCGCCATAGTCTATCCACCGCTACTGGATTGAAAATGCCGCGCTCCCTGGCTTTCTTCCCGAGCACGAGGTCTTCGGCCCGATCATTCCATTCGTTCTGGAACCAGTTTGAGATCGGAATGGCGAATCCTTGTTTCTTTCGATCGATCACATCAGCTGGAACCAAGTTCCGAGCTAACTTCTTCAAGATGAGTTTTCCTTCACCATCAGCGAAGGAAAAGCGGAGCGGAACCTTAGCCGCTGCTTCAACAAATTTGTGATCGAGCATGGGAGCTCTTGCTTCCAAGGAGACCAGCATGCTCATGCGGTCGACCTTGGTCATGATGTCGGCCGGCAAATAGACTTCAGCATCGGCAATCATCTTTTGACGAGTGGATGACAAACCCTGATGACGTTTCATGATGTCAGCAAAACAATCTGATGGGTCGGTTCCTCCGGCGCGGAGCCCGAAGTCTCTGTCGAACAAGTTGGTATGCCAATCTGAAACACCGCAAGTCAGATGTTGGATGTACCGCTGCTCTGCCGAATTCGCTATCGACTGAAAACTCGCTTGTCCAAATGCTCCAATCGGCATCGCTTTCGCTGCTAAGCCAAAGAGCATTCGTCTTAGGCCCAATGGCAAGAAGTCGAGCGCTCCAGATGAAGTCTTGGCGTAACGTGCGTAACCACAAAACAGCTCATCTCCGCCGTCTCCGGAGAGTGCAACGGTCACATGTTTACGTGCCATTTTCGAGACATAGTAGGTCGGAATAGCCGACGAATCGGCGAACGGCTCATCGAATTGCCGCACCAAATCTTCAATGATCTCTGCGGCGTTTGGCCTGACGATTTCCTCGTGGTGGTCAGTTCCTAAATGCTTGGCCACGCGTCGCGCGTAAGGCAACTCATCAAAGGCCTGGTCTTCGAATCCGATTGAAAAGGTCTTTACCGGAGCATTCGCTACCCGACACATGAGGCCCACGACTGTGCTCGAGTCAACGCCACCAGACAAATAGGCGCCAAGGGGAACGTCAGAAATCATTCTGAGCCTGACAGACTCTTCTAAGATACTCTCCAAGCGTTCGAAGTGCTCTTTCTCATCCAGGCTTTCGTCTGGCGTATAGTCAACCTGCCAGTATCGCCGAAGGCTCCTGCGACCATCTTTGAGGGTCAGTGTGTTTGCCGGAGGAAGTTTCTCCATTCCCTTAAAGATCGTCTTCGGATCGGGGATATAGCCATAACCCATGTACCGTACGACAGCCGATTCATCGACGGCAGGACGAGCGCGCCTAAGTCGAGAAAGACCAACGAGGATGGATTTGATCTCAGAAGCGAAGAAGAAAGTCTGGCCATCTTGATAGAAATGGAGCGGCTTCTTGCCGATTCGATCGCGGGCCAAGAAGAGCGAGCGATCCGCCCGATCCCAAATTGCGAAGGCGTACATCCCTCTTAAGTCGTCAAGGCAATCGTCTTTCTTCTCGTCGTAGAGAGAAAGCACCACTTCGGTATCACAATTCGTCTCGAATTTGACGCCGGAATCAGCCAGTCGTTTTCGTTCGGTTTGGAAGTTGTAGCATTCGCCGTTGAAGACAATTGTCTTTGACCCATCTGGTGAGGTCATGGGCTGGGAGCCACCTTCGACATCAATGATGGCGAGGCGTCGCATCCCCAACGCCACCGGGCCGTCAACGAGAATGCCCTGAGAATCGGGGCCGCGGTGGACAATGGCATCGCACATCGCTTCCAACACGGACTTATCCGCTGGAGCTCCGTCGAGATTCAGGTAGCCTGCAATCCCACACATCCGTCATTTGCCCTTTTTAAGTCAGTCTCAGATTAGCATCTTAGGTGGAACCGAAGATTCGACATACGTTCAAACGAAGCGCCAACGCGACCATAATGTGTGTCAAAGCCGATCCGTCAAGAGGAGAACCCGCTGAAGATGATGAAACGCAAACCTCGACAGTTTTTCCTGCTGATTTTTGCCATTCCGTCGATGATTGGCGCCTTTGCCCTCTGGTATTTGTTTGGCTGGAATGTTCTCGGCTCCTGGCTACTTTGTGCCAATATCGTGGCCCTCACGATCTGGACCTATGACAAGGCCTCGGCGAAATCGAAAAAGTGGCGCGTCCCTGAAGCGGCTCTGCATATCATGTCACTGCTGGGCGCAACGCCAGCCGCATTCATTGGCATGAAATTCATGCGCCATAAGACCATGAAACTCCATTTTGCAATCCTATATAGCGTCCTATTCTTGCTCCAGATCGCTCTCCTCATAACTTGGATGAGTACGCCACTGTGAGTATCGACTGTTCACATCGCCCCCCTTGCCCTGGTTGTCCGCAGCTGAATACGTCGCCAGAAGTGCTCTCCCGACTTGGGGTCCTAGGTGATTTCTCGGTTGAGCATGGCATCACCTTGGACCCCCTTCTATATGGACCGGATACGAATTTTCGAGTTCGGGCCAAGCTCGCAGTGCGAGGACGTGTCGGCAATCCCAAGATCGGGATTTTTCAGGAGGGGACCCATCGGATCGTCGACATTCCCCATTGCCCGGTCCATCATCCGAGTATTAACGACGCCGTTGCATCATTGAAGCAATGCATGCGCCAACTGCAGATCGTGCCATTTGTCGAGAGACCCCACCTGGGATTGTTGCGCTATGTGCAAGTTGTGGTGCAACGCCAAACCTGCGCCGTTCAGGTCACGTTGGTCGTCACGAACTCCCAGCATGAGAGCCTTCCTGCTTTTTGCAACGCTTTGAGGCGCACCATGGGCGACCAACTTCACTCGTTGTGGCTGAACGAACACAATGGCAAAGGGAATGAAGTCTTTGGCAAGCAATTCGAACATATCGCAGGACCGGAGTTCCTTGACGATCCCTTCTTGGACCACGATCTGTTCTTTCACCCTGGTTCTTTTGGTCAGTCCAATATGGACTTGGCTGAGAAGATGAGTGCGGAAATTACCAGCCTGGTTCCGGCTGGACGAAAGGTCCTCGAATTTCACAGCGGTGTTGGTGCCGTTGGCCTCGGACTCTTAAAGAATGCGGCATCGATGGTCTTTAATGAGATCTCGCCCCACGGATTGGCAGGATTAGAATTGGCGTTGGCAAAAATGGCCGATAGAGAAACGCCGGTGAAGATAGTAAAGGGAGCAGCCCCCGCTGCGATCGATGAGATCGACTCGTCTGACATCATCATCTGTGATCCGCCACGCAAGGGCATGGAACCGGTGCTGGTGAATGCCCTGTCAAAGTCGCAACCTGAACAACTTTGGTTGATTTATTGTGGGTTTGATTCTTTTCTTAGAGATGCGAGTGCTTTGTTGAAGCCCGGTATCTTGATGCTGAAGAAGCTTCAACCGGTTCACCTCTTCCCTCACACCGACCACATCGAAATCGTGGCGCTTTTCCAAGGACGAGACCGTTAAGCGGTGGCACAAATCGCAATGTAGAGGGCGATGAGAGCAAGAAAAACTGATCGGTGAATAAGGGCTCGCATCAAATCCACTCCTTCGATAGAAAATGGTGCCCGAGTCCAATCCCCTCCCAAGGGAAAGAACTCGGGCTAACCTTCCACCACCTAACGGCGACAGAAAGCCAAGTCGTTGAAAACAAGGTCGTCATGCGACCCACCTGCCGACCTTTTTAGTAAATCACATGTCGAATGCGAAACAAAATATACTTTTAAACTACATTGGGTAAAAACCACGTTGCACGCCCCGCCCAGGTTGTGCTTCATCATGAAACTACCCGTAAAAAAAGGCAGCCCCTTCAATGAAGGGCTGCCTGAGATTGCATATTTATCGTGAGACGAATTAAGCGATGGTGACGTCATCGCATGCATAGACGTCTTGGATAGCGTTCAAGAGCGCGATTCCCTCGGCCAGTGGCTTTTGGAATGCCTTGCGACCTGAAATGAGGCCCATACCACCGGCACGCTTATTGATGACCGCAGTTGACACGGCATCCTGCAAGTCATTTGTGCCCGCAGCACCACCGGAGTTGATGAGGCCGATGCGACCCATGTAGTTGTTCACGACTTGCCAGCGGCAAAGGTCGATTGGGTGATCTGTGGTCAGCTTATCGTAAACGAGTGGGTGGGTCTTGCCGGTTTTTATGGCGTTAAAACCACCGTTCGTAGTTGGCAACTTCTGCTTGATGATGTCAGCCTTGATGGTGACGCCAAGGTGATTGGCTTGGGCCGTGAGATCTGCAGCGTCGTGATAGTCAACACCACCAGTCTTGAAGAGCGGATTGCGCAAGTAGCACCAAAGAATGGTAATCATGCCGAGCTCATGGGCTCTTTCAAAAGCAGCAGAAACTTCCTGAATCTGGCGACATGAATCATCGGAACCAAAGTAGATTGTTGCGCCAACGCCAACACAGCCCATTTCGAAGGCCTGATCGATACTGGCAAAACTGATCTGCTCGAAAGTATTCGGTGTCGTGAGAAGTTCGTTGTGATTGAACTTCAAGATGAAAGGAATTTTGTGGGCGTACTGGCGAGCGACGGAGCCCAAAACTCCCAAGGTCGATGCGACACCGTTACAACCACCTTCGATGGCAAGCTTCACGATGTTCTCTGGATCAAAGTAATCTACATTCGGTGCAAATGAAGCGGCGGCCGTGTGCTCAATTCCTTGATCAACAGGAAGAATGGATACATATCCAGTGCCACCCAAACGGCCGTGATCCAAAAGTCTCTGCATTGCGCCTAAAACTGGAGTCTGGCGATCCGATCCAACCATGCAACGTTCCACAGAATCAGGACCTGGCAAGTGAAGGCGATCTTTAGAAACGGTGCCGCAGTTATGGCCTAAGAGATGCTCGGCCTGATCGGCGAGGATGTCTTGAATATTGCTGTACATATCTTTGTTCCTGCTAAATCCCGAAAACCGCGGAGGTTATCGGTGGGAATATTGGCGTTCGCGAGACGGCTTTGAATCGGTCTGCCCGGGTTCAATCAGAATTAACGGCGTGCAGACGGGTCCAAATCATACGTGTATTTAACGTATGGGGCGCTGGTTCTGCAACAACGAAGGAGCCCTTCGCAACGAGTAACGACTGCTTCTTAACTGTTATTAGGGTCTGGAAGCAAATCGAGTAAGCCGGAATTCGCGGCCAAAACACTCTTCATGCATGATTCGTAGACTTCCGGCGTCCCACCGTAGGGATCAAGAATCTGGACGTCACTTCTCTCATTTGTACTCAGGGCCCCATGGAGGATGGTTTTTTTCATCGCCCCAGGAAACTCCTCCTCCAACCGCAAGAGGTGGGTCACGTCCATTGCCAAGATGAGATCGGCCCAATTGACCATTGTCTCATCGATTCGGCTCGACCGAGAGGCAGCCAAGTCGATCCCCTCTTTGGCTGCTTGTTTCATCATATTTGCATCTGCCGAGCGGCCCTCACGATCGTGAAAACCGGCACTTACGATCTCAACTGTGGCACGAGAATCGAGACGGGCAGCCAAATCGAACTCCGCTAAAGCACTGCGATTGATGTTGCCGTAGCAGAGAAAGAGAACCTTTTGCGTTCGAGACAATCGTGTCCTTAACTCTTGCCTTGAACCGCGGAGATGCTCCATCGATCGTATCAGTTCATCTTTCTTTCGCTTCGCTCTAAATCGTTCCATGAGGAGACTGAGGCTACGTCGGAAATCGAACCACCCTATCTTGCAATCGCCGAAATTCTGAACGTCAAAGCGATGATTAGGGAGCAAGACGCCGAACCAAGTCGTAAGGCCCTGCCAGCGAGCTGGCCACGTGATCAACGGATTGGGATCGGTGCGCCTCAGCACCTCGACGGCCCAAAATAGATCGCGTGAGAACTTGCGGCTCCTGACGCCAGTCTTGTATTCAGTTGATTGAGGTTGCACTCCGTCGACATCAAGATCAAACAGCCAGGAAGGAAAGTCTGCTCCGGCATGAACACAGAGTGGCAAAGACCCCCAGAACCGCCCATTGATTTCCATCAGCCAGCGACGGTCACTCGCAACATCATGTTTGAATTCGACCATGGCGACACCGTGGTAACCACAGGCCTTCATCAGCTGCTCAGCAGATTCCAACATGCGGGCGTCTACTGCTGTACTCTTACGATAGCTTGACCCACCACCAGTGAGAGGCCATTCATGAATTCGTTCGTGCTGGAAACTCGCTACAACTTTACCGTGATCGACGAGGACTTCGACACCAACGCCTTTACCCTGGGCATATTCTTGCAAAATGATCGGACCGTAGCCGAGGTCTTCGTTGGCGACTGTCTCTAATTCGCTTTGATTGTGAACATAGCGCACGCTAAGAGCATGCCAGCCCCCGGCTCCGTCGGCGACAACGGAACGGCTCGGCTTGACGACAATCGGGAACGCCCACTCGCAGTTCTTGAGATCATCGATGGAGCGAACCAGGAGGCGATTGGGAACATCAATGCCCAATGACTCGGCAAGGTCAAAAGTCTGCGCCTTGTCAGAGCAAACTTGATGAGCCTCAATCGGTGCCATGGCGATCTTGCAGAGAGGAGTCAGTCTCTCGCGATGATCGGAAATTGGTTGCAAGGTGTCATCGGTAACGGGAATGACATAAGCATAGGGTTCGCCGGTTCCGCTCGCCCCCAATTGTTTCTCAAGCCATGAGACAAACCCATCCGGATCTTGCTTCGGATTGGGATATTGAAAGACCTGATCAACGTAGCGCGACTTTGAGCTTAAGCATGGTTCGATGCAATCAGCGACATCCACGGCTAAACCGTGACGAGCGAGTGAACGCACGATTGCATAAACCGATCCCTGATCCCCATCGAGAATCAAAACACGGCGTGCTGCCTTATTCATCTGCTGCTTATGATTTGACAAAACCAATTGCTATGCGCGTTCCTTGCAAGGCACAAAGATGATCAAAGCGCCCCTTGAACTCGTCGACGGCGCGGGAAACATCTTCCATTTCCGCGTAATCATGCCACATGATCAGACCCCCGGGCTTGACCACCGAGAGAGCATTCTCGGTATCGCTCTTCACGTACTCATAAGCGTGGCAACCATCGATAAATGCCATATCAAAGGGACCACCGAGTTCGCTCCAATTGAGTTTACCTGAATCGCCGAAGACTTGTTTGATCCTGGACTTCTCCGGACGCTCCAGGAATTGCTCCCCGACAATCTGCCGATCGGTGACATTGCGGAGTGCCGAGTCAATCTTTAGCTCGAGATTTGGCTCTTGATCCTCCAGGGGCAGATCGAGGGTCACCACCTGACCTTCTTCACCGACGTTGGCTGCCATATTGAGAGTGGTATTGCCGTCGAAAGTGCCAACTTCCACGATTTTCTTTGCTCCTACATGGGACAGCCCCATCAAGATGCAGTTGAGCTCATAGATCGTGGTCGAGGTCGTCGGGTCACGACGTCCTGAATTGAGAATCTGATAGTCGGCAGCCGCCGCCTTCGGAAACACATCTTGGGGGTGGAGTCTGGGCAATGCGCCAAACCACCAGTAGCTCTGTGCATGGACCATGGGATCTTTGGGAGAGAACCGCATCCAAATGTCACCTAAAGAGAAAGGCAACGCCAGCCACCATTTCCGGCTATAGCGTTTCAATCCACCGTACTTGATACCCATCATCTTTCCCCATAACCGTCCACATCTACATCAGTGCTCCCATTTTCTATCGGATGGAGGTCCGGTTCAACGTGACATTCGAAGGTTTTCTCATTCGTTTTCCTTCACGGCGCCTCGAGAGTGGACGAAATCCCCCCCATCGGCTAAATTCGCCCACAAGATCGGGCTCCCTAATGGTTTGGGGTAGCCGGTCTCCGACCTCGACTTGGGGCCGGGAGCGGATTAAGGAAACGGAATTTAGTGAATGTCTGACTCCTCCAGCGGTATCGCCAATCAAGGCGAGCTATTTGGCCACCCATGCGGCCTATTTACCCTCTTCTTTGCCGAAATGTGGGAGAGATTCTCGTACTACGGAATGCGAGCTCTTCTGACGCTTTACATGATCAAGGGATTCCTTGGTTACGGTGACGGCCAGGCTTTTGCGGTTTACGGCGCCTATACGGCGCTGGTTTACGCAACTCCATTCATCGGCGGCATGATTGCTGACCGTTTGCTCGGAGCACGGAAATCTGTGGTTTTAGGCGGCATCCTCATGGCCCTGGGCCATCTGGTCATGATGAAGAACCAAGATGTGTTCTTCTTCGGCGCCTTAGCTTTGCTGATTGTCGGCAACGGCTTCTTCAAGCCAAACATCTCCACCATCGTTGGTGAGCTTTATGGTCCAGGCGATGAACGTCGTGACCGTGGCTTCACGATCTTCTACATGGGAATCAACCTTGGTGCCGCGATCGCTCCCCTCCTTTGTGGCTGGGTTGGCGAAACCTACGGTTGGCACTGGGGCTTTGGTCTGGCAACTGTCGGTATGTTGACAGGTCTTGCCGTTTTCTGGGCCCCGCGCCGAATCGCTCAGGGTTTGATCATGGTGACATCCGTCGCCACATCAGGCGCGCTGATTTGGACACAAAGTGGAGCCCACCCAGCTTTGATGGCACTTTATGCCATCGTAGCCGTCGCCTTAATTATCTCCGCTGGCGTCGCATTCGTGGCGCTCTCTCGTGGTGGAATTCCGGATGATGCCGGCCGCCCTCGAGACCCAGAAGCAGCCTCGAGAAAAGTCTTTGGGCTTATCCGAGCTGATGTTGCCGTTTACTTGGGGGTTGCCATTTCGATCCCAATCTTTGCGCTCCTCGTGCAGAAGAATGAAATCGCGGGATACATCCTTTCCATCTTTGGAGCGGTTGCATTCGGCTACTTGATCGTTTTCGCCTTCAAAGCCGAGAAGGTTGCCCGAGAACGCATGTTCGTCGTGTTGATCATGATGTTCTTCTCGCTCTTGTTCTGGGCCTTCTTCGAACAAGCGGGTAGTTCCGTCAACCTCTTCACCGATCGTAACGTCGATCGCGTTCTCCAAGAGCGCGTTGTGACTGAAGATGAGATCGGTAAGACGATTGTTATGCGCACGGGCCTCGTTGAGGGTGGCGAACATGACGACTTGCCAATTCTGAGCCAAGAGCAGTTGGGTTTGATGAACGGCAATGCCGCCACCAACCTCACAGCCTCCGAAGTCTTCATCGCTGGTAAGACGAGGAACCTCGACGAAAAAGCGAAGACCACGCCGACTGAAGACATTGGAGCCATGGAGAAATTGGCTAAAGAGCGCACAAATGCGGCCAATACTTCGGAATCTCTAAAGACAACGCCTTACTTCAGCATGACTGCTTTGACGGCTTTGCGAGATTCGTCCCGCGAAAAAGACGCCAAGGAAAGTCACAAGAAGATCGACTGGAAAGTCACCAAGGACAATGTCGGCATGGGTGTCGGCGGTTCTGAAATTCCAGCTTCTGTGTTCCAGGCCATCAACCCGATCTACATCATCCTCTTTGGTTTGGTGTTCACTTGGTTGTGGAGCTTCATGAGTGCACGTGGCAGAGAACCAAGTACACCGTTTAAGTTCGCCCTGGGCCTCCTCCAACTTGGTTTGGGCTTCGGTGCTTTCTGGTATGGCGCTCACACCGCCGATAGCCGTGGTATGAGTGGCATGTCGTGGATCTTCCTTGGCTACCTGCTGCAAACGACGGGTGAATTGTGCTTGTCACCGGTGGGTCTCTCCATGGTCACTAAATTGTCACCAAAAGCGATCGTCAGTACGGTTATGGGAGCGTGGTTCTTAGCCACAGCATTCTCTAATTACCTTGCAGGCATGATCGCCAAGTTGACAGGCGTTTCCCATGGTGGCGGCGAAGGCAGTGGTGTCTTGCCCGCTCCGATCGACACCGTGAACACATACGGTGATGTCTTTGGGAAGATTGCCATCGCCGCGATGATCTCCGCATTGATCTGTTTTGCTCTCGTGCCTGTCTTGAAGAGATGGATGCACGAAGATGAACCTCAGAACTAAGATCGTCGACTTGCATTAGAATGACAGTTACGGCGCCGCAATCGCGGCGCCGTTTTCATTTCAAGAAAACGAGCGAATCATGCCCCACTCTTTCTTCCTTGCCGCCCCCTTTATCCATGAACCTATGGCCATTGTTGCCGTACTCTTGGTGATCTTAGGCATCCTTTTCGCAGCCAACGAAACGGCGGCGGGCAAGAAAGTATTCAAGATCTTGCCGTTCCTCGTTTTTGCCTACTTCGTGCCGACGTTGTTCTCGAACACCGGTGTGATCCCCATTTCCTCGCCGGTCTATGGGTTCATCAAGACGTGGTTCTTGCCGGCGAGTCTTCTGCTCCTGACTCTGAGCGTCGACATTCCGGCGATCATGAAGTTGGGCCGCAATGCCATCCTCCTGTTTCTTACGGCGACAATCACGATCGTAATTGGCGGCCCCATTGCCTACCTTTTGCTCCACGGCATGATCCCTGATTCCCTTCGCGACGAAGCCTGGAAGGGACTGGCAGCCCTGTCTGGGTCATGGATCGGCGGTACCGCTAATATGGTCGCCATTGGTGAAAGTGCTGGTGTCAGCAAAGACGTGTTCCAGCTCATGATTGTTGTGGACGTAGCGGTGGCAAACGTCTGGATGGCTTGCTTGCTCTGGTTTGCCGGAAGAGAAAAGCAAATGGACGCAAAAATCGGTGCCGACCGCAGCACCATCGATGCATGCCGGAAGAGTGTCGAAGACTATCAGGCTTCGGTTAGCAGAGCATTGAGTCTCCCAGACCTCATGAAGATCATTGCCCTGGCAATTGGTGGCACCGTCTTCGCCCAATGGGGCTCATCCTTCCTTCCAGTTGGTGAATTCGTGACAAAATTCACCTGGGTCGTCATCATGGTCACCACCATTGGCGTCGCTCTGTCATTCACCAAAATGCGGGAGTTGGAAGGTGCTGGAGCCAGCAAGATCGGCTCCTTGTTCCTTTATCTCTTGGTGGCTTCCATCGGAGCCCACGCCGATTTCGCCAAGATCCAGGAAGCACCAGCCATGGTGTTGATCGGAGCTCTGTGGATGCTGATCCATGTGGTGATCATGCTGGGAGTCAGGCGCCTGCTCAAAGCCCCAATTTTCTTTGTTGCTGTAGGCTCCAAGGCCAATATTGGTGGAGCGGCCTCCGCTCCCATCGTGGCAGCGGCCTTTCACCCGGCCTTGGCCCCCGTTGGCATCCTCTTGGCAGTATTTGGCTATGTCTTGGGGACTTACGCCGGCCTTTTGTGTCGCATGCTGCTTCAACTTGTCCACGGATTCGTGTATTAGTGGCCTTTGAAAGGTCACCTCATCGAGTGTAGAATTGGGCAGTCCAAATTACTGAGGAGCTTGGAAAATGACCGGAACTGAACAAATCGCAGTGTTGTACGGCTGGGCTATGGTGCCATTCATTATCTCTGTGATCTACGGCTGCACCTCGTGCGGCGACAAGAAGGTCGCCCCGATGAAGGACATTTTGGCCATTATCCTGGGTGTTGGAGCTTTCTGGGGCGTTAGCTCAGTTCTTCAAGGTACTTTTGCAGATTGGACCCACTGGGGAGTCTTGCTCTCCGGCGGCCTCGGCTACTTGGCGATGCACTTCACCATCATGATCGCGTACAAGTTTATTTACGCTGGCATGCCTGAGACAGCAGCTCACTAAGCCAAACGCTTTGATTCGAATATGAAAAAGGGACGCCAAAATTGGCGTCCCTTTTTTCGTCGAACTATTTGCTGTTGGTGGTCTTAGCCGGCTATTCGACTAAGTTGCCGTCTTTATCGAACTCTTGGTCGTAGTCCACAGCGACCTCGTAGACCGGATCTTCTAAGACCGAAACCTCGACCAATTTCCCAGCACGATGCAAGAGCTTCTTGCAGTCAGGGCTCAAATGCCTGAGATGCAGGTTCTTTCCCGCAGCAAGGTAGCGAACGGCAAGAGCATCGATCACTTGAAGGCCGGAATAGTCCATTACCCGTGACTCACGGAAATCGATGACAACTTCGTCCGGGTCATCCTTTGGGCTGAAGAGATCTTGGAACCCAGTGGTCGAACCGAAAAATAGAAGACCCTCGATGTTGTAGATTTTCGCCCCATCCGCGTCAGTCTCAACGCGGGCATGGATGTGTTTTGCCGCTGACCAGGCATATCCCAAAGCTGAAACGATCACACCGACAACAACTGCAACTGCCAAATCGCTATAAACGGTCACCGCTGTCACCAGAATCATCACCAAGGCATCTTGCCTCGGAATGCGGTGCATGATGCGAAGCGAGCGCCAAGCAAAAGTACCGATGACGACCATGAACATCACGCCAACGAGGGATGCCAAGGGGATCCGCTCGATGAGTGACGATCCAAACAGAATAAAGATGAGCAGAAAGGATGCCGCTGCAATCGCTGAGATCCGAGTGCGAGCTCCGGACTCAACATTGATCATGCTCTGACCAATCATGGCACAGCCACCCATGCCACCAAAGAACCCAGTAACGACATTAGCAACCCCTTGGGCCGCACATTCCCTACTGGCTCCGCCCTTGGTTTCGGTCATTTCCGCAACCAAGTTCAAGGTGAGCAGAGACTCGATTAAGCCAATCGAGGCCAAAATGATCGAATAGGGCAAGATGATCTTCAGAGTCTCAAAATTGAATGGGACGTCTGGGATATGAAATTGGGGCAATCCACCGGAGATGCTGGCCAAATCACCGACCGACGGCACATTCATGTCGAAACCAATTACTAAGCTGGAAACACCCAGGATAGCAACTAATGGCGCCGGAATTGTCTTCGTGAGTCTTGGCATCAAGTAGATGATGATCATCGTCAGGCCGACTAAGCCTAAGGTTAGAAGAAGCGCATTCCCGCTCATCCAGACCTCGTCCCCACTTGGAGCGGTCACCTTAAATTGGCTCAATTGAGCCAAGAAGATGACGATAGCCAACCCGTTTACAAAACCTAACATCACCGGATGCGGCACCATTCGAATGAACTTGCCCCAGCGCATTGCGCCTGCAGCAATCTGGAAAAGCCCCATCAGCACGACGGTCAGGAAGAGGTATTCGACTCCATGGTTGACCACGAGTCCGACCATGACGACGGCCAAAGCACCTGTGGCTCCGGAGATCATGCCTGGCCTACCACCCAGCACTGCCGTGATCAGTCCAACGATGAAAGCGGCATAAAGGCCGACCAAAACGTCAACATGTGCGACGAAGGAGAAAGCTACTGCTTCCGGAATGAGAGCGAGAGCTACGGTTAAGCCGGCCAAAACTTCCGTCTTCAACAAGCCTGCCGTAAACGAAATTCGCTCTGGCGCTGGCGTAGAGCCTGGTTCCACGTTCAATCCTCGATGTTTTCTTGGAGTTTTCGCAGCTAACCGAGCGGCCTTCGCGAATGAATCTATTTGCAACCAGGAATTTGGCGACTCTGATAAGAGAAATCAAATTCGCCAACTAGGAGCCTGATGGCCTTCATCATGCGTAGTATGGGTTATGACACACACACGGCATTCTTGGCACACCAAAAGAAAATGGAATTGGGCACATTTGCGGGCCCCAAAAGGGCTGAAAACACAGGACTGAGGCTGTCTGAGGAGAGCGTCTTCTTATTTAGAGAACTCACGCACCAGAACCGTGGCGTAGGAACCTTTGGGCAAGAAGAAGGATAAGATTAGGTCGTTGCCATCTAATTCCCAAGTGAGACCCTGAACGAGGACACGCGCCGGTCGCCTTGAACCGGAGAGCCGATTCTTCCTCAAGATGCCCTGCGGTAAGTCTTCGGGCGCCAAGATTACCTGCTCTACATCTCCGGCAGCCCCGGTTGCTGGCATCATTTTGGCACCAAACATCGGACCAGTGAGGCTCGTTTCTTGAGACTTTAAGCGAGCAGATTCGACATCAGCATCGACGACCTCAAAGAGTCCGCCACGCCCCTCGACTCTGGCAATGTCACCGACAAGAGCGACTTCCATCCCCGTCGTTTCAAGTCGTGTCGTTAACCACTGGTTAAAGAGACTTGACTGCCAAGCATTCAAGAGCAGTGTCCTTTGACTACGATTTCGAATCCGACGTCCGAGAAGAACCGCTTTGCCGATATCAGCGTTGAGACCGTCACCCCCGAATCGTTGAGGTCCAAAGAAATTGGGCATCCCTTCGGTCTTAAGACGATCGGCGATAGTTCCAATCAACTCGGCGTCTGGTCGAATATCTCTGAGGCGAATAAGAAATGTGTTGCCCAGATTGTGGCCGCGCCTCAGCTTGTTCTTGTGTCTGGTGACATGGTGCAGTTTCAGGCCAGGGATCACCCCAACGACTTCACTAATGGTCGAAAGATCGGGTTCTTCCCAAGGAATGCTGAACCACTGTCTTGCGACGGCATATTTGTCTTTGCGGCCAGCGCAACCGATTTCGGACTCAGCAATTTGTAACGCTTCACTCAATACGGAAACGACCGTTCTTGTTTCCATGCCAGAACGCTCGATGTCAATGTAGGCATGATTGCCTTCCCCTTCCGGCTGATAGAGGGGGCGTTCCGTAACGACAAAATCTTCCGGGCACGATTTAAGAATTCCACCAACTCCGCCCAAGTCCTTGGTGGCAAAGGGTAGTTCAGATTCAAGAAATGGCATTGTTCAACGAACTATCTAATTGTGGGTATTTGAATACATAACCCGCACCGACAATTTTCTGTGCGCTTACTCTTTGAGAGGCAAGAAGAAGCCCCTCCGCCATCTCACCTAAGACAATCTTCATCATGAACCCGGGTGCAGGCAAGATAGTTGGTCGTCCGAGGGTCTTGCCAAGTGTTTTCGTGAACTCGGCATTCGTAACCGCATGGGGTGCTACGGCATTGATGGCACCGGTCACCGAGTCGTTTTCGGCGGCAAAGGCGACAATACCAAGGAGATCCTGAATATCGATCCAGCTCATCCACTGCTTGCCAGAACCAATCTTACCACCCAGGCCGAGTTTGAACGGTAAGAGCATTTTCTTAAGAGCGCCGCCATTAGGTCCAATAACTACACCTATCCGAACGTGAACAACGCGTAGTCCTTTCGCCTTGGCAGGAGCTGTTGCCGCTTCCCAATCCTTGCACAGGTCCGCGAGAAAATCGTCGCCCAAGGAACTATCTTCATGGAGTTCTTCATCGCCTCGTGACCCGTAGATACCAATGGCCGAAGCGCAGATAAGGGTCTTAGGACCGTCGTCCATTTCCTCTAGCGTCTCTGACAAAAATTGGACCGAATCAATGCGACTCTTACGTAGAACCGCCTTCCGTCCGGCGCTCCATCTCTTGTCAGCAATCCCGGCACCACCCAAACAAATGACAACATCGCAGGAGCGCAGCATGTTCTCATTGATTTCTTTCTTGTCCGGATTCCAAAAAGCCTCCTTTGGGCCAGGCTGTGGCCGATTGCGCACGAATTTCACGACTTCGTGGCCTCGGGACTCCAGCTCTATGATCATCGGTCCTCCGACAAAACCAGAAGCGCCTGTTATTGCAATTCTCATCGTTGCTTTTCGTCCTCAGTGATTCGATTAGCGTGCGTACGCAAGTTCTTTCATTAGACTATCTGCTCGATAGACCTTCTGCAAAACCTCGAGGATAATGGACGACGACAAGACGAGTGCCCGCCCTCGTTCACTGTCATGCACGTAGACGTGGGCCAATCCTTCAAAATTCGTGTCGAAGACGATTCCCCGAAGTTGACCATTTCGGCCAACAACCGGACTTCCAGAAGCGTTTTCAACGACTTCAAGAGTCGTGGCCACGACCATTTGCGTGTCCAATTCCAGGCGGTCGCGCGCCAAGGTCCACCTAGGTGAGAGCTTAAAAGGTGATTTCGCCCCCATGGCATGTTGCCGCGCCAAAAGCCCCCAAAGAGAAGTAGAGGAAGGAACCGCAGTCACCCCGTTGCCGTAACCGGCTGCCATACCGATCGAGATACGGGGGGTGCCGTTGGTATTCAACGATGGATCAACGGTCTTCTCACTACCTGGCGCCAAGCGATCTAAGATGTCCAAGTAGTCTTGGCGAAGTTGTTTCAAGCGGCGACGAGAACGAACTCTCATCTCACCCCATAGCTCTGACCAGATGGGATCCAGTTGCCGCACTAAGGCAATCATCGGGTCGGCTGACTTATCGATGGATTTGGGCGCCCCATCAACCAACTCTTGGCAATAGAGTGGATCTATCAATCTCGTGGCGCGCAGTGCCTCAAGAGCTCCCTTTCCATTGGCGGCCTCTCGGCACGCCAGAACAAAGGGGTCAGACTTATCCAGGATTTCGCTGGCAACTCTCGTACGAGTTCCCGCGATCAGTACCTCAAGTTCGAAGTCGGTTTCAACTGGCTTGCGTAACAAGGACCTCATCTCTTCAAGGTTGGTCCCGCGATATCGCTTCGAACGATTTGCGGGCTTCTGCTTCAACGCCGATGCTAAGTCGAGGAGCGAACGAGCTCGCGATGCAATTCGACTCTCAAGACGTGAACACATGCGGCGCTGTGTTCCATGTCGGCCGGCTTTCAACTCAGCAGTCAGCGCTTTGGCGCAGGCCAACAAATTTTTGGCATCCTGGCCACCTTTTTGGGTGACAAGAAGTTCTCGGTGACGAATCTTGTCGACGATGCGTTTGTTGTCGAGAGCGACTCGATAACCTTGTATAGCCTTGAGACTATTTGAAACGGATGAAAGTTGAGACTTAGCTGTGGTGTGTGCACGATTCTTGGCGCAATAGGAAGCCAGGTCGTCACGCATGGCTGACAGAAGGGTTTCGGCAAGCGGCAGAAAACTGAGTCTTTCATCTACCAAGATGGGCCAAGGCTCGTTCCTTCTCGTGGATCTCGGATAACCAGTTGAAACGAGAACTTCGCCGTCCTTGATGGGATCGGCGTTCAGCTGCAAGAAGTTGGTTTTCATGCTCGGCTTGCCGCCGTCATAAAGTCTCAGCAAGGCGACATCAAAAGACCATCTTGGAAAACTGAAGTTATCGAAATCTCCGCCGAATTTGGCCATCGATGATTCTGGAGAAAAGACGAGTCGGAGATCGTTCCAGACTCGAAACCGGTAGAGAACAAAGCGTTTGTCAGCTCGATCTCTTTGCACGCGGCACAAGAGTCCGGTGCGAGTGCTTTCGGCTTCCACTACTTGACGAATGGCCGCGCGTTCGGCCTCGGCGTCCTTCGATTCGGAGGAGCTCATGCGATCAGCAATCAGCGAGGTCACGTCTCTCAATGAATGGAACTGCTCGGCCGTCAGCCCCTCCAGCTTGAGCTCACGCTCGCGCCTCGTTGCCAGGAAACCGTCTTCAAGAATCGATGCGCCAACGAAACCAAGCTCGCTAATCCACCCTTCGATTTGATGACGGGTCATCATGACCAAGCCATCCGGCGAGACCACAACAGCCGCACCCATTCGACCACCGATCTTTATCGTCGCGCGTTCAATTTTCGCGAACCAAGCCCCATCGGTCTTAAGTCCATAGCGCTTGGCAAGTTGCTCTATTGGCGGTCTTTCGAATGTCCAAAATCCCTCATCGGCCGCAGTAGGTCCGTGGCCACAAACGACGAGTAAAACGATGAAGATAAGGAAGGGCTTCGACATGATCAATCCAGTGAGGTCTCAGGAACTATACAACCTACGTCTCGCAATCCCATTTCATTCGATCTGAAATACGAGAACTTTGATTCTCTCACTACTGGGTCAAGAGCTGTTCTTTTCGGGTCACAACAATCTGGAAGGTATTGCGGTGTTTCGAGAGCGGACCACGGACCCGAAGTTTCTTGCCGACTAGTTTGTCGAGATCTCCCATTCGCTCCATCGCTTGTCGCGGAATGTAAGCGGTGATGGCTTGTTTGTAGTTTTGATGGAAGTTGATGCTGATCGACTGGCCGCTCTTCGGGCGGTAGACTTTGGTGACTGTGCCCTCGATCTCGACTTCTTGGAGCAAGAGAGTCTTGGCTTTTACCAAGTCTGTCGCTTCGAGATTTGGACGATTCGGTTCTTCGAAGGGCTTGCCCTGTGGCACTACCGGACGCACCACTTTTTCGGGAACTTGAAACTCAACAACGACAGGGAAATGATCAGAGGCGAAGTCGGTGTCGCGGTGGATCAGCGCTCGATTCGACTTCATCCCCGGTGTGCTCAAGATAAAGTCAATCTGCTCGCCCTTGCCACGATAGATAAACGTAAATCGGTCTTTGTCTGGGATGACAGCCGTGTGGTCAACGAAACCCGCCATCAATTTGGCGAGTGGTTGCGAGTCTTTGTAGTCGTTGAAATCACCAACAACAACAAGACCAAGATTACCGACGTCGCCCTGCCTTTCCTTGGCAATACGCGCCACTTCATTCGCTTCCGCTGCACGCCACGCGTCACTTCTTTCTTTCTTGCCACGCTTGGATTTAAAATGTACGACACCAAGATCAAAGGTTGCTGTCTTTGAAATTCGGATACGGAAGACGGGGAAGTCGCGAGAAAAGCGATGGTCGGCTGCCAGGGGACGAAGCCGATGACTCGTCGATTTCTCGATCGGTAGGCGCGACATCACGCCATTATCGATACCACGAAAGTCGTTGCCCTCTATCAATTCGATGTGAAGAAATGGTTTCTTCAGATGAACGTTTAATTTCTCTAAGACGGACCGATTCTCTACTTCTTGAACACCGAGGACGTCGGCATCAAGAGCGTCAATCACTTTTGCCATGGCTCTCAGGTCAGCCACGCTCTTGGGCGGAGTCCCTTCGTCAGGCTTGACCGGATGATCAAAATTGTCAAAGAGATTGAGAAGATTCCATGTTGCTACTCGCAGTTTCCCTTGGGCAACAACTTCGGCTTGTTGAGCCGACGCCAATGGGAAGAAAGCAGTGCTGAAAACGAACAGAAGGAACAGTCGCATGGATTTCATTTAGTCTCTCAAAATCGACAGGTAACGCTCTAGCAATGTTAACGGCGATCCGCTCTTAGCGCACGAACCGAATGGCCTCTATGTTGAGTTCTCCGCCAGAAACCTGAGTAAAAATAAGCTCATTCCGCCCTGGAGCGAGTTTTACTTGGTTTGGGAAACATTTCGCCGCACGGGGGAGTCTTTGGCTAATCAATCGCACCAGCGGTTTTCCGTTCAGTGTGACGTCCCAGACACCGGGTTTCGTGCTTGGCGACCAATGATCCAGATCAATCCGACGGGCTCTTCCCTCATATACCGGAATAATCACCGCGACGTGGGCCTCTTTACCAACAACTGTGATGCCTCCGGTTCGAGCAGTTGCCAGCTTGATGCCGTGACTTACGCTGACCTCGACATTGCCAAAAAGAACCTCGGTCGCGACAAAAAAGTCTTTGGACCTTACCGGCTCTAGGGCAACAACAGCACGAAATTGAACCTGCCCTTTCAAGGCAGAATCGAAAATCAGTGATAGCTCTTGGTCGATCAAGGAAATGGGCTTTGCCAATTCGACTTCAACAATTTCTTCAAGACGGGAGGATGTTCCAATGGCATATTCGCCGATTGTTGTCTCTCCCAACAGCACGCGCATCAAGCCGCGCTTCTTTTTTGACGTGCGCCTGATGCCGAACAGAAGAGTTTTGGCTTCGCGTGCCAAAGGAGCGGGGAATCGTGCCGTGTCTCCGACAATGAGCCGATACGGTGCAACCTCTTTAGCAGAGGAGAACCCACGCTTAACCCAGTCCCGAGCACCGGGCCAAGCCTGAACCCGCTGACTGCGAGGCGCTCTGGCTAACCCCAACCGAAACAAGGCCCCCTTCTCGGCTTCTAAGCCTCGCCTATGCTGAATGATCGTTGCCATTTCTTCTGCCTTGAGAGCACCTTGGATGACATCGAGAAAACGAGCACATGTCTCATCGTGTTTCTCAGATCGATAGGCACGCAGTCGGCGCCGAAGCAGCCAAGGCCAAGTTGAACTTCGCGACCACTCAATGGACTCCTGGCGAATCAAAACATTGGGGTGCTGAAAGGCAGCGCCCAGAAAGCGGACAAACTCAGGCTTCGCCATGAGCCGGCCTTCCAGGGTTTTTGATTTCGACGCTGCCTTTGGGTCTAAGAAGGACTGCAGGATTTCTGCCTTCCAGAAGAGATCAATGAGGGTTTCTAATTGTCGTCCCTGCAGTTTGTCCAAGCTGCTTGCGAGTGCAACTCGGCGCTCGCTGCGTGTCTTGGTGAGGTCACCGACAATACGAAGAGAGTCCTTCGAGTCTTGCCCCCAGGCGGGGGATACTCCAAGGGATAAAAGAACAAACAGAATGAAGAACCAAGGCGCAGTGCGAGTCATGCGACTATCATACCCCACTATGCGCCATAATTTGAAGCTAGGACTGGGCATGGCGCCATGCAATGAGAACGGATAAGGTGTCAAATCATTGGAGATAATGGCCCATGCAGTCTTTTTTCGTCCCAAATCGCAGAAATCGGTGTGTCTCTCTAGGCTTGGCCATCTTCTGGCTCGGGTTCTCATGGTTCGTCCTGACACCAGAGGCACATGCCGAGAGCTCCTCAAGCGTGGATCATGGCCCCCTTCCCATGATCGTCTTGGGACTGATCATGGTTGCGACTTATGTGGCGATCGCCTTCGAACTTCTCCACAAGAGTTTGGCAGCCATGACCGGAGCATGCCTGGCAACGATGGCGGCTGTTGCCTTCGGGCTCTATGGCGAGCGAGGGTTTGAGAAGGTCCACGACACAATTGGACACGATTTGGGTGTCCTCGGCGTCCTCTTAGGCACGTCAATTCTGGTGGAAATTGCTGGGCATAGCGGTCTGTTCCATTTCATCTCTGTAAAAATTGTCAAGAAAACAGAGGGCGAATCCCGCCGGCTGTTCGCCTGGATGGCCGTCCTCACAGTTGTCTTTTGTACATTCTTGACGATCGCACCGGGAACTTTGATCATGGTGACCCTGGCGCTGGCAGTTACCAGAGAACTGAAACTCGACCCCAAGCCCTATATCATCATGATTGCTTTGGTTGCCAACTCTGGCGCTCTCATGACTTTCGCGTCCGGCATTTGCACGATGATGATTGGCAGCAAGGCAGGCTTGGCTTATCTCGATTTCTTTCGGGTCACCACCCCGATTGCCATCATCACCGCCTTCGTCGCCTTCCTTGTTGTTCGGCGTGTCTATCGCACCAGCCTCGTTGACACAGCGCCGGCCGATGAAAGAGCAGAAAAAGTTGCAGGATTTGATGAATGGGCATTGGTCCATGACCGCCGTATTTTCTGGCGTAGCGCCATCATCCTGCTCCTCACAACCGTTGGTTTTGCGACAGCGCAAACCATGGGCGTTGGCTTAGACTTGGTGGCACTCACTGGTGGGGTTGCTGCGCTCCTGTTTTCTGGCTTTGACACCGAGAAAGCCATCAAGAAAGTCAAATGGCCACTCATCGTATTCTTCATCGGGCTCTTCGTCATCATTGGCGCCGTCCAGGAAAGCGGACTCTTGGTCAAATTGGCTGGCGGCATTGAATATCTGTCCGGTGGCAACGGCACCGCAACCATGCTGATCATGGCTGTCTTTGTCCTCGTCCTGTCAGGTATTGTCGATAACATTCCCGTCGCAGCAACCTTGATTCCAATTACAGTTGCTATGGGCCAAAACGGAGCTGACGTGACACCTCTTTGGTGGACCCTTGTCATCTGTTCTAACCTTGGCGGCAACTCGACCCCTGTTGGCAGTGTCTCCAGTGTGATCGCTCTCCATGCCTTAGAGCAAGATCGAGGGATCAAGATCGGCTGGGGTGAATTCCTTCGAATTGGCGGATTAACTCTCGCCTGTCAAGGCGTCGTGGCCATTATCTACCTTTACGCGTTCCTCAGTTTTGATCTGTTCCCGAGAGATTAATCATGGACAATGAAAATCAAGATGTTGATGACAGCATGGGGCTGTTTGAAGCCGCTTTTCAAGCTCGGCACGTTGACCTGAAGATCCCAACCATATCGTCAATCCTCATGCTGCATGATGATTCCGATCAGACGGATACAGTCACCAGGCTTGCCGGTATTGCCGCCAAGAAGTTCGGTGCTGAGATCACAGAAATTGCATCCCCAGCCTTGGGCATGGACGCAGCTGAAAAGGTGAACTACATCCTTAAGGAAGCCGTCGGCGCCGACCTCATCGTCATGCCGGCTCCATTCGGCGAAGACATTGGATCTCTCAAGACTGAAAGTCTTAGTTCGGTTGTAGATCTCATTCTAGCCGAATCGCAGGTGCCGATCCTGATCGCAAGAAACGCCATCGAATCCGTAGAGAATGTCCTGGAGAATCCCGTCATTCTCTTAGACTGGCATGAACGTTTCCAGGGGATCGCCGCATCTTATGGTTGTCTCTTCGCCGGGGCGACAGGAGAAGTGGAATTGATTTCGACCATCGACCCAGCAACGATGTCAGAAATGGAAGCGCTTCTGGGTAACGACGAAGACGATATGGCGACATTCAAACGTCTCATCGGTCGAGCTGAAACAAGACTCAGCGGTGGTATCGTAGCTGCTGTCCAAAAACTGGGAACAACTCAAGGGTTCGATAGCCGCTTTGAAGTTCAGAAAGGAAGAGAGTCGTCCAAGGAATGCGCTGATCGCACCGTGGAAAAAGACGGATTCTCTGTTTGTTCTTACTTGGCGAGAATCCAGTCTCCTTCCCTGAATCGCATCCGTGACCTCATCCTTAATTCGAGCCAACC
This sequence comes from Planctomycetota bacterium, assembly GCA_047639315.1. Lineage (GTDB taxonomy): Bacteria > Planctomycetota > DRQF01 > S139-23. The sequence goes on from JBLINQ010000054.1 coordinate 24,195, forward strand.
GGTTCTCTGCTTACCAATATGAAAAATACAACTGAACCAGACTTAACCGAAGAAGAATTCAACGAGCGTTTTCTTGGCGCCATGGGAGAATTCCGCCCGGGGGGCGCCGATAAGATGGCGCGTCACGCATGGCTCGTTCGCGAAAAGAACAAGGTCATGAATCTGACGCGCTTAACTTCTCCGGAAGATATGGCGGTCAAGCATGTCCTTGATTCATTGGCGGCCCTTCCGATTCTTGCCGGTACCGATGACATCAAAGTGTCCCGCGTCCTTGACTTGGGTACGGGCGCAGGATTCCCGGGGCTAACCCTCGCCTGCGCCCTGCCAGATCTTCAAGTGACACTCTTGGACGGCACACGAAAGAAAATCGAATTCCTCAACGACGTTGTGGGTGACATGGGAATGTCACAACAAGTCAGCCGTGTGTGGTCGCGCTTCGAAGATCACATTCGCCCCGAACGTCGTGATTACGATGTGGTCATGGCTCGTGCCGTTGGGCCATTGTCACGCATTCTTCAATGGACGACTAATAACTGGTTCGGCCCTCTCTTGTTGTGGAAAGGTCCTAAGTTTGAAGAAGAATTAGACGATTGCCATCGTCTCTTGAAGAAGCGCAAGATGGACGTTGTTCTCGACATCTCATACGACCTGCCCGGAGATGAGGCGGAACGACGCCTGATCATGATTGATTGGGTGTAGTGGATCAAGAATCGATGAAGCATGAGAACTGGGGCACAGATTTGCCCCAGTTTTTTTTGTCGACGTCGATCGACGGAATTGCCCCCAGCACAGGGCTTTACGCGGTCTATCTTTCGAAAAGACTCTCTAATTGCGGAATTTTGATTCCGCCCCCGTCACCCGAATGGATCCAAGGATGTAAAGTGCAAGAAGCACCCTATTAGCCCCGAGATGAACCCTACCGAAAAGGACCAATAAAATGGCCGCGAAAACACTCAGCACATTCGTTCTCTTCCTGTTTCTGACGGCAGCATCCCATGCTCAAGTCGTCCATGTACTTCAAGCCAATGCACCAGGGGCCGCTCAGGATGTTTATCTTCCCTCAGCGGCATATCCAGCTGGAGGTGCTACCTCATTCGGGGTTGAGCCTTTACCGAATTCAGGTATCCTCGCTCCGGGAATTCCCTCTGGAGGGATCACCATTAATCAAACGAATGGCATGGTCATTTCCACTGACGGTTTTCTCATCGCTTTTGATTACAACCCTCTCTACATCCCATTCACGCCACCACCTCTTTTGCCACCTGTTGCTCCCGCGCCCATCCTCTTATCCGGCGGACCGCTCACCGGCTTGGCGTTAGATGTCACAACAAATATCTTGTGGATGACAGATGGTATTAGCCTTGGCGGTTTCAACCCGGCACCACCATTTGCACCTGTGACTCCGGTCTATTTCTTGACCCCAATCATCCCTGGGACGAATCAGCTGGTTGGATTGGACATCGAGATCAGCACAGGAACGCTCTGGGGCTGCGGTGTCAACGGCAATATCTATAACTTCACCACGGCCGCTGTCCCGGTCGGGCTACAGCCAGTCTCGTTCACACCGATCGCCGCTGGTTCACCTGGCTTGGGTGGCTTGTGCGTCAACCGCACCAATGGTGTGCCTTCAACCGGCGCTCCGTTCTGCTCCACTCAGACCACTGGCTTCCATATTTGCGTCACCGATGGACTTTTCATCTATGATGGTTTGATTCCAACGAACGCGCCCATTCCGGTTCCTCTTTTTCTCAACCCTCAGGCTCGCGGACTCGCCATGAGTTGCGACTTCCAGACAATGCCAGGAGCCGTGATCTGCCCCTCGACCGGGACTTTCCCGCTCATCGGCATGAACAAGGCTGCTCATAATGGTACTGGCGGCGCGACGGCATTCCGTTTGGTCGGTGGCCCTCCACTCACACTCTCGCTTTTGCTCTACGACTTTTGCCCAATTCCTGGTGGTCTGTTCGTTTTCGCATCCGGTGAGACGTTGTGGATCAACCCATTCAGTGTGACCTTTGCCTTCGGTTCATTCGTCAGTGATGGCGCAGGCGATGTCATTGTGCCAATCGACTTCAGTTTAGGGCTGGCTGGACTTCAATACAGCATGCAATGGGCTATTGCCGACGTGCTGGCTCCGCTGGGCTACTGCTTGAGCGATGGCATGTGTTGGACCATCGGCACCAAATAGTCGCGAGAAACTTTCCGTTCCTGTCATAGAAGGCCTGGCGTCATATGCCAGGCCTTCTTTCTTGTCGATCACCGCAAAGGTGCTTGGAGCCCCCCCCTTGTTCCCTTGATAAGGGCAGTCGCGGCGCCCTTATGCGGATGATGACCGCATCACCATTCTTGGCGTCGGTCACCAGAATTTGGGGCGTTGGAATCAATTCGTCGCCCCAATTTCAGTTGGGCGTGAGATTCTTTGAGGCGCGGGGCCAGGAATAATCAGTCTTTTTGTGGGATTTCGCTTCCGCCTTTGGAAACCCAAACCATCACATATTGCAGGGTGCAGGAAGCACCCAAACGCTCCGAGACCAAAACAAAGTGAAAAGGACCAAGAAAATGGCCACTAAAACACTCAGTACCTTCGTTCTCTTCCTGTTTCTTGCGGCAGCATGTCCTGCCCAAGTCGCCCATGTTCTTCAGGTCTTCGGACCGGGAACGGCCCAAGACGTCTACCTTCCATCATCACCGTATATCCTCGGTGGCGCTACATCGTTCGGCCTTGAGCCATTGCCGAACTCCGGCGTCTTGGCACCAGGCCTTCGCTCAGGAGGCATGACTATTGACCAAACCAATGGCATGGTCATCTCATCCGACGGCTTCGTCATTGCCTTTGACTACAACCCTCTCTACATCCCATTCACACCGGCACCTCTCTTGCCACTTCCCGCTCCAGCGCCACTTCTTTTAACTGGTGGCCCGATTACTGGAATGGCACTGGATGTGCCGGGCGGCATCTTGTGGATGACAGACGGCATTAGCCTTGGCGGATTCACTCCGGCACCGCCATTCCTGCCTTTAACCCCAATCATGTTTCTCCCACCAATCATTCCTGGAACAAACCAACTCGTTGGCTTGGACATCGAGCAAAGCACTGGAACACTCTGGGGCTGTGGCGCAAACGGCAACATCTATAACTTCACAACAGCAGCTTTCCCTGTCGGACCACAGCCAGTAGCCTTCTCACCGATCGTCGCTGGTTCACCTGGCTTGGGTGGCTTGTGCGTCAACCGCACCAATGGTGTGCCTTCAACCGGCGCTCCGTTCTGCTCGACCCAGATCACTGGATTCCATATCTGTGTGACGGATGGTCGCTTCATCTATGACGGCCTCATCCCAACCAATCCACCGATTCCTGTTCCTGCATCAACTGGGCAACCAGCCCGTGGCTTGGCAATGAGTTGTGATTTTCAAACGATGCCAGGTGCGGTGATCTGCCCATCAACAGGAACCTTCCCACTCATCGGCATGAACAAAGCTGCTCACAATGGTGTTGGAGGCGCAACCGCGTTCCGCTTGGTCGGTGGTCCACCACTAACGCTGTCACTCTTGCTCTACGATTACTGCCCAGTTCCTGGCGGATTGTTCATCCCAGCATCAGGTGAGACACTGTGGATCAACCCGTTCAGCGTCACCTTCGCCTTCGGTTCATTCATTAGCACTGCAGCCGGCGACGTGACAGTTCCAATCGACTTCACCTTAGGGTTGTCCGGAATTCAATTCAGTATGCAATGGGCCATCGCCGACGTACTTGCCCCACTTGGATACTGCTTGAGCGACGGCATGTCTTGGACAATCGGCACGAAATAGTCCAAGAGAGTTCATCGTTTTTGACAGGAAAAAGGGCCTGGCATTGAATGCCAGGCCCCTCTTTTTTCTTCGACGTTCAGCCAAGAGTCGCTCTTAACAGCAAACGCCATCAGCACGCGCTGCGGCGGCCACAGCATTCGCGACTCGTACCGCGACAGAACGATCAAATGGCGAAGGAAGAATCAATCCAGCAGTCGGTTCTGGGACGCAAGAGGTGATGGCCTGGATGGCGGCGAATTTCATCCCCGCTGTGAAACACGTTGCCCGTGATTCCAATGCGCCGCGGAATAGACCTGGAAAAGCTAAGACGTTGTTTACTTGATTCGGAAAATCACTACGTCCGGTGCCGACGACAACAGCACCACCTTTCGTTGCTTCTTCTGGCATGATCTCAGGGATTGGATTGGCCATCGCCAACACAATTGGATTGTGTCCCATCGTCTCGATGTCTTCTGATTTGAGGAGGTTGCCTTTCGAAACACCGATAAAGACATGAGCACCTTTGAGTACATCTCTCAATTCACCTTGCTCTCCGTCTGGATTTGTCAATCGAGCGATTTCTTCCTTCACGCCAGTATTGTGCTCGCGGCC